>NZ_JBMAIQ010000006.1:0-347569 GCF_048573875.1 Rhodococcus sp. SB1D
TTCGCGAATTGCGTTGGCTTGCTATTTCTTGCCCGTGACGGCGCTGTAGCCGATCGAGAGCACGGCCGCCGCGGCGATGCTGATGATCCAGCGGATCCAGTCGATTCCACCCGTGTCGCCCTTGTCCGAGATCGCTCCCCAGACCCAGTACCCGATAAGCGCTCCGGCGATACCCAGCACGACGGTCACGATCATGCCGTACTGCTGCTTACCTGGCAGTACGAGACGAGCCAGGATTCCGATGACTGCGCCGAAAATGATGGTTCCGATAATTTGCCCCATGACAGCCCCTCTCACACGTCGTGCATGCACGCGGACGGAAGATCACCGCTCAGAGAAACAATAACCACAGTCACACACAACTGTCGCTTGTTGACCGAATTGTTGTCCGAGATGCAACCTCGACGCGTTACATCCACGACATTCGCGAGTTATTTTTTCGCAATCAAGCGGACCTACCGTTCCCATCCATGCCAACTTCCGTAAAACTGCCGAACAGCGAGCTCGCGCGACTCGCCAACAAGCCGCCCTGGTACCGATCACTGTTCGTGCAATTGATCGCCGCTATCGTCATCGGTGTTCTCATCGGCTGGTTGTGGCCGGAATTCGGCGCGAACCTCAAGCCCCTCGCCGACGGGTTCATCAAGCTGATCAAAATGCTGATCGCGCCGATCATCTTCTGCACCGTTGTGATCGGGATCGCCCACGTCGGGGATCTGAAGGCCGTGGGGCGTATCGGCGTCAAAGCACTCATCTACTTCGAGGTCGTGACCACCTTCGCCCTGTTGTTCGGGCTGCTCATCGGAAATCTGATGAAGCCGGGTGCGGGATTCGACATCGATCCGGAGACGCTGGCGAACGGTGCGGACGCCGTGGCAGCCAAGACCGGAAGTGGCGAACTTCCCCACACCGTCGAATTCCTGCTCAATATCATTCCGGTGTCGATAGTTTCGGCCTTCGCCGAGAACGCACTCCTCCAAGTCCTCTTCTTCGCCGTACTGTTCGGGCTCGCATTGGCCAAGGCGGGTGAGAGTGGACCACCGATCGTGTTCGAACTCGTCGATCGTCTGAGCCATCTGTTCTTCACGATCATCGGCTGGATCATGAGACTGGCGCCGTTGGGCGCTTTGGGCGCGATGGCGTACATCGTCGGTCAGTACGGGATCGCTTCGCTCGGAAGTTACGGAAAGCTGATCGCCGCATGCTATCTCGCCGCCGTCCTGTTCATCCTCATCCTGGCCGCGATAGTCAGGTACTTCGCGGGCGTGAACCTGTGGAAATTCGTCAAGTACATCAAGGACGAACTCTTCCTCGCTTTGGGAACGGCGTCGACCGAAGTAGTTCTGCCCCGAATCATGGTCAAGCTCACCAACGCCGGATGCTCGCGCACTACAACAGGATTGGTGGTGCCTACCGGCTACTCGTTCAATCTCGACGGCGCAACGCTGTACCTGTCGATCTGCATGCTGTTTCTGGCGCAGGCACTCGGCGTGGACCTGACACTCGGTGAACAGATCACTGCCGTCCTGGTTCTGATGCTCACCTCGAAGGGAATGGCCGGCGTGCCGGGATCGTCATTCCTGGCGCTGTCGGCCACCGTGGCCGCAATCGGTCACGGCGCAATTCCCGTCGCCGCAGTCGCTCTCCTACTGGGCGCCGATCGAATCATGGATTCGATGCGGGTGTCGGTGAACCTGCTCGGGAACTGTGTCGCAACCTTCGTGGTCGCCAATTGGGAGGGGCAGCTCGACAAGGAGCGCATGCGCCGAGTGCTCGACGGAGAAGACGTTCCACCGCTCGAGGAAGTCGATCCGATCACCGGGAAAACTGTTCCGGCACCGGAGGCCGAAGCACTCAAGACAGTTTCAACGCCGTGATGCGGTCTTCACTGGAACGCAACAGCATCTTGTCCCCCGCCCACAGCTCCCGCGGCATCGCCCAAGGCGTGAACTCGTCGTCCCCGTCCTGATCCACCCGAACCTCCCAACTACGTTGGCCCGTACGGACATCCGTTCCGTAGACGTTTCCCTCGTCGATAACGACATCGCCGTGCCAGACAACCTCCCCGGCGCGCTCGGCGTTCGATCGCCACAGGACCTCACCGGTGAAGAGGTCCACGAACTGGACCTCGGGTCCGGAACCGGAACGGGTCACGGCAACCACGTTGCCGATCACCGCCAACGACTGTGCGGTGTCGAAGAGTTCACTGTTGGACCACAATTTCTCGCCGGAAGTCCGGTCGAAACCGCTGTGTCCCAGAATGATCGGAGTCGATCTTCCCGCGGGATCATCTCGGCTGTATCGCCCGCCGTAGTACGAGGACTCCGAGGGCAGTTCGTCCGTCCTGGCGAACTCGCGCCCGTACTGATCGAGTGCGTACTCACTTGTCGGCCGGCCGTTCCCTTCGCAACCGCCGTCCGACACCAATGTCACACCGTCCGACGACGTATGCGCGGTCGAACAGGTGGAGTAACCGTGTACCCACCGCTGTTCGCCGGTCTTCAGGTCGAATCCCAGAGACTCGTCGAGAGCGATCACACCCAGATCGCCGTGCACCGACATCACCGGATCGACGTATCCGGCTTCCCACGATCCACCGACGTCGAACGCTTTGGACCAGTTCGCTTCCGGATCGTCGACGGTTCCGCTGTGCACGCGAACGTCGTTGCTCTCGATATCACCCTCGAGCGCGAGGACCGTATCACCCGAGACAACCGCGATGATCGGTGCCCACGGCGTCTTGACGTCTCGACGCTCTCCTGTCTCGATGTCGAAAAGTGAGTACGAACCACCGGATACGTACGGCCCGGAGAAACACAGCACCGAACTGCCGAGCAGAGTCTCGGAGCAACCACCGACGTCGACCGCCGACGTGCGCCAACGGACAGTGCCGTTGTCGGCATCGAGTGCGACCAATTCCGCGTCGTCCAGCGAGTATGCCTGGCGGTCCGGCATACCGATCATCGTGACCACGAGTGATCCGGCGTCGATGAATCCGCCCATGTCCATGTTGAATTCGGTTCCAACAAGCGGGCTCCGGAAGATCGCGAACTCGCGCCCGAGAATCTCGGAGGCCTCGACGCTCCATAGCTGCGACGAGATCGCTGTCGGGCCAGAACTCGTCGACGTGACCACCGTGGCGATGGCGGCAGTGGCGGTGACTACGGCTGCGGCGGCCGCGATCCGAAGTCGCGATTTCGGGGAGAATCTGGTGCTCATCGAATCTCCAAGCCTTCGGTCGTCGCGAGAAACTCCAACTGCTCGAACGTCATCGGATCGCTCGGGATCGCAGCCGACGACGAAACCGAGACTTGGGTCCCATTCGGGCGGGTGACGACCACCGACCTGCTCGTTTCCTGCGTCGATTCTGCTTTCGAGCCGTCATTTGTCATGGGCACGGTCGCGTAGTTCCGTTCGTCTCGCTCGATCACGGATCCATCCGGTCGCGTCACGACCTCCAAGGGGTGCCCGTCGTAGGAAGGGTCGTATTTGTTGGGCTCCGTAGGGAGTGGTTGTCCGCCGGTAATTGTCATGTTGAGCGTCGACTCGCTGTCTCCCGTCCGGGTGAGAAGTCTCTGACATGCAGTGGACTTGTCATTCTCCGCCACCGTCAGAGTGCCCGGTCCGGTATCAAGAATCGGAAAACCCGGAGATACAGCGCGCCATCTGATCTCGAGTACCGCGTTGAGACGTTCGATCGTCGCGCGATCGAGTTCAGCCACGTCGCTAGAGTCTCGAGGGATCCCGTGGCACCCGGGCGAAAGGGGTGCCGTACCCGGGGGAACTGGAGTAGTGATTCGCAGCTGTGGCATTTCGACAAGGGTTACAAGGTCGTCGAGAGTCAGTGGCACCACGCCGGAACTCTCGGCGTTCCGACCTCCGTCGTTGTTAGTGTCGTTGACATACGCCTGAATACGGGTCCCGTCGACTCCGTACAACATCGCCGACCGACCAAGGGTGCGTACACCATTGGTTTCGCTCCACGTATCCTGCAGATCCACTACCGACTGGTCAGCCAGCACCCGACGTTCGACGAGCGACCCCGCAACACACGATGGGATCGGATCAGAACTCGAGTGCAGCATCAGGCTGAGCGCGCCGATCTTCCCGTCCCGAATCAGCGTCCCGGACGCAGTGGTGGACGCCAACTCCTCGAGCGAGAAACCCTCGGGCAGCCCATCTGTGTTCGAAGGTGCAGAGATCGGCCCGAACTGCAGCGAATTACCCGGGCTGGCGAACTTCAGCTCGACATCTTTCGGGAGCGCCTGCTTGACCGCTTCCGACATCGCGGCGGCCTTGGCACTCGAGAACCACGGAAAGCGTGGATCGTCGTACGTATCAGATCCGTCGAGAATATAGGAGAAGAACGAATCCTCCTCCGGCGCTTCGACGCTTTCACAACCCGGAATCGTTGTCGGGTACACCGCGCTCGGCGTGACGTACGAGAATTCAGGCACGTCTTCCGCCGGAATCTCGTCCGGTGTGGATGTCATGGTGATCGAAGATGACGCAGCTACCGAGATGTCATCGGACGGCGAACTGCTCCACCGATCCACCAGCCCGGCAACCACTGTCCCACCGGCGATCAGGGAGACGACCGTCAGCGCGAAGGTCCACTTCTCGGCCCGCTTCAAATCGGTTTGCTCCTTCGACACGTACCCTCGCAGTCACCGTCACGGCTCGCCCCCGATGCGCGTCGCCTCTGGAATTCCTGTCGCGATCACAGCAATTTCTGTTACCAACCGGATGGTTTCCTATCGCGCGAGCTCCGTATGAACACAGAAGAACGGGGTGCCAGTTGCTGTGCAACTGGCCCCCCGTTCTGACTGCCTGAGTGCTTACACCCTCACAGGCACCTGATTCGGGTCTGGATCGGAATCCGGATCCTGCTCGATCGGAATCCGTCGAATCGCTTCACCCTCGATGTCGACGTTCGGCAGGATCTTGTCGAGCCACGCCGGCAACTTCCATGCCGAATCACCGAGAATCGACATGACCGCAGGGATCACGATCATGCGGATGATGAAGGCGTCGAAGAAGACTGCAGCCGCGAGGCCGAAGCCCATCATCTTGCTTGTCGTCTCCGAGGACAGCATGAATGCGCCGAACACGGAGATCATGATGATGGCCGCCGACGCGACCACGCGAGCACCATGGGTGTAGCCGGAGATGATGGCGTCCTTGGCCGACAATCCGTGCACGTATTCCTCGCGCATTCGCGTCACGAGGAACACTTGATAGTCCATCGCCAACCCGAAGACCACACCGATCATGAAGATCGGCAGGAACGAGATGATGGGTTGTGTGTGCTCGATCAGCCCGAAGTCGCCCTCCTGGAAGATGGCCACCGTGGCGCCGAAGGTCGCACAGACGGAAAACAGGAATCCGAGAGTTGCGGTCAGCGGCACCAGGATCGAGCGGAAGACGACCATCATGATGATGAACGCCAGCCCCACAACCACGATGAGATACGGGATGAGCGCGGAACTGAGCTTCGACGACATGTCGGCAACGATCGCGGTTTGCCCCGCTACACCGAGTTCTGCGCCTTCCGATTTCACCGTCGATCCGTAATCCCGGATCTGATTCATCAGCTCGTGGGTTTCGGGGCCGCTCGGTGACATCTGCGGGGTGACCGCGATCAGCGCAGAGTTGGCGCCCGCCATCGGGTTTGCTGCGTCCGGTCCGTTTCCGACCCACATCAACTGATCCGGAGTTGCGACGTTGTCGAGGCCCTTGATGTGCGCGACAGTGCCTTCGGCAATCGCGGTGATGTCGGTGCCGTCAGGCGCGTCGAGCACGACGAACAATTCGCCATTGACGCCTTCACCGAACCCACGTTGCAGCAGGGCAAGTGCCGGCCGCTCTTCGTCCTGAGTGAACGAGAGTCCGAGTTCGAGCTTCGTCATCGGAATAGCCGCGATCACCAGAAGCACCAGCGCAGCACCCGCGATCGGCCACGGGTACTTGGTGACTATCTTGGCCCAGCGATGTCCGTTGGATTCCATCGTCTCGGGCTCGTCACCGTGGCGCAGCCCGGGGATACGAGGCGAGAACGCGAATCGGCCGAAGATACCCAGAACCGCTGGGATCAATGTGATTGCGCCGAGCACAGCGATGATGACGGCAACCGCTGCCGAGATTCCCATCTGCGTGATCATCGGAACCCCGACCACCGCCAGGGCCGCCAGCGCAACCACCACTGTCAGGCCTGCGAATACGACAGACGAACCGGCAGTACCTACTGCGCGTCCGGCGGCGGCTTCCCTGGTTCCGCCCAGGTTGAGCTCACTGCGGTAGCGCGACACGATGAACAACGCGTAGTCGATCGAGACTGCGATGCCGATCATCGTGACGATTCCCGTGACGCCTTCGTTGATGTCGAAGAAGCCCGAGCCGAGGGTGACAGTCAGAGTGGCCAGCGCAATTCCCAGAATTGCAGTGAACAACGGGATGAACGCCGCGATGAGTGCACCGAACGCCACGATCATCACGATGAACGCCACCGCGAAGCCGAGCATCTCCGACAGACCGCCCGCGGCCTGCACCTGCATCATCGAGCCGGTTCCTTCGACTTGCAAGCCGCCGGTGCGGAACTTTGCCATCAAGTCGAGGAACGCGGTCTTGTTGGCCTGCGTCTGATCCTCGATGCGAATCGACTGATTGAGCTGGATCAGCCCGACCTTGCCGTTGTCGCCGAGAACGGCCGACGCCACCGCTGGATTGGCCTCCGCGAGAGTGACCGGATTGACGATCTTCTCGGGATCGACGATGTCCGGCAACGTCTTCGCCTGCGCGATCAACTGATCGATCTGATCGCTGTGCGCGGCAAGCCCGTCGTCTGCCGCGATGAGAATACTGGTCGACGCCTGAGTTTGCTGCTCCGCTGCAGCTGCAAAGTTCTCGTTCATCAACTCGGTCGCACGCTGTGAATCGGTGCCCGGAAGGTTGAATTCTTTGGAGAACGTCGGATTTGTGGCGCTGATAGCGCCCCCCACCACCGCGATCACGATAATCCACGCGGCCACCACAAGATACTTGTGGCGGAAAGCGAACTTCCCCAACCTGTAAAGATACGTAGCCAACGTAGGCCTCTCTCGCCGTGGACTGGTCTGTCCGAAGAACACGGAGTCTTTCGGTGCCAAGGTCATACGGTACGGACCGACCGGCTCGTTGGCACCTGGTATATCTGCGAAAACGGCATATCCGGCGCGCTCTCCGTCTCCTTTTCAGACCGCTCGGTACCGTGGACACGACACGGGCAGGCGCCTCACCAGAGCAGACGTCGCGTAGTACGAAAGGCAATCCCATGAATCACGGCCAGGCCGTCGATCGCGATCTCCTCCTTGCAGGCCAACAGCGACTCGACGCGCGAGGGCCACGATTGACGGGATCACCTTCACACCACGCGGTGGTGGAGGAAGTCGCGAACGAACTGACCGAACTGGGTCTCGAAGTCCGGCGTGATTCACACACTTTCGAACGCTGGGATCTACCGGCAACGTCTGACGGACTTCGCATCGAATTGCCGACGGGACCGATCAAGGTTTCGTCCGCATTCCCCTACTCGGGATTGACCGGGCCTCAGGGAGTCTCCGCTCCCCTGGTCCACGTCAGCGCGCGACGCCCCAAGTGGTCCTTGGCCAAGGGCGCGATCGCAGTGATCGAGGTCCCGCACATCGATCTTCCCCGCAAACTACTGGTCAGCGAGTGGGGTCCGATCGCCACCGACGAGACTCTTCGAAATCCGGTTCTCTCCGCGACTCTTCTTGGCCCGAAACTCGACAAGGCCCGCAAAGCCGGAGTGCTCGGCGTGATCGCGGTGTGGCGTGACATCGCTCCGGACAACGCGCTGGGACAATATCTTCCGTTCACGCAGCCGTACAACGACATCCCCGCCGTCTGGGTGGCCGGCGACGAGGGCAGGAAGGTTGTCGCTGCAGCTCGTTCGGGCCAGCGGGCCACTCTGGTTCTGGATGCAACTCTGCATCCGGACACCCGGACCGACACGGTGTGGGCGGTATCCCCGGGGACATCACCGGAAGAGACGATTCTGCTCATCACTCACAGCGACGGAACCAACGGCGTCGAGGAGAACGGGCATCTGGGAATGTTGGCCTTGGCGCGGCACGCCGTCGCGCAGCCGCATCGACGGTCGTACGTTTTTGTGCTGACGACCGGCCACCTTCGCATTCCAGCGGTGTCCAAGCACGGACAGGCAACGTCCACCTGGCTCGAAGCACACCCCGAGATGTGGAAGGGCGAAGACGGTCAGGCGCGCGCAGTAGCGGGGATCGCAATCGAACACCTCGGCGCACTGGGTGATACCGAGAACACCTCGATCGGCAGCTATTCGTTGGAGACCACTCCGGAACCGGAACTGCTCTACGCGACGAGTCGGGAAGTACACGACATCGTTGCACCGCTGTGGCGCGACATCGGGGCAGGCGATCGCCGAATCGTGGCGCCAGGACCGGTCATTCATTTCGGCGAGGGTGAACCACTGTTCGAGCGGAAGATCCCGGCAGTCGCCTTGGTGACGGCGCCGCAGTACCTGCTCGCTCTGCGTGACGCCGACACAGTCACGCACGTCGATCTCGACGCGATGGTCAAACAGGTCGAAAGTTTCCGCGATCTGCTCGACGCCTTCGACGCAACCGACACCGCGGCTTTCGGTCCGGTGGTCTCGCGCTCGGTGTTCGCGAAGTTCTCGGCGCTACTTCAGTTGATGCAGATTTTGTCGAAAGCCAAGAAATAGTGCTGTGCGCCTTTATTAACCGCGGGCGGTTAATAAAGGCGCACAGCACTTGGGGTTACTTGTCGTGAATGATCACGCCACGGATGTTCTTGCCGTCACGTAGATCCTGGTAGCCCTTGTTGACGTCTTCGAGGCTGTAGGTGTTGGTGATCAGTTCGTCGAGCTTGAGCTGACCGGCATCGTAGAGACGCAGCAGTCGCACGATGTCGTACTGCGGATTCATGGACCCGAACAACGTGCCCTTGATCGTCTTCTGATTCAGCGTCAGGTCGGTACCCGACACGTGAACGGTCAGCTTGGCGGGGTCGGCGAGTCCCGTGATCACCACGGTGCCACCCTTGCCGATCACTGCCGTCGCTGCACTGACCACGTCCTCGTCGACGGTGCCGACAAGGATGAGCGCAGCGTCGGCACCCTGTCCCCACGTCAGCTCGTTGACCTTGGCAGCAGCGCTCTCGGCGTCTGCAAAGGCATGGGTTGCACCGAACTTCAGTGCGGTCTCACGCTTGAGAGCAACCGGATCGACCACAACGACGTACTTGCAGCCGGCCGAAACGGCGCCCTGGACGGCGTTGATGCCGAGACCACCGATGCCGTAGATCACAGCGGTGTCACCGGCGCGAAGGTTACCGGCATTTACTGCCGTTCCCCAACCCGAAGGCACGCCGCAGCCGACGACCACCGCTGTCTCCAAGGGAAGCCAGTCGTCGATCTTGACTACCGAGTGCTGAGAAATGGTGGCGCGCTCGGAGAACGTTCCCAACATGCACATTCCGCCGAAATCCATTCCGTTGCCGTGGAAACGGAAGGAACCGTCGGGCATCGAGCCTTCGAGGATGGTGGCACCCATGTCGCAGAGGTTCTGGCGACCGGTCGAGCAGTAGCGACAGGTGCCGCAGTTGGGGATGAAGCTACACACGACATGGTCGCCCGGCTTGACCTTCGTGACGCCTGGGCCGACCTCTTCGATGATGCCCGAGCCTTCGTGTCCGCCGACGATCGGGTAACGCGGCGGGAGATCACCGTCGGTCAGGTGCAGATCCGAATGGCACAGTCCGGCAGCGGTGTACTTGATCAGTACCTCACCCACACCCGGGCCGTCGAGGTCGAGTTCCATGATCTCGAAAGGCTTTCCGGGCTCGAGCAGTACAGCAGCTTTGGTCTTCACTGGTGATCTCCTTGATTGTCGGACGAGAGAATGAGCGATGGGGTCGGTCAGAGAGCGATGTTGACGGCCTTGGTCTGGGTGTAGAGATCGATAGCCGAAGCGCCGAGCTCGCGGCCCCAGCCGGACTGCTTGTATCCACCGAAGGGCATTGCAGTGTCGAAGCCGTTGTACTGGTTGATCCACACCGAACCGGCCTTCAAGCGCTTCGCCGTGCGGTGAGCCTTGGAAATGTCCCGGGTCCAGATGCCGGCGGCCAAGCCGTAGATGGAATCGTTTGCGGCAGTGATCGGTCCGTCGTCCGCGTTGAACGGCAGCGCCGCCACGACGGGTCCGAAGATCTCCTCCTGAACGATGGAGAATTCGGGCTTGACGTCAACGAAGACGGTCGGCTCGACGAAGTAGCCCTGATCGCCCCAGCGGTTGCCGCCCGTCAGTGCACGTGCGCCGTCGGCGATTCCCTCACGCAGGTAGCCGGTCACCTTGTCGAACTGCTCCTGCGAGACCAGCGGTCCGAGCTGGGTGGTGGGATCGAGGCCGGGTCCGATCTTGACCTGGCTCGCTGCGTGCGCGACGGCCTCGGTGAACTTCTCGAAGATGGTGTCCTCGACGTACAGACGAGTACCCGCAACGCAGCACTGTCCGTGGTTGAACAGCCACGCGTTGAGCGAACCCTCCACCGCGGAATCGAAATCGGCGTCGGCGAACACGATATTGGGGCTCTTGCCACCGAGCTCGAGCGTAACCTTCTTCAGATTGCCCTTGGCGGCGTCGACGATCTTCTTACCCACCTCGGTGGAACCGGTGAACGCAACCTTGTCCACGTCGTCGTGGCCGGACAGAGCAGCACCTGCATCGCCGAAGCCGGGAACGATGTTGACGACGCCGGGCGGGAAGCCTGCTTCTTCGAAGACCTCCGCGAGAAGCAGTGCGGTGAGCGGGGTCTGCTCAGCGGGCTTGAGGATCACCGTGTTGCCGGCGGCGAGCGCGGGGGCGAGCTTCCACGACGACATCAGCAGCGGGAAGTTCCACGGCACGATCAGTCCACAGACGCCGATTGCCTCACGCAGGGTGTAGGCGTGGAACTCGCCGCCCGGAGAGAAGGGCATCGACACGTTGACAGTGCTGCCTTCGATCTTGGTGGCCCAACCCGCGTAGTAGCGGAAAACGTCTGCGGCCCAAGCCACGTCGACGGCGGTGGCGATGGCAACGGACTTGCCGTTGTCGAGAGCTTCGAGCTGACCGAATTCCTCGGCACGAGCACTGAGAATGTCGCCGACGCGCCAGATCATCCGCTCGCGCTCGTTTGCCTTCATACGTGACCAGGGGCCGTCCTCGAAAGCCGTTCGAGCGGCACGTACCGCGCGGTCGATGTCTTCGGCCTGACCGTGTGCCACGTCTGCGAGCTTCTGTCCGTCAGCCGGGTTGTACGTCGCGAAGGTCTGACCCGAAGCGGCGTCGACGAATTCGCCGCCGATGTAGAGCTTCTTCGGTCCGTTCAGGAAACCCTGTACCGCGGAACTGATGGTGTGTTCGGCTACTGCCGTCATCGGAAACTCCCCTGAAGTAGTGAGGTGCGAATGTGATGCACGCCATACTTCCGCGCTTCCGGGGGTGCTAACTGTCCGAACTTTGTACAACTGAAGTCGGACAGCAAACTACACAGTGATGTCGAGCGCCCGCATCCGTGTATAGAGAGTGCTTCGGCTGATTCCGAGTTGCGCCGACGCGTGAACCTTGTTGCCGCCGCAGTCTTTCAACGCTCCGATGATCGCCTGGCGCTCGGCTTTCTCCCGCCCTGCCAACCGCGACACCTTGGTCGTGGTGCGATAGTCCTCGGGCAGATCAGCGACGTCGATGCGATTGCTCGAGCGTTCATCCGAGGCGCGATTCAACACGACGCGCAATTCGGCCAGGTTGCCCGGCCAGTTGGCCGCCGCGAGTGCTTCGGCAGCGCTGGCGGTCAATCTCAGTTCTGGTGAGATCCCCTCCAACATGACTTGTGCCAACTCGGCGATCTCAGCCTGTCGCTCGCGCAGTGGGGTGATGACAACCCGGGAGGCGCATCGTGAGAGCAGCGCGGCGATGGTCGGCGGAAGATCAACTGCCGCTCCGCTGGTCAGTACGATTTTCGGCCCCTCGGCGCTGGCGTCGATCAGGTCTGCGACCAGCGGCAACACCGAGTCAGGAAGGAGTTGTACCTGTTCGATCACGACCACGCCCGAACGCTTACGGGATGCTCGCACGAGATCGGTGACCCACTGCTCACGGCCGTCGAACGCGATTCGCGTGGCATCGAGCCAACTCGCATCGACACTGCCGACTACGTCCGATGCTGCCGAGGTTCGGCCGGATCCCGCTTCACCCGAGATCGCCACGGCGGCAGAGGTTGCCCGCGCCCGCATCAGGTCGCGCCGCAGTCGTTCGCCGGGAGACGGTGCCCGCTCGTGCGTTCTGCGGATCGGTGCCCGTTCCCGTTGGAGTGGTTCGACCAGGAAGAGCGCACCACCGTCAGCCCCGGAAATCCGGTCGGCTTGAACTCGCGCCAGCGCGCCGGACGCCAATTCGACTGTCACCAATCGTGATTGGTCCGGATTCAGGTCGGCAATCAAGGAACGGAGCGATACATGGTCTGCGGTGTCGAGCAGATCCAAAGCGGTTCGGTTGCTCAGCAGGATGTCGTCGCCGATGGCCGCGACGGCAATGTGGCGCTGATGTGAAACTCGCTGGAATGCGTCGACTAGCCGCTGCTCCGATGCTTTCGAGCCTTCGAGCAGCCGTTTCTCGATGTCCGCTGCAGCACGCGCAAGGAAGGGCGCGAACAGTGGGTTGGCCTGCGAGACAACGCCGGTCATGTCGAGAATGCCTTCGACACGACGTGTGACGGGATGCAGGATCGGCTGTCCGTAGCAGCTCAAACCCTTGAGGCTGTCGAGGAAATGCTCGTCACCGTGGATCACCACGCTTCGTCCGACCTCGAGGGGCGTACCGAGCGCGTTGGTGCCGGCGTGCTCTTCACCGAAGCGTGAACCGTTGACGACACCCAACCGCTCGATCGTTCGCTCGACGCGACTGTCGGAGTACACCGAAGCGACCACGCGGCATTCGCGATCAGCAAGCAGCACGCAGAAACCGGTGCCCGCGATCTGTTGCGAAACTTCGTCGAGCACGGGTGCGGCGGCCCGGAGCAGACGAGACTCACCGTCCTGCTCCTCGGTGTCCACGGCGATGGCCGACGACGGGTCGAGGCCACTGAGTCGAGAACGCTTCCAGGAGAGCGCGATCTCGGGGCGTACCGGCTCACGCTCCCCTGGGTTCGCGGACATACTCTCAGGCCTGACCGATCAATTCGATCGCCTGTTCTCGCATCGCGATCTTGCGGACCTTGCCCGTGACTGTCATCGGGAACTCGTCGACGACATGGACGTACCGCGGAATCTTGTAGTGCGCGAGCTTGCCGGTGCAGAACGCGCGGACCGAATCGGCGTCGAGATCGTCTGCACCTTCGCGCATCTGGACCCACACCATCAATTCCTCGCCGTACTTTGCGTCGGGTACGCCGATGACCTGCGCATCGAGAATGTCGGGGTGGGTGTAGAGAAACTCCTCGATCTCACGCGGATAGACGTTCTCGCCACCGCGGATGACCATGTCCTTGATGCGTCCCGTGATGGCGACGTATCCGGCCTCGTCCATGACTCCGATGTCTCCGGTGTGCATCCACCGGGCAGCGTCGATCGCCTCGGCGGTCTTCTCCGGGTTCTCCCAGTATCCGAGCATGACCGAGTAACCACGCGTGCACAGTTCACCCGGCTCGCCACGGGGCACCGTCAATCCGGTTGCCGGATCGACGATCTTGATCTCGAGATGCGGCCCTACCCGGCCGACCGTTTCGGTGCGCTGCTCGATCGAATCGTCCGAGCGGGTCTGCAACGACACCGGCGAGGTCTCCGTCATGCCGTAGCAGATGGACACCTCCGACATGCCCATGCGATCGATGACCTGCTTCATCACCTCGACCGGGCAGGGCGAGCCCGCCATGATGCCGGTGCGAAGGGACGACAGATCGAAGCTGTCGAAGTCAGGCAACGCCAACTCCGCGATGAACATCGTCGGAACGCCGTAGAGGGACGTGCACTTTTCAGCCTGAACGGCTTCGAGCGAAGCACGCGGATCGAAAGCCGGACCCGGAATGACCATGGCAGCACCGTGACTGGTGCACGCAAGGTTGCCCATCACCATGCCGAAACAGTGGTAGAACGGCACCGGGATGCACACCCGATCGACCTCGCTGTAGTGGCACAACTCGCCGACGAAATAGCCGTTGTTGAGGATGTTGTGGTGACTGAGCGTCGCGCCCTTCGGGAAACCGGTAGTACCCGAGGTGTATTGGATGTTGATCGCGTCGTCGGCCGACAACGCGGCCTGGGCTGCGGCGAGCGGAGCCGGATCGCTTGCCTGCGCCGCCAAGCCGTCTGCAAGCACCGCGTCCCACTCGGGTGAACCGAGCAGGAGCACCGACGTCAGATCCGGGCACTGCGGCCGCACCGTCTCGATCATCGACGCGTAGTCCGAGGTCTTGAAGCTGGCCGCAGACACCAGCGTCGAGATCCCGGCCTGCTCGAGCACGTACTGCAACTCGTGCGAGCGGTACGCCGGATTGATGTTGACCAGGATCGCGCCGACCTTTGCCGTCGCGTATTGCGTGAACGTCCATTCCGGACAGTTGGGAGCCCAGATTCCTACCCGATCGCCCTTCCCCACACCACGGGAAAGTAGTCCGGCAGCGAGCCCGTTCACCTGCTCGGCGAACTCCCGGTACGTCCATCGTCGACCGCTGGCGTGGTCGATCAACGCATCGCGGTCGCCGTGTGCGGCAACCGTGCGATCGAGGTTGTCTCCGATGGTGTCGCCCAGCATCGGACCGTCCCATACTCCGGACGTATAGCTGGGCAGCGGCGTACTCATGTGTTCTGTCCTCTCCGGTTACCTGTTCAGGCACCTATGAGAGGGGCCGCCGCAGCGGACCCTCTCATCTACGAATTTACTCGATTCGGTGTGATGCACGACATACTTCCCGGTGCGGGGTGGCCGTAACTGTTCAGAGTCCGGACACCCCACCCGCCTGCTGTGCGCCTTTATTAACCGCCGGCGGTTAATAAAGGCGCACAGTGGTTACAGCGCGTGGTCCTTGGTCTCGACGAGCGCCCAGGTGCAGACCAGACTCACCACACCGAGGATTGCCAACATGATTCCGATGGCCATACTCCCGTAGGCCGAGGCCAGCGGTGCGGCGATCAGCGGCGGCACTGCGCCGCCGAGCACTCCGGCGAGGTTGTAGCCGAGGCCGGCACCGGTGTAGCGGTAGCGGGTCTGGAACATTTCCGGAAGCAGCGCACCGCAGGGGCCGTACGCGATTCCGAAGATCATCAGCGTGCCGAACATTCCGAGGATGAACGCGATCGGTGTTCCGGTGTCCAGGAGCGGGAACAGAATGAGCGCCCACACCACAGCCAGACCACAAGAGATCATGATGACCTTGCGACGCCCGATGCGGTCCGAGTACAGGGCGGAGACGATGATCGCGGCACCGAAGACGAAGGCGGAAGCGATACCGACCGACAGGACGAACGGGCGGGAGAAGCCGAGGGTCTTGGTTCCGTAGCTCGTGAGGAACGCCGTGCCCATGTAGAAGAACGCGAACAGGCAAGCGAGGGCGCCGGCCGAGAGGAGGATTTCCTTGGTCTGGAACCGCCAGGCATCCAGGAACGGGAGGGTGCGAGGTGCTTCGTTCTTCTGCTCTGCAACGCGCTCTGCCTGCTCCGCCTTGAAGACCGGGGTCTCCTCGATAGCGAGTCGCATGTAGAGGCCGATGCCGACCAACACGATGGAGAACAAGAACGGGATACGCCAGCCGTAGTCGAGGAAGGCCTGATTGGTGTCGCCGAGAACAGCGCCGGTGATGAGGAATGTACTGCTCGAGAGCACGAAGGCGATTGCGGGGCCGAGCTGCGGGAACATCGCATACAGACCACGTTTGCCCGGTGGGGCGTATTCCGCGGTGAGCAGAGTTGCGCCGGCCCATTCACCACCGACCGCGAAGCCTTGGCCGAATCGCAAGAGCACCAGGATGATCGGAGCCGCGACACCGATGGTTGCCGCACCGGGCAGCAAGCCGATCAGGAGCGTCGAGATACCCATGAGCAGGAGCGTCGAGATCAGCGTCTTCTTGCGACCGATGCGATCACCGAAGTGTCCGAACAACATTGCGCCGACGGGCCGGGCAATGAATGCGACTGCGAAAGTCGCAAACGATGCGACAGTTCCCGCAGTGGCACCGAGCGCGGGGAAGAACACCGTCGGAAAGACAAGTGCCGCAGCGGTTCCGTAGATGAAGAAGTCGTAGAACTCGATAGTCGTGCCGATACAACTCGCGATTGCGACGCGCCGCACACTGGTGGTGTTCTGCGGGGGCTGCGTCGCACCTGCGGCACTCGCACCCCCGGCGCCGGCGGCACTGGTGCCGCCTGTGGGAGAGACTGTGGTCACTCGATTCCTCCGTGGTCCCGTGGTGTCGCCCTGTGGGCATCACCGTCGATAGGAGGAAAGGTAGTGATGTGGCTCACCCCCGCACTACCCCCGAAAGGGGGTACGAGTGATCTCGGTCACGACTTGTATGCAATGGTAACGAGTTTCACGCCCCTCGACATGCCGCAGGCCGTCCGATTCGTTCTCACGAATCGGACGGCCCTCGAGAAACGGCGTCACGGTGCAACGCTACGGATCAAGCCTTACCGGCAGCCCCGAACAGTTCCTGACGGATCTCGCCCCACACCGTGGCGTAGGAGTCGATGATCGGTTCGGAAATCCACTTGGACTCCCCCGCTTTCACTTTCGCGAGAGCATCCGAGAAGAGATCCTGGTAACGAGACAACCGCGGAACGAATGCCGACAGATCGTCGAACAGGTTTGCAGCCCGGCGATCCAACTCTGCAAGGGAATCCGCATCTGCGTCGTCGATGAGCGCGGCGAACTCCTCGTCCAAGGGAAGGAACGCCTCGTACACCTCACCGATGGAGTCCTCGTCGATCGAGACGCGCTCGGCGTCCAACTGATCTTCGAGTTCTGCCAAACCTTTCTCGGTCAGGCTGATGGCGTTTTCCGCTTCGACCGCTTTGCCCTGCGCGACAAGTGCGTCGTACGCAGCTTGACCGGAAGCCGAGCTGACGCCCAGGTGCTCGGCCAGGACGACCGCTCCGACCCGCTCCTTGAGACGTACTGCCTGGAGCAGTGCCAACTCGTCCACATTGCCAGCGAAGGCCATCGATTTCTCCTACTCACGTGCCGCCTCTGCGGCTCCAGCATCACAGCGGACACCCGTGGGTTTCCGCAGCCCGACAAAGGGCTCGACAGAATCAGATCACACCCCGATCGATCGTTGTGAAGTCACCGCGGCAAGTCGACCGTCACGCGACGGAATCGGCCTGATCGGGGATCACGCTGCCGTCCGCACGAGTCACGGCGCCTTTCTCCCCGACCGCGTCGGTGTAAGCATCGGTCGAGCAGCGATAGGGAGCATCCGCCTGTGCTTTCGGTTCGATGAACATGGGGTTGACCAGCCATTTCCCGTCACTGTTGTCGTAGGCATTGCACATCAGTTCGGGATTGTTGCGGTTGATCACCAGGCGCGCACCGGTCGCATCTCCGAGGAACGTCACGTCGGTGACAGAATCACCGGCAGCAAATACCTGACGTCGATCGGCGGCCAACTGCTCGAACGCCGTAGGCCCTTGAACCCCGTAGACAACCTCGTTGACCTGGCACCGCTTGCCGTCGATGTACGGAATGACCGAGTCGTCGCCGTCCGCAACGCCACCACACCCACGCAGGCGCCCGGTGAGAACCCCGCCCTCGACGATGGGCCGAACTCCCATCACATGATCGGCGTCCAATCCCAGTTGTTCCGCCCAGACTCGAACGACCGGTTCGGCCGACGCGGAGATGATTCGCACGTCGAATCCATGAGCGCCGAGGGATTTCACCAAATCTTCGATTTGCGCGTAGTACCGCACCGAGCCGTCGACTTCCGTCGTACCGACGGTCTGATCGGATCCTTCTGCAGCAGCGAGATTCTCGGCACGCGCTGCGCGGGCGTACTCGGTGATCTCGTCCTCGGTGTGCCCTGCCATCAACTGCACGGCCCACGCGTATGCGGCTTTTGTCCGGCGGTGATCGTAACCGTCGAATGCGGCCTGGCCGTCGCGAGTCTTCTCTTCGAGTACCGCAACGATCTCGTCCGCGCAGTCCAAGTCGGTGCTGGTTGCCAACGGTTGCCCCGGCGCGGTCTCGGAGCCGCACGCGGCGGAAAGTGCGGCAGCGCCGGCTGGCGTCATGAAGCGGCTGGTGGTTGCCCAGTCCCCTCCGGCAGGCTGTAACACCTTGTTGTTCTTGATCATCCAGAATGCGGTGGCGCTTCCGATGTCGTTCTTGACAACTGTGTTGTCCCAGTCGAAGAGCGCCAACGGAGCTCCGTCATCGACATCACCTGCAGCTCCACACGTTCCGAACTCCGTCATCATGGCATCCAACGTCACACGGTTGTCGCCGTACCACGCAAGACTGGGATCCAACGCAGCACAGGATGAACCACTCTGCGCCACATCTTCTTTCGGGGCACTCTCGGCCGAACTACATGCAGTTGCACTCAACAGGACACTACCTACCGCCAACGCACACAGGGCGCGGGCATGCAGCGAACGGAACATCGATTCCCTCGTTTTCGTCGTGATTCGGGTACGACGGCATACCCGAGTGTCGATCGACCCGGGTATGCCGTGCAGTTGTCAATTAATCGAGCGTCAGCACTTCTCCCGACGCAACGGCGTCGGCGCGAGAGGTGTCCTTGAGGTCGACGCCGGAGCGGCCCAACTGGCGCGCTCCCGTCACCAATCCCAGGACGACACGAGCAGCCTGCTCGTATCCGAGGCCCTCGGGTGGGTGGACATTGGAAATGCAGTTTCGATCCGCGTCGGTACGACCGACGCACGGAAGGTGAGTCAGATAAATCCCGACGCTGTCCGCGACGGAGAGCCCTGGACGTTCGCCGATCAGGACGATCGCCGTCTGCACTCCCATCGCGGCAGCGATGTGATCACCCAGTGCCACACGGGCATTCGTGGCGATCACGGGCGGCGCGATCGAGTACCGCTCCCCCAACACCGTGACCAACGCGGACAGCAATTGCTCACCGTGGTCCATCAGTGCTCGCGGCGAGAGTCCGTCGGCGAGGATGAACCCGATTTCCTTGTCGGAACTCGAGATCGCACCCAGGTCAGCCGGCTGGCGCCCCAGGTCGGGTCTCCGGAGATACTCGCTGCGGGTGGAGACGCTGCTCGCGACCACCACCGGCGCCCCGATGCCCACCCCTTCGACCCGACTGGCAAGCGTCTCGGAGTCGAGTGGCTCGTGGACCGCGTCGCGAGCTGCAGCGTGCGCTGCCTTGAATTCGAGAACCCGCTTGGTGGGCAACGAATCACCGGCGCGGCCCAACCCGATACGCGATTGTGTGGTCTTGCGCAGTGGACCCCAGAAATCGAGGATCGGTGCCTGATCTTCGGTCATGAGTTCACCGTCAAAGCCCGCAGCGGCGACATTTCGGCATCGATCGGAAGAACCCGACCGTTAGCGTCGGTCATCCCCAAGTTGTGGAGCCAGGTCTCGAACTCCGGGGCGGGCTGCAAACCGAGGACCTTACGCACATACAGCGCGTCGTGGAACGCCAGACTTTGATAGCCGAGCATCACGTCGTCGGCGCCAGGAACCGCGATCACGAACGCCGCGCCGGCGACGCCCAGCAAGGTGAGCAGGTTGTCCATGTCGTCTTGATCGGCTTCGGCGTGGTTGGTGTAGCAAACGTCCACTCCCATCGGCAGCCCGAGGAGTTTTCCGCAGAAGTGATCCTCCAAGCCCGCGCGAATGATCTGCTTGCCGTCGTAGAGATACTCGGGACCGATGAAGCCGACCACGGTGTTGACCAGCAGCGGTTCGAGATCACGTGCCACTGCGTATGCCCTGGTCTCGAGTGTCTGCTGATCGACCGGGGCTCCGCCGGTGCCGTAGTGGGCACCTGAGCTGAGGGCGGACCCCTGCCCCGTCTCCAGGTACATGACGTTGTTGCCGACCGTTCCGCGGGTCAAGGAGCGCCCGGCCTCGTTGCCCTCACGCAGGAGCGGAATGTTCACTCCGAAACCGGAATTGGCGCCTTCGGTACCGGCAATCGATTGGAAGACAAGATCGACCGGCACCCCCGATTCGATCAGTCCGATCGTGGTGGTCACGTGCGAGAGCACGCACGACTGAGTCGGGATCTCGAATCGCTGACGGATGTCGTCGAGCAGGTGGAGCAGATCCGAGGTGGCCTGGGGTGAGTCCGTCGCGGGGTTGATACCGATGACGGCGTCGCCACATCCCATCAGGAGACCGTCCAATGTGGCCGCCGCGATGCCGCGTGGATCGTCTGTCGGGTGGTTTGGTTGGAGTCGGGTGCTCAGCCGGCCGGGCAGTCCGATGGTAGTGCGGAACCCCGCGGTGACCGTGATGGCCTTCGCGACGGCGATCAGGTCCTGATTGCGCATGATCTTGCTGACCGCCGCAACCATCTCGGGGGTGAGCCCGGGACTTGCGGCGGACAACCGTGCGGAAGCTTCCGGCGCCGACGCGGTCTCGAGCAACCAGTCTCGTAGTCCGCCGACAGTCAGGTGCGCCACCGGCGCAAAGGCCAGGCGATCGTGGCTGTCGATGATGAGCCTGGTTACCTCGTCGTCCTCGTACGGAACCAACAGATCTTCGAGGAACACCGTCAACGGAAGATCAGCCAGAACCCATTGAGCAGCAGCACGTTCGGCGTCGGAGCTTGCCGCGCAACCGGCTAGTTCGTCACCCGACCGCAGTGGTGTCGCTTTTGCCATCAGATCGACGAGACCGTCGAACGAGTAGTTGGTTCCGGATACCTGCTGGTGATACTTGGCCATCCCGCGACTCATCCCAATTCTTCTTCCGCCTGTGCAAGTACAGCAAACTCCTCGTCCGGCGAGTTGGCAACAAGGTGGTGACGACTGTAGAGACCGAAGTACGCCATCAGAACTCCGAAGGCAACCAACGTCAGCAATGCCGCAACGGGATCGACCAGGAAGGTGGCCACCACCGACACTGCCGCGATCACGAGCGCAAACGAGGTGGTGGCGATACCGCCGGGCGTGCGGTACGGGCGCGGCATGTTCGGCTCACGCTTACGAAGAACGATGTGACTCACCATCATCAGGACGTAGCTTACTGCCGCGCCGAACACTGCCATGTTGAGCAACATTGCACCTTCACCGGTGAGTGAGAGCGCGAAGCCGATGATTCCGGGTACGACGAGCGCGAGAGTGGGGGCCTTGCGCTTGTTGGTCACCGACAGGTTCTTCGGCAGATAGCCGGCGCGGGAGAGCGCAAACGTCTGGCGTGAGTAGGCGTACATGATCGAGAAGAAGCTCGCGACCAGACCGGCAAGTCCGATGTAGTTGACGGCCTTTGCCGCTCCGCTGTCCCCCAGAGCCTCGACGAGCGGATTTCCGGAGGTGGACAGGGCGTCTGCGCCGAGCGCACCGGTGGCGAGGAAGAGAACCGTTGCGCCTGTGACGATCAGGATCAACATGCTGATGATGATGCCGCGGGGGACGTTCTTCTCCGGCTCACGTGCTTCCTCGGCGGCCAGCGGTACACCTTCGACCGCAAGGAAGAACCAGATCGCGAAGGGCACGGCGGCCCAGATTCCGAGCAGACCGAATGGCAGGAACGACGACGATCCGACTGCGCTGGTGTCGACGGCGATATCGGTGAGGTTGGACGAATCGAAAAGGCCGACAGCCGAAACCGCGAACACGACCAGGCCGACGAGTGCAATGGCGGTGATGATGAACATCGCCTTGAGTGCCTCACCGGCGCCGGTGAGGTGAATGCCGATGAAGATCGCGTACACCGCGAGGTACACCCACCAGCCGTCGGTGATCCCGAACAGGTTCAGGGACTCGACGTACGCACCGATGAAGGTCGCGATCGCTGCGGGTGCTATCGAGTACTCGATGAGAATTGCTGTGCCGGTGGCAAATCCGCCCCAGGGCCCCATGGCCCGTCTGGCAAACGTGTATCCACCACCAGCGGCAGGAAGTGCCGAAGACATCTCGGCCATACCGAGCACCATCGCCAGGTACATACCCGCGATGACAACCGCCGCGATGAGAAGGCCACCGAAACCACCTTCGGCCAGACCGTTGTTCCAGCCGGCGTAGTCACCGGAAATCACATAGCTGACACCCAACCCCGCAAGCAGCACCCACCCTGCTGTTCCCTTTCGGAGTGTTCGTTTCTCCAGATACGAATTGTCTTCCGCATGGAAGTCTGCGCCGTCGTGGTGTGCACCCGCGGCACCGGCGTTTTTGCCGGTTGCGTGGTCGGAAAGAGACATGTCCATCCTCTGAATCGGTCAAGAATGAGACGACGCACGGTGGATGCGTCGCGTGAAATGAACGGTATGTGGGCGATGTACGGAGAAGGTCGCCTGGAGATGACCGTGCTGTTAACTGGCTGTCATGTGAGCGGTCCCGAGTCTGTTCAGATCTTCTTCAGGCTGCCGTTCTCAGGATCGGGCGGCCGCGCCCGGCACCGGGCAGGCGTCGACGGCCTCGGCGACCACCTGGGGAACCGTCGGGGGCAAAGGACGCACGCCCGCTTCCCAATCAGCGCCCACGAGAATGCTCGACGCGCCGAGTGCTTCGTTTTCGTCCGGTGTGAATGCCCTTGCTCGACTGAGGAATCTGAATCCTTCAGGAGACTCCAGGCTGAATCCACTGCCGCGGCCGGGCACGACGTCCAGCACCAACTGGGTGTGCTTCCAGGCTTCGAACTGTGATCCGGAAATCCAGACCTGTACAGCGTCGGTTCCGGTGGGAAGGTCTTCGGGAGTCTCACCGACAGCAAGTCGGAGATCGACGATTCCGAGTAGTACGTCACGGTCCCCGACGATGAATTCGCCTGAGGGATAACACATCGGGGCCGAGCCGTCGCAGCATCCGCCGGATTGATGCATCATCAGTTCGCCGTGAGTCCCGCTGAGGCGGCGCAGGAGGTCAGCCGCCCCAGCGGTGGTCACCAACCGGGGTGGAACGGCGCCGGTATCGGGTGTGTCCGTGGCGCTCATTCCAACCTCCGTGTGTTTGTGCAGGTTTCGCGTGTTGCAGTCTTGCTCACCGGCACCCGCAGCGAGGGGCTCACGGGTGCCGGTGGGTAGATCAGAAGAAGCCCTGAGCCTTCTGGGCGTAGCTGACCAGGAGGTTCTTGGTCTGCTGGTAGTGCGAGAGCATCATCAGGTGGTTCTCGCGGCCGATGCCGGACTGCTTGTATCCACCGAAAGCGGCGTGTGCCGGGTACTGGTGGTACGTGTTGGTCCAGACGCGACCGGCTTGGATGTCGCGGCCTGCGCGGTAAGCAACTCCGCCGTCGCGGGACCAGACACCGGCGCCCAAACCGTAGAGCGTGTCGTTGGCGATTTCGATGGCCTCGTCGTAGTCCTTGAACGAGGTGACCGAGACGACGGGTCCGAAGATCTCTTCCTGGAAGATGCGCATCTTGTTGTTGCCGGTGAACACCGTCGGCTGGACGTAGTAACCGCCGGACAGGTCTCCGCCGAGTTCGGCTCGCTCACCACCGGTGATGACCTTGGCGCCTTCGGCCTTGCCGATCTCGATGTACGAGAGGATCTTCTCGAGCTGATCGTTGCTGGCCTGGGCACCGATCATGGTGTCGGTGTCGAGCGGATCCCCTTGGCGCACAGCCTTGGTGCGGATGGCTGCCATCGCCAGGAACTCGTCGAAGATGTCTTCCTGGATCAGCGAACGTGACGGGCAGGTGCAGACCTCGCCCTGGTTGAGGGCGAACATCGTGAAGCCCTCGAGTGCCTTGTCCTGGTAGTCGTCGTTTGAGGCGAGAACGTCGGAGAAGAAGATGTTGGGGCTCTTGCCACCGAGTTCGAGGGTGACGGGGATAAGGTTCTGCGACGCGTACTGCATGATCAGGCGACCGGTGGTGGTCTCACCGGTGAACGCGATCTTCTTGATACGCGGGCTGGACGCGAGCGGCTTTCCGGCCTCGACGCCGAAGCCGTTGACGATGTTGAGAACACCGGCAGGCAGCAGGTCACCGATGATGCCGATGAGGTGCAGGATCGAGACTGGCGTCTGCTCGGCAGGCTTGAGCACGATGGCATTGCCGGCAGCGAGGGCGGGGGCAAGCTTCCACACGGCCATGAGGATCGGGAAGTTCCACGGAATGATCTGGCCGACTACGCCGAGCGGCTCGTGGAAGTGGTACGCCACGGTGTCGGAGTTGATCTCCGAGAGCGAACCTTCCTGTGCGCGAATAGCTCCCGCGAAGTATCGGAAGTGATCGATGGCGAGCGGAATGTCGGCGTTGAGGGTCTCGCGGATCGGCTTGCCGTTGTCCCACGACTCGGCGAGTGCGATGGATTCGAGGTTCTCCTCCATACGATCAGCGATCTTGTTCAAGATGATCGCGCGCTCGGCGACCGAGGTCTTGCCCCAGGCCGGAGCTGCTGCGTGCGCTGCGTCGAGAGCGAGTTCGATGTCTTCTGCGGTGGAACGAGCCACATCACAGAAATTCTGTCCGGTCACCGGTGTCGGGTTCTCGAAGTACTGACCCTTGACCGGAGCAACCCATTCGTTGCCGATCCAGTTGTCGTATCGAGACTGGAAGGACATGATCGCGTCGGCGGTACCTGGGCGGGCGTACACGGTCATTGCAAGCTCCTATGTAAACGTGTTCTTCCTGGGCGCACCCACCAAATCGGTGACTGCAATCCCACCCCCCGGCGGGGTGTGATTCACAACACTAGGAGTTGCAACGTTGCAAGTACGTTGCGTGCGAGAAACGCGGATGATTCTCAGATGCCCAATTGGCGGTCGAGGAGATCAATTCTTGCCTGGACCTGCGAATACAACGGAGATTGAGGATCCAACGTGGACAGGTAGGCCTCCCACACGACTGAGTCTTCGCGGCCGTGTACCGACGTGGTCCACCGGGCCAGAAGGTTGGCGTCACCTCCACGCAGCAGAGCTGCCTGGACCCTGGTGCGTAGTTCTTCCCGCACCTCTTCGATGCCGGGAGACGCCGAGCCCGCCAGCACCGGGCCCGAATACAGTTTCATCGCCGTCGCTGCGTCGCCTCGATCCAACGCTGCCCGCACCTCGCCGACATCTGTCGTGAACTCCGTGATGATCCGATAGGGGCGCGAAGCCAGCCGGTCGGCACCGAAAACCTTACGAAGCCGCGACATTTCCGCGCGAATGGTCACTGCGTCGAGCTCCCCCTCGTCGAGCAGGACCGCAAGGTGGTCGGAGCTGAGACCCTCCGGGTGTTCGGAAAGCAGAAGGAGAATCTCGGCGTGACGCTGCGAAATCGGGATGCGGTCACCGCCGCGAACCAGCATCGGCCGGCCGGCACCGAATGTTTCGAGGCGCGGAGCCGTGGCACTGAGCGGGATGGGCGAGTTCAAGAGATGGAATCGCAATTCCGATTCGGCGGCCGCGACAGTTGCACGGATCAGTGACAGCACTTCGGGAACCGCAACCCTGGGACCACCGGTGATGTCGATGGCACCAAGGATTTGACCAGTGGTGGGATCGTGGACGGGTGCGGCCGAACAACTCCAGTCGTGCACGGTTCGGTTGAAATGCTCGGATCCGAAAATCTGTACGGAGTGATCGAGAGCAAGCGCCGTTCCCGGCGCATTGGTGCCGACACGATCTTCGCTCCAGTCGGCGCCCTCGACGAAGTTCATGGACAACGCCTTGTCCTTGGCCGAGTTGTCACCCTCCACCCAGAGCAATCGACCGTGTGCGTCACTGATCGCGATCAGTAGTCCGGTCTCGGCAGCATCTTCCACCAGGAGTTTCCGAATCACCGGACGGATCAGTGACATGGGATGCGCGGAGCGATACTTTTCGAGCTCCAACCCTTCGAGCATCTCAGGGTTGCCGACCACATCGGGATTTACCCCCTTGTTGCGGCTCCGCATCCAGGACTCGAGTACGACCGAGCGGACATGGGAGTCGTCGGTCAGCCCCTGGCCGGGCACGCCGCGAGCATCGATGAACGACTGATGGGCAGACGAAAGTCGCCGCGCGAGTAACGCGACGTCATCGCCTGGCCTGACCGCCACCCACGGGTTGCCGGGCACAGCCTGTTCACGTGCCATATTTTGCGTTCCTCCGCTCCGTGGACCACTGTAACGCCGATCACAACCCATAGGCGAGAACGACCATTCGGTATGACTGCCGACCCAGCCTGCTGCCCCTCGCGGTCACTCGTCGCCGAGCAGAATGGCGCTTGCTCGTTCCGCGACCATCACCGCGGTCGCATGCGGGCCGCGGGTCGGGATCGTCGGCAGGATTGACGTGTCAACAATACTGAGTCCTTGCGCGCCGATCACACGGCACCGACCGTCGACGACTGCGAACGGGTCCGCCTCGGCACCCATCACGCAACTACCGGACATATGCAGCGACGTTCCCAGGCGGGATTCGACCCACTCATCGATGTACTCCACGACGGGGCGATCGATCAACCCCGTCTCGGCGATCGACTCGAGAAGATTCTCGGCGATCCGCATCCCTTCCCGAATGGCAGCTCGATCGTGCGCCGACGCGACGTAGTTGTACCGAATACGCGGCGCCCCAGCGGGATCCCCCGATGCCAGCTCGATGCTTCCCCGGCTGTGCGGCGCCATGAGGACCACTCCGACGCCGTGGTCCATGCGAGGCACACCGGGAACCAGGTCTGTGAAAGATGCGGTGTACGGACGGATTTCGATCTCAGCGAGGTTGAGGGCTGTCTCCAGCACCGGAGTCTGCGATCGAATCGTGCGGGGCTTCGAAAAATGGTACGGCAGCAGCACTTCCGGGTGGTCGACGAAGTTCTGTCCGACGCCCGGTCGATCGAGAACGACGGAAACTCCTTGCTCTACAAGTTGTTCCGCTGGACCAACACCGGAATTGAGGAGAATGTGCGGTGTCGCCACCGCACCCGAACACACGACCACATGGTCGGCACGAATGCGTCGGACATTGCCGTCGTCGAGAACGTCGACGCCGATCGCACGGGTACCCGAGAACGCGATGCGAATGACGTTCACTCCGGATTCCACCCGCAGATTCGGCCGGTGCAACGCCGGCATCAGATACCCGATCGCCGTACTGATCCGACGATGATCCGACACGTTCAGTGGCACTCGGCCCACCCCGAACGAGTCCGGCGCATTCTTGTCGACGTCGTCGGGAAAGCCTGCTCCGAGCGCTGCCGCATGAAACTCGCCGCTCAGTGGATGTAGTTGGTCCCACGCTCGACGCTCGACCGGGATCGGTCCGGCGGTCCCGTGGAACTCGCCCTCGAAATCACGATCCGTTTCGGACTTCTTGAAGTACGGCAAGACGTCGTCGTATCGCCATGAACTCGGCCAATTCTCGAAATCAGCACGGGTCGCGCGGGTGAAGTACGCACCGTTGACGGCTCCGGATCCACCGAGTGTCCGCCCCCGCGCAATTGTGGACGCCCGACGCGGCGTCAGTTCGACCGGATAGGTCCACGTGTATTCGCTCGCAGGTCCGACCGGCAGTCGGTACGGATCACCCAGGACGTCCGGGAGTTCGAGCGCCGATCGATATCCGCTTCCCGATTCGAGGAGCATCACCGTGGCGGATGGATCTTCACTGAGCCTGGCTGCGACCACGCAACCACACGTGCCACCACCGACAACCAGGAAATCTGCGTAGTCGGCTTCTGTCACTTGGTGATTCGAGGTTTCAGCGCCGCCCAGTCGCGGGCGTCGAATGCGCCACGCCAGAGTCCGGCTCCATACGCGATGTCGTCGGCTCGTTTGAAGAAGACGTACCGAACCGGTCCCAGCCCGCCTGGCTCACGGTGGCGATACCAGTCCACCAAACCTTCGGTGACTGCTGCAGCGACGGCCAGCCGCCGAATTCGCCTGGAGGCGATCACCGCCAGGAGCGTCACGGGCCAGTAGTGACGACACATTGCCGAGGCGAGTTGCCAGAATCCGCCGACAACTCCCTGCGCGGTGAGGATCGCCGCGATCCGGGTGGGTTGACTCAGGCCGGTGAACATCTTTCGCAGCCGGTAAACGGTAAACAGCAAGGCGCCGAGTGCGCCGGCAAGACCGGAACGGGTCAGTGTTGCAGCGGCGATACACGCGAAGAGCGTCGAGAACGACATCGCCATCGGCGGAACCGAACCCTCGTGTCTTGCAGCCAACGGCGCCGCACCCGTGCCGTAGAACGCTCTCCTGGCGAACCACTTGTCGAACTGAACTCGATGATCGTGGGCGACATGCGCAACCGGTTCGTACCTCAGTCGCCAACCCGCAGCCTGCAGTCGCCAGCAGAAATCGACGTCCTCGGCTACTTCGAGACTCTCGTCGAAACCGTTGCATTCGAGTGCCACGTCGCGCCGGACGATCACGGCGGCGCTGGGGACATAGGCGACCGGACTGCCCGACTTCACCGCAGCTTCCTTGCGTCCGAGGTCGAGAGACGATCGCATGTTCTCGTACCGCGCCAGCGCCGTCCCGTACGGATCGAGGGCGACGATGCGGGGTGCAACAAGGGCAACCCCCGGATCGCTGAAGTGGCCCAACATCAACTCGAGCCAACCGGCACGCGGTATGACGTCGGAGTCCAGAAAAGCTACGAAACGTGTTTGGGCCGAACGCAATCCCGAGTTTCTCGCTGCCGAGGGTCCGCGGGCACTCTCGTGCCGGACCACTGTGATGGTGCCGGTGCCCGGGCAGGCGCGACGGGGCTCCACCGGCACTTCCGAACCGTCGTCGACAACGATGACGGTCAGATCCTTGAGGACGGGCAATAGGCGTTCGACGCCGGCCTGGTTGTCCTTGACCGGAATCACGACCGTGACATCGGCAGCGGACGGCGTCGACATCGGACGAGGATTCGCGACACCTGAATCGAGAAGGTGTCGCGCAACCGCAGCGCTCTGCTGATCGACCACCTCGAGGAAGCCGTCACCGATCATCGCCGCAGCCGTCGGCGCCAGCTTGAGCATCCGCGTCGGAGATCCGCCGATGAGTACCCGGCCACCCGAGTACGTGCGCACCTTGGGGTCCAACCGAATGCCGAAGCCGTCGGGGAGTCTTGCTGGTCGCATCAGATGATCGTAAGGGACGTAGCCCGTCGTGCTGCAACTCGTCGCAGCCTCGAAAGCCGTCGCAGGTGGACCGTCCGCCCCCACTCGGTCGTGGTCGTCACCGAAGCCTCCCATCTGGACCAGGCTCCCACCGGGCCAGTCCATCCGTCACGCGTCCTACCAACTCACCGAAGATGTATGCGCCGTCTTCGGCGGTAGCCCCGACTGGATTGCCGAGAACGCCGTTTTGCGACACAGCGACCATACCGCCCGAACGCATTCCTGGCATCAGGTCCGCGATAGGAGACAAATTTCCTGTCTCAGCAAGGCTCATGTGCACCAAATCGGGCGAAAGGTGCAGCAATAGGCTCGTTTCAGTGTGTCCGGCATGCGCGTCGGCACCCGGAACAGCGCACGGCGCCCAAGCAGCATCACGCCCCTCATACCGCAGAAGTGCCACCGCTTTGGCCAATGCGGGACCATTTCCGCCGTGGCCGTTGACGAACAGCACCCGCTTCGTCCATCTGAACGCCGACCTTCCGTATTCGACGACGACGGTTTCCATAGCCTCGGCACCGATCGAAATCGTGCCGGCAAACCCTTCGTGTTCGCCGCTCGCCCCGTATTCGATGGCCGGGGCCACGACGACGTCGGGCAGAGCCTGTGCGACTGCTCTCGCGATCCGAGTGTCGGTATCGAGAGGCAGGTGCGGTCCGTGTTGTTCGAAAGAACCGACCGGGACCACGACGGTGAGCGCAGTGCCCTCGAGCGCAGGACTCGGGATGGCAGCAAGGTCACGCGGAGAACTCATCCCCCGATCGTATTGGTGCGGGCCCCTCCCACCGCAACACTGCATGCGGATACACCGGGGGATTGTTGTGCCCCGGCGTATTCGTCAGTTGTCGCGGTTCACGCCGCTGTCGGTGGGCTGTTCCCACCGATCGGCTGCTGATACGGATCAACGGACATCGGTGGGTAGAACACCGATTTGCGATCCGGCCCGATCTCCACCCGCCACTCCGTGTGATGCAGCGTCCGGTGATGATGACCGGACAACAAGATCAGATTGTCGAGATCCGTTGGGCCACCATCGTTCCAGTGAACAATATGGTGGGCATCGCACCACCCCGATGGTGTTCCGCACCCCGGAAACGCGCACCCACCATCGCGAACCGCCAACGCCCGCCGCTGCGGAACTGTCGCCGTTCGCGCTTCCTTGCCGCAGTCGGGCGGAACACCATTCTCGTCCAACAAAATCCGCGTCACGGTGCAGTCGCAGGCGAGCATCCGTGCGGTGTCGATGCTGATCGGGCCCACCCAATCCGTCCACGCGAACCCGAGTTCCTGAGTGGACGGCAGCAAGTCCTTCAAGGACTGCAGATCTGTCATGTCTTTCGCGGACGCGGTCACCGTGATGTGCGGTTTCACTCCGCCTTCGATCGGACCCAACCCCGCCCGCTCGTACCGCCGCAGTAGTTCGCAGAACCCGTCCGCGCGCCGCAGCGCAGGCGTGCGGATGTCCTTGACCCCGTCCTTCTCCGGCGTCGGCGCAGACAGGCTCGACAACAACGTGATCAACCGTGCCCCGTTCACCGCATCCAGATCACCCTTCACCGACACGCGCCCGTACAAACCTTTCGACGCGTAGAACTCGTTACGCTCGGAATCCTCACCGACCGGAACCCCGTCCTCACGCTTGCCGTACTGCTTCTCGATCCGCCGAATCGCTGCCCGCACCGCATCACAATCGGCGATGTTCTTCGACGCCAACCCCAACAAGATCCCGCGGGCCTTGTCCACATCCGCCGAGGTCATGTTCTTCGGCGGATGCTGACAAAACGACGCCACCTGCCGCGCCTTCAACGCATCCACGTCACCACGATGAAACGCATCCGCGACAACAGGTTCGAGCATCAACAACCGCGCCAACCCGACCAGCAGACTGCACTCACCGATCTCCAGATTCGTCGAACCATGCAACCACTGCGCGATCGCCCGAAAACCCTTCCCGCCGAGAACCTCACGGGAAAACATCTCCACGATCAACAACACCATCCGCGACTGCAACTCGTGCCGGGCGCGCACCAGATCGAGAACCTCGCTCTTGAGGCCCACGCCATCCAGTTGCCACGCTTCCCGACTGTCCATGCTCAAAACATACTTTCGAGAACCAGAGACAAAACGGACGACTTATATCGCCAACGCGGCCCGATGCCCCTCGATGACGGCCGCGTGCGAACGCCTCGGAGACAAGGCGTCACCGATGCGAAATTTCTCGAAACAGCTTCCCTGCAAGGTGTTCCACAACTCGTCGACAGGTTCCTGCTGTGTCGCGAAGACCACCCAGTCGACTGCAACTTCCTCGGTCACACCCGTCGGAAGGTGAACCAAGCTCACGAGCGGCGAGGCCCCAGCGCTCACCGAAGTCACCATCAGATCTGTCCGTTGACCGATCGACTTCTCGAACGCTCGGCGGTTCCACCCCTCGAAATCCAGGGTGATGCTCAGGTCCTGCGCGACCACCATGCCGTTGGTCGCGATCGTGACGGCACAGCCTCGATCAGCGAGGAACTCCGCCACCGACGTACCTTGATGGAATCCCAGTTCGTCGTAGACGAGCACCGTTCCACTCGGCAGAATCTTGCCGTCGAGAACGTCTCGAACACCCACCACACGCTCTGATCCACCCGCCCACGCCGGTCGCACAGGCCGCGCTCCGGTTGCAATCACGACCACCTCGGGCGCGCGCTCCTCCACGATCGCGAGATCAGCTCCAGCATCCAACTCGATCGTCACACCGCTTCGGCGACACTCAGATTCGAGATTCCGGACGAGGTCGACGAGCTCACGGCGAGCCGGTACCACCGAGGCGGTAAGAATCTGTCCCCCAAGTCTTCGTTCACGCTCGAACAGCGTCACCGCATGACCTCGCTGGGCCGCTGTAGCCGCAGCTTGCAGGCCGGCCGGGCCACCACCGACCACCACCACCGTGCGGCCCCGTCGCCGCGGCATCGGCAGCGGTACCGATTCCCGACCGGCGCGCGGATTTTCGGTGCACCCCAACCAACGTCCCAGACCCATCCGCCCGACGCATTCCTGGTTGCAGGACAGGCAGGTTCGCACCTGTACCGATTGACCAGCACGCGCCTTGTTCACAAAATCCGGATCGGCGATCTGCCCGCGAACTACTCCCACCAGATCGCATACACCGTCCTCGAGTGCGGCTTCGGCTTGCTCCGGCGTCTTGAAACGGCCGACTCCGACGACTGGAAGATCGACGACCTCCCTGATCGCAGACGGGACGAAGTTGGCGTAGCCGGTGGGTACAGCCATCGATGCTTCGACCAGATGCAGTGTTTCCGTGGCCATTCCGACGGTGGTGTTGATGTAGTCGACGTAACCGTCAGCTTCGATGAGTTGAGCGGTGGCTACTGCGTCGGACAGTTCGATGCCACCCCGCGTACCTTCGTATCCACTCAGGCGCACACCGAGGACACGATCCGGGCCGATGGCCTTACGCAGTACCCCGAGCACTTCGAGAAGGAACCGTGCACGATGTGCCACGCCCCCGCCGTAGCGATCAGTGCGCAGGTTGGTCGAGGGTGCGAGAAACGCGCGCACGATGGACGACTGCGACGCCTGCAATTCCACCCCGTCGAAGCCACCGGCAACGCAGTTGCGCGCAACAAGGGCGAACCCTGCGAGAATCTCGGCGATGTCCGCGTCGTCGACAGCCTTGGGCACCTCGCGGAACAACGGATCCGCAACGGCGCTCGGCGCCAACAGCGGCGATCGCGAATAGGTTCCAGCGCCCTGGCCCCCATTGTGGTTGATCTGCGCGAGAATCGACGAACCATGTGCATGAACGGCGTCGGTGATCCGCCGGTATCCCTCGATCGCTTCGGGCCGATAGCCCGCAATCATCTTCTCGTACGGTCGATCCGAAGGATGCGTCGAGTGTTCCTCGGTGATGATCAGACCCGCACCGCCGCGGGCCCGCGCCTCGTAGTAGCTCGCGTGCTGCTCCGTCGGCAACCCGTTCTCCGCGTAATTGGTCAGGTGTGCGGAGAACACGACCCGATTGCGGAGTGTCAGGTTGCCCAGGCGCAGTGGCGCGAAGAGGCGCGGGTACGGCGTCATCAGACCTTGGAGTTTCCTTGATCGAGCGCGATATGACTTGCCGTGACGGTGCGGGAACCGTCACCGGCGAGCCACAGGACGGTATCGGCGATCTCGTCAGGTTCGGCGAAAGCGATGTCCGAGAGGATCGGAGTGAAGTTGGGAAGGTACTGCGGAAACTTTGCAAATACCTCGAGAGCGCCCTGGTCGACCCCCATCGGCGTATTCACTCCGTAAGGATGGATCGAGTTGACCCTGATCTTGTACTCCCCCAGTTCCTTTGCTGCGGCCTGCGTCAGACCGACGAGACCGAACTTGGCGCTCGCGTAGTGCGCCTGTCCGGGCAGCGCCTTGAGTCCGGCCACCGAACTGACCACGATGATCGATCCACCGCGCCCACCCTCGATGATCGCCGGCACCGAGGCCTTGAGGGTTTTCCAGACTCCGGTCAGGTTGATGTCGATCAGAGTTTCCCACTGTTCGTCCGACATTTCCCAGAATCGATTCCAGTTGCAGACCCCGGCGTTGGCGACCACGATGTCGAGACGTCCGAACTGTTCGACGCCGTCCTTGACCACCGCGGTGAGCGCTGCGCCGTCACGGACATCGACCTCGCGGGCGAGGATCTTCCCGCCCTCCGCTTCCACCAGACGTATCGTCTCGGCAAAGTCCTCGGAAGTTGCTGCGTCGTAGGAATTGTCCGACGCCACCGACGCGCATACGTCGACCGCGATGATCGCTGCTCCCTCGCGCGCCATCTTGACCGCGTGCGCACGTCCTTGACCGCGCGCTGCGCCGGTGATGAAAGCAACGCGACCTTCGAGCGAACGAACTGAACCCTGTGTCATGAGATAGCCCTCTCTGCAGAATTGAAACTCGTTCTAGTAGTAAACCCTGCAAAGCGCCCTTCGCGGATGGATTCGAGAACAGTTCTCGGGGCAACCGAGTCGCCCACCTGAATGTCGGCCTCTTCCTTCAGCGTTTCGTTCGGCAGACGAGGCGAGCAGTCGATCACCACCTCGCACTCGAGCTGTGACCGCTCGCCGGTATGGACGTGTTCGACGCAGACGGCCCCTCGAGCGATTTCGGTGACACGTGACGCGAGCACCCTGGTGATCCCGGCCTGCTGGATGCGCGTGTTGGCGCCGACCAGATCCCCACTCGCGCCGAGCCTCGAACCGACGATGCTGTCGGGAGTCACAATCGAGACGGAGATGCCATGGGCCGCGAGTGCTTCTGCGAGCGCCACCGCGATCGGTCCACCGAGGGGATCGATCAGCGCGACCGGACCCGGCCCCACGGTGCTCAACTTCTCGAAGGCTTCCGACGCATCCAACCACCGAACCGAATCGTCGACCGGATACGTCGGCGGCCTCGCAGCACTACCGGTGGCAACGACAACAAACTCGCCCCGGCTGCGTGCGTCACCCAGGTCTTGGGCGTCGAGCGCCGCCCCGGTCCGCATCGTCACGCCGCTACGACGGCATTCGTCCTCCAACCACTGCGCGAGGAGTGCGAACCGGCTACGGCCGTCACCTCGCGCAAAAGTTCGGATCATGCCGCCGAACTGCGATGAACTCTCGACGAGTGTGACCGAGTGCCCCGCCACCGCCGAGATCCGTGCGGCTTCCATCCCAGCGGGGCCACCCCCCACGACCAGCACGGCTCCCGGTGTCGAAATCTGCTCTCGCTCATCGGGGTCCACCGTCTCGAAACCCGCGCTCGGATTCCCGACGCACGTCACGACAGGATTGCGAGGATCAGGCACGAGGCACGTCTGATTGCAGAGCACACACGGCCGGGGACGATCGCCGCGCGCGGCTTTCACAACCAGGTCCGGGTCTGCGATCTGGGCCCGGGTCATCTCGACGAACTCACCTACTTCCAGCGCCGCGTGAGCGTCGGCGATGTCCACGACGCTCCCCTGCACGACAACAGGAATCGACAGAGCGGCCTTGACCTCACGGCACAGATCGAGGTTGAAGTTCGGCGGGCAGTGAAAATCGGGGCGGTACCGGTCAGACGAATAGAGTCCGCCACGAACGACGACAAGGAGATCGAGGAACGGAGACACTTCACGCGCGATACCGATGGCAAGATCGGGCGTCAGGCCCGCCCATGGAGCTTCCTCGTCACAGGACAACCGCAGGGAGACAACGTGATCCGACCCGACTTCCTCGCGCACTGCCGAGATGACCTCGCGAACAAGAGCAACGCGATCGCTACCGTATCGGTCTTGCCGAGTGTTGGTCAGACCCGAAAGGAATTGTCGCAGAATGCTTCGAGGACCGGCATCGAGTTCCACTCCGTCCATTCCCGAAGCGACGGCCAGCGCCGACGCCTCACGGAAGCCGACTATCAGCTGGTCGATTTCCGGCTGCCCCATTGCCATCGGCAACTCACGCGTCGCCGGGTCGGCCACTCTTGACGGTCCCCACAGCACCGACTGGGAGTATGCGCTCGATCCCTGCATGCCGGTATGACCGAGCCCGGCCAGAACCAGCGTTCCGTACGGAGCACATGCAGCCGCGATCGACTGCCACCCCGGGCCACATTGCGACGCCAACGGCGCCCGCTCGTACGGCCAGTCGTTCTCCGATACCGAGGCCACTTCGGTGACGACGATCCCGGTTCCGCCCTCGGCGCGGCGCTGGTAGTACGCACGGTGCCGATCGGAAAGCGAGCGTCCCACAGCAAGATTGGTCTCGTGCGGACCGAAAACAACCCTGGACCGGACGAGGCGTCCGGCCAGGGTCGTGTGTTCGTCGAGTGTCAACTCACAGCTCTATCGGAGCCGTAATCTCAGCTGGCACCCAATGTGCGTGTGAAGCCTTCCGGAATCACCAGGTCCGCCGGGCTCAGTTCGGTGATGGACGAGTGGCCGAGGCCCATCAGCCCCGAGTCGATGCCCATCCGCATGAGGTCGAGCACGTTCTCGACACCGGCCTGGCCGTTGGCCGAGAGGCCCCACAGGTAGGCGCGCCCGAGCATGACGGCCTTGGCTCCGAGTGCGAGCGCCTTGACGACGTCGCCGCCGCGTCGAATGCCGCCGTCGAGAACAACTTCCACCTGATCGCCCACGGCCTCGGCAATGCCCGGGAGCACACGGATCGGCGCCGGGGTGCCGTCGAGGTTGTTACCACCGTGGTTGGAGACCGAGATAGCGGAGACACCGGCGTCGACAGCTCGCTTGGCGTCGTCGATGCGCATGATGCCCTTGAGCATGAACGGTCCACCCCACTGCTCACGAAGCCAGGCGATGTCTTCCCACGTCGGAAGCGGAGTCTGCATCCACTCGCCGTATGCGCCGAAGAACGTCGGTGCAGGCTGGCCGGGAGCCGCGAGGTTGGGGGTGGTCAGGTCCGGGATCTTGCCGGTCTTGGCGAACTCGAGCAACCACTTCGGGCGCATGATTCCCTCGGGTGCGAACTGGAACATCGCCTTGAGGTCCATCTTTTCGGGGATGGACGGGCTGCCCCAGTCGCGACCGTACGAGAAGGACCAGTCGGTGGTGATGATCAGGCCCTTGGCACCGGCAGCGCGAGCGCGCTCCATACGCTGCAGGAGCACGTCGCGGCTGCCGACCCAATACATCTGGAAGAAGACCTGCGGGTTGGCCGCGGCAACTTCTTCGATGGACTTGCTGGCAAAAGAACTCAGTCCGATGGCTGTTCCCCGTGCTGCAGCCGCACGGGCTACCGCTACTTCACCGTCGGGGTGCACTGCCTGCACACCGGTCGGTGAAATCATGACGGGCAACGAAATGTCCTGACCCATAATGGTGGTGGACATCTCGCGCTTGTCCGACAGCCCGGCAGCGTGGGGAGCGAAACCCAATTCGCTGAATGCCGCGACGTTGTCGTCGACCGTCAGCCCTTTCTCGGATCCCGCTACCAACGCCGCGTACACGGACTTGGGCAACCTCTTCTTCGCACGGCGCTGTGCTTCTGCCACCGTCTCGAAGAAAGCATTCTTAGCCATTGAACTGACCTCTCTGGGGTGCAGCTTTCGCCGCACTGTCGGTATCGCGCAGTAGTTACTGCATTCCCGCAAGCGGGTTTTCGTCACAAATCTTGGCGGGCGGACGCATCATCAGTGTCAGTGGCACCGATGCACGTGGGGTCTTACGTTGACCGGAACGGGAGTGGTCGACACTGGACTTCGGGACCTCTCCCGCCGACGCCAGTGCCATTTCACCGTTGCCGATGACGCACTCGGGGTCAGGTCCGTCCATCGGCAGTCCGGTGAAGAACTTGGCCGCCATGCAGCCTCCGCGGCAGGAGTCGTAGTGGTTGCACTTGCTGCAGGCGCCACCGGTTTGGGGCGAGCGCAGCTCCTCGAACAGGTCCGAGTGCTGCCAGACTTCCTGGAATCCACCGTCTTTCACGATGTTTCCGGCGAGGAACTGCTCGTGAATCGCGAAGGGGCATGCGTACACGTCACCGACCGGGTCGATCAGGCACACGACGCGGCCCGCGCCACAGAGATTGAGACCGGGCAGTGCATCGCCGAAGGCGGAGAGGTGGAAGAACGAGTCGCCCGTCAGGACGCCTTCGCCATTGGCGACCAGCCAGTTGTAGAGCTCACGCTGCTGCTCCGGACGCGGGTGCAGGTCGTCCCACACGTCGGCGCCGCGGCCCGAAGGACGCAGTCGAGTGATGCGCAGGGTCGCGTCGTACTTGTCCGCGAGAGCCTTGAACTCGTCGAGCTGACTGACGTTGTGCCGCGTGACGACCACCGAAATCTTGGCGTCCTTGAAGCCGGCTTCCTTCAGGTTCGCGAGAGCGCGCTCGGCCATCGCGAACGAACCAGGCCCGCGCACAGCGTCATTGACCTCAGCGGTGGCACCGTCGATGGAAATCTGCACGTCGACGTAGTCACTGGCTGCGAGGCGCGCCGCGACCTTCTTGTCGATCTTCACGCCGTTGGTGGAGAACTTCACACCAACCTGGTGGTCGGTCGCGTAGTCGACGAGCTCCCAGAAGTCGGAGCGTACCGTCGGCTCGCCGCCACCGATGTTGACGTAGAAAACCTGCATACGCTGCAGCTCGTCGATGATGGACTTGCACTGTTCGGTGCTCAGCTCGTTGGGGTCACGACGACCCGACGACGAAAGGCAGTGCACGCAGGACAGGTTGCAGGCGTAGGTGAGTTCCCACGTCAGGCAGATGGGGGCGTCGAGTCCGAGTTCGAACTGATCGACGAGGCGACCCACCTTGGCGGGCGGGGAGGGCTGTTCAAGAACTGAGGTCATGGCTGTGTCCTCGCGAAGAAATGAAGCGGGCGAACGTGCGGAAGGGCTGTTCCGCACGTGGGGGCGAGCGTCTGGCTCAGACAGGCACGATCATGTGCGAGTCGGCGAGAGTGCTCAGCGCGCGGGCATATTGGGGAGCCGCGTCATCTTCGATGCCTTGCGCACGTAGTGCGGACCGGACATCAGGATGGTCTGGCAACGCCTTGACCACCGCAACGATGGTCGTGTTCTTCAGGAACGACAGCTTGCGTGTTCCGAAGTGGTAGAGCAACGCCCCGAAAGGTTCGGGGCGAAGCGCTACCTGCGGGTGGAGTTTCCACCCCGCATCGAGATCCAAAGCAGACACGGTCAGTACACGCCGCACATGCCGTCGATGGAAACTTCCTCCACGAGGGACTCCTCGACGAGGTCGTTCTCGAGCGCCTTGTTGTCACGATCTGACATGGATTCCTCCTGCGGTCGCACTCCGTCTGGAAGTCTGTAGATCAGACTTCCAACCTGGGAGTTGGTGGTCACTAGTGGGACTTCACTGTGACTCGGTTCACCACTGTAATGGCATCGAGTGCAGAATGACACACATGGAGCGAAAAAAGTATGCGTAGCCGCAAGAAACCGTCCGCTCGGATAGGTCGTCGCCCCTCCACAACGAAGGAGGGAATCAGCACGATCGGGATCGAACTGTTCTCGACAGTCGGCTTCAACGAGGTGAGCGTCGACCAGATAGCCGATGCCGCCGGCATCGCGCGTCGGACCTTCTTTCGCTACTTCCCGTCCAAGAACGCCGTCCCCTGGGGAGACTTCGACGGACATCTCGACGAGATGCGCGAGCACCTGGATTCACTGCCCGCTGATATTCCGTTGGTCGACGCACTCGAATCCGCATTGTTGACGTTCAACACCTTCCCACCGGAAGAGACTGCGGTACATCGCAAACGGATGGAATTGATCCTCGAAGTTCCGACGCTTCAGGCATACTCTGTGGTGATGTACGAAGGTTGGCGGCAGGTGGTCGCCGACTACGTCGCACGCCGAATGAATCTCGAGCCGACCGATCACGGCCCACGCACGGTCGGCTATCTTCTGCTCGGGGTCGCGATGTCGGCGTACGAGCAGTGGCTCACCGACGATTCACTCGAGCTACCGGAACTCTTGAAAACAGGTACGCAGTCCCTGCGGACCGGTATCAGCACCTGAGAAAGCATCACCACCTGAGAAAGGCGATCATGTCCACCATCACGAACGAACCCGTCCTGGATTCGCTGGCACCGTCGACGCCGGGCTTGTGGTCGTTCGGGCATGTCACCGTCGAACGTGTCGATTCCGGTCCGATCTCGCTCGATCGTCGAGGCGGCCGACTCCACGTCAGGCACTCCCTCACTCCCGCCGATCTGAGCGAGCGACTCGTAGCCGGAGTCACCTCGTCGATCCAGGACGCGGAGTTCGGTCAGGACGAATTCGAGTTGACGATGGTCGGACTGGTTCGGTCCACCGTGGACGGCGCTCTCGAATCCTGGACCACCTACTACCGGAACTCCCTTGCCGAACTATTGGACGGCACTGCAGATTTCGCGCCGATTCACGACAAAGCCGAAGAACTGGTTCGCGGTTCCGTACTCGATCTGGGTTCCTGCTTCGGTTTCCTGCCCCTGCGGCTCGCGCGCGCCGGAATGGACGTGACCGCCACGGACATCCTGCCCGGAACGATGATCCTGCTCGACGCGGTCGCCCCCGAACTCGGCATCACGATCGACACGGTGATCTGCGACGCGGGTGAAGTACCGGCACCGGACAACAGCGCCGACACCGTCACCGCGATTCATCTCCTCGAACACGTCGACGACGCAGTCGGCGAGGCCGTGATCGCGCAAGCACTCCGGATCGCGCGTCAACGGGTCGTCATTGCAGTCCCCTTCGAAGACGAAGCCACCGCGTGCCACGGCCACATCCGCACTTTCGATCTCGAGTCACTGCGTGCGGTCGGCCGGCAGAGCCGTGTGCCGTTCGAGGTATTCGAGCATCACGGCGGCTGGTTGGTGCTGGACGCATCGGCCGCCTGAAAAGAACTAGCCTTCTTTCAGCGTATGGGCGACAAGCGCATTCGCGTGCCCATGACCCATACCGTGCTCCGACTTCAACCAGTTGACCAATTCCATGTGCTTCGTGAGGTCTGAGCTTCTGATCAGCTCTTGCCATTCACCGATCGGCCGACCGTACTTCTTCTCGATCGACGGAAAATACGACGCCGGGCCTTTCACGGGTTCAGTCATGACCGGAATCTACCTCCACCGCCCGACAATATTCGCGCACCGGCGGCGCCCGCATGTCCGCACCTGCGGAATCGCTGGGTAGATACGCGACCATCGCATTATGGTCGAAGAACACCCACCCGAGAGCACAGGAGTTCAGCGATGCGACTGTCCACACGAAATCAACTCACCGGCACCATAACCGAGGTCAACCTCGGCACCGTCATGGCGACGGTCAAGGTGAAGTTGGACGGCGGGAATCAGATTGTGACCTCGTCGATCACCCGCGATGCCGCACTGGATCTCGATCTTGAACCAGGCCAAGCCGCAACGGTATTCGTGAAGTCCACCGAGGTGACGATCGGCGTCGAGTAACTGGCGAGCGATGTGATCAGGACCGGGTGAGATGCGTGGTCATCGTGTAGTCCTTGCTCGGCCCCGTCACGGTCCAGACGACAGTCCAGGTCGATCGATCTCCGGCAGTGACGTCGATTCGCCCGCGGTAGGTATCCGCACCGCACAGGTGCTCGACTTCCTCCCCCGGCGCCCAGTCGTGGAACTCTCTGCCGTCTTCGAATGTCACGGCCCACTCGAGGCCGCGCTCGGCAACGAACAGAGTTCGGAACACGGGTAATTCCAGGTCGCCGTCACGCAGCGTGCCGCTCTCGTACCAGCGCATCCGACCGTCACCGGCGTCGGAGATAGTGGTCTCGCCGAATACATGCTTGGTGGAACCAGAAAGGCGGTCGACGATGTCCCGCTCGAAGTGCCACTTTCCTACCAGCGCCCTCGGCTCGATTTTCGCGTCGTCGACCATGTGGCGATTCTAGTGACCCTGCATTGCCCGACGACACCGGAGACCGACTCGAACACACTGCGAGAGTATGTTCCGAGTACACCCGGAACACGCAGGAGATTTTCACAACCATGAACGATTCGGCCGCCCTTCACAAACGCGCAGTGTTCGCCGAGGATCTCGAGATCGGCCAAGTGATCCCATTGGGTTCGTATTCGGTGACCGAAGAGGAAATCGTCGAGTTCGCAACTCAGTGGGATCCCCAGTGGTTTCACGTCGACAAGGAAGCCGCCGAGTCCGGCGTCTTCGGCGGGTTGATCGCCAGCGGGCTGCACACCCTGTCGATCTGCCAGAAGTTGGTGGTCGCCAGTCTCTACGACCAGTGGAACGTGATCGCCGGGAAAACCATGCGCGACGTGAGCTTCCTCCGTCCGCTTCGCCCCGGTGACACCCTGAGCGGAAAGGTCACCGTCGACAACGTCGTGTTCGACAATCGCGCGCGAGGATTGGTGACCATCACAGCGAAATTGGTCGATGCACACGGCAATCGCGTTCTCGACGTGGTCACTGACGCCTACCTGCACTGCCGCTCGACTCGCGGACAGTGAATTATCGGTAAATTTCGCACCACACTGTTCGAATTGCCGTACTTTCAGTGACGTTGCGACGCAACAATACCCATCCCTGCAATCAGGAGTTCCTCACACATGAGCAGCCTCGGCGAGATCAATCCTCTCGGCATTCTTCAGATCCTCATCTACATGCTCTTCGGTGGGTCGTCCAGCACTCCCGAATAGACCCTAGCTTGCCATAGCCATAGTCAGCATCTAGGGTGCTGACTATGGCAATTACTAGTCAGGCATCAGTGGCGGCCGCGCCGTCGACCGACGCAGCGCGTCATCACACCGAATTCGACTCCAGTTGGCGGAGTTTCGACGGCATCCAGGGCGGACTCGCAATTGCACGGATGCTGCGGGTGGCGGCCGACGCGTCCGGAGCCGAACCGCTGGCAGTCACGGCGCATCTGGACCGCCCCGTTCCTCCTGGGCCGGCCGAGTTGACTGTCGGCGAGATGCGGGGCGGGCGGACCGTCAGTTGCCACGTCACGCTGACCGGTTCGGGATCCGCTCTCGTTCGGTTGGCCCGCGACATAGGAGCTACAACAATGTCCGCCCCTGTCGCCGAACCGGCTCCGGCCGACCCGTCAACCCTGCCGCCGCTGGAGATCCCGGTGGATTTTGTGCCGTTCGCCCAGCACCTCGACATCCGGCCGATCAATTCCGCGAGGCCGTTCGCCGGTGGCGACTCCCCTGAATTCGACGTCTGGATCCGCCTGCTCACAGACCTCGATTTCACGGCCCAAGAGCGCGCCGCGGTCCTTCTCGACGCGCTTCCGCCCGGACTGTTCGCGACACTGACGATGCCCGTGGCCATACCGACCATCGAGTTCACCGCGCATTTCACCCCGGAGCACCTCACGGCAGATCCCCGAACGCTGTCACCGTGGTATCGCCTACGCCACGGGACTGCCTGGGCGACGGACACTCTCTGTGTTGACGAATCCGAACTATTCGACTCGACCGGACGACTTGCTGCTCGGGCTCGCCAGCTTCGTCGAATTCTGAGTTGAGTTTCAGCTCTCCTACACCTGGAGGTCGCGACGACGGAACGCAACAAGCGATGCTGTCGAAAGCACCACTGCCACAACGATCATTGCCAGCAGTGGCAGAACTGTCACCGGCTCGGCAGGGGCACCCGGCACGTGAGTGTAGGGCGACAGATCCAGCACTACCTGCGGAAGCTTCAGCAACGTGCCGAGTTGCCCGAGCACGATGCATGCCGCCAAGATTCCCCAGGAGAGCGCCGACGCGTACGTCGGAAACAGTCCGAAAGCCAACGACACCAACCCCACGACTACGAGCACCGCAGGCAGATAGGCCAACGCGGCGCCAGTCATGCGAAGTGTGTTGCCGCCGATGTCGTCCGTGACGAGCCCGAAGGCAAATCCGGTGAAGGCACCCATCAAGACGTGCGCGAGGATCACGCCGCCCACAACCACACCCAGGTGGGAAAGCATCCACCTCCACCGCGACAAAGACGTTGCCAGCAACGGTTCGAGCCGTCCCGAAGTTTCCTCGCCCCGCATCCGGAGAAGACTCTGGACCGAATACGCCGCGATGACTATCGACGTGAGCCCCAGAGCAGTGGCCAAGTAGGAATCCACCAGATCCGATCCGCCGCCGCCAAGTTTCTCGAACATCTCCGCGGTCTGCTGCGACGATCCCACCATCGCGTCGATCTCGTTGCCCACAGCGCCGTACGCGAACCCGAGTATGACAACGGCAAAGATCCACCAGAACATCGTCATTCGCTGCATGCGCCACGCCAGGCCCCAAGCCGACGGTAGCCACGATGCCGCGACTGGCGGGCCGGGTCGGGGCTGAACGAGTCCCGCTCCCTGATCGCGATGGCCGATGAGAACAAAAGCCACCACCACGTGCACAGCCGCGAATCCGATCAGCAACAACAGGATCCACCAGGCGTCGTCGTCGAAAGGTCTGATCTGTTGTGCCCATCCGATCGGCGAGAGCCACGACCACCAGCCACTGACCACGCGAGTTCCGTCGTCGACGACCGTACTGTTCACGTCGCCGATCGCGCGCAGCATGAACGCAACGCCGATCGCGGCACCCGCCAGGCCGTTGGCCGTACGAGCACCGTCGGTGATCTGCGCCGTCACGGCTGCCACTCCGGCAAACGCGATTCCGGTCCCACCTATCGAGGCGCCCAACGCGAACGAACCGACGACAGGCAAACCGACGGCGATCGATCCCAGTGCAATTCCCAGTGCAAGAACGACGTTCGCACCGACCGTTACGATCAGTGCGGAGGTCAGGAGCGCTCGTCGACCTACCACCGCTGCACCGATCATCTCGGCTCGGCCGGTCTCCTCGTTCTGTCGCGTATGGCGAACCACCGCAAGGGTGCTCATCAATGCGGCCACCAACGCGAACACGAGCACCGACTGACTGGCGACTATCGCGCCCTGCGAATCACCGGACACGATCCCGTTGGTCGCCAGCGCGACCGGCGATACCGCGGAACTGACTGCGATGTTTCGTAATTCCTCGGGTGTCGAGTACAGCCCGGTCACACTGGCGACAACCAGCAGCATGAACAAGACGATGGAGATAACCCACACGGAGAGCTGAATTCGGTCCCGCCGCAAAGCCAGCCGAACCAGTCGGCGTGTGCCGGTGAATTGACTTGCCGAGGCCGGTACCGGTGGAGCGGCCTCGACAACAACGGTCACGGCCGTACTCCGGTCTCGGCTCGCAGGTGTACCGAAGTCTCCCTGGCCCGTTCGTCACCGTAATGCCGCAAGAAAAGTTCTTCGAGAGTCGGCGGAGTGGAAGTGAGCGCCACGATTCCGAATCCGACCAAGTACGTCATGAGTGGTCCGAGTTGCGCGCTGTCGACTTCGCAGGTGACGTGGTTACCGTCGATCACCGCGTCGTGGACACCGCCGAGTCCGTCGAGTCCACCGATCGGACGCTGCGTCTCCGCCGCGACGGACGTGCGCGTGAGATGCCTGAGTTCGGACAGTGTTCCCTCTTCCACCGTCCGCCCGTCGCGGATGATGCTCACACGATCGCACAGCGCTTCGACCTCGGCGAGGATATGGCTCGACAGCAGTACCGTCTTTCCGGCGTGAGCCACCTCCTCGACGCAGTCCTGGAATACCGCCTCCATCAACGGGTCGAGCCCCGATGTGGGTTCGTCGAGGACGTAAAGGTCGACGTCGGACGAGAACGCGGCCACGAGTGCAACCTTCTGCCGGTTACCTTTCGAGTACGTGCGCGCCTTCTTGGTCGGGTCCAATTCGAACCGATCGAGCAACTCGCTGCGGCGTTTTCGGTCCAGGCCACCGCGCAGGCCCGCCAACAGATCGATAGCCTCACCGCCGGTGAGGTTGGGCCACAGATTCACGTCGCCAGGCACATAGGCGAGACGTCGATGCAAAGTGACAGCGTCTCGCCACGGATCGCCGCCGAGAACGGTTGCGTCTCCGGAGTCCGAGCGGAGCAGGCCGAGGAGCACCCGAATAGTGGTGGACTTTCCGGAACCGTTCGGCCCCAGGAATCCGTGCACTTCACCCGTCGAGACGTCGAGGTCGAGGCCGTCCAGCGCGCGGGTGGTACCGAAGGTCTTGACGAGGCTTTTCACTGAAATTGCCGCACCCATGAATTTGACCGTACGCCGATTTCACAAATGTGTGAAGATAGAAAAGACGGAAAGATCGAAGGGTTCCGATGACCGACACCAGCCACACCGTTGCACCGGACGAGAGCCGACACTATGTCGAGCGACTCTCACTCGTACTGAGCAACATGGGTTTTCCGCCGATGCCCGCCCGCGTCTGGGCCGCGTTGATGACCAGCGAGGCACCCTCGTCCACGCCAGGAGATCTCGGATCTCGGTTGGGAGTGAGCCCCGCCGCCATTTCCGGAGCCGTCAGATACCTCCAGCAAGTCGGATTGATCGAGCGTGTGGCCGTCCCCGGATCGCGGCGTCAGCACTACTGCGTCAGCGTCGACATGTGGGCCGACGCGTTTGTCACGAAACAGTCCTCGCTCTACCAGGTCTCGGCAGTTGCGGACGAGGGCATACGAGTCCTCGGTGAAGGAACAACAGCCGGCGATCGAATGGCAGATCTGCGCGACTTCTTCGACTTCATGGCCGCGGAAATGCCGCGAATGCTCGCGGACTGGCGCTCCCGGCGAAAAGACCGGACACCTGGCAGGTAACTTCAGGTTTACCCGCAATTTCGGCGGGGTACCTCAATTCTCGTTCCAGCATGGTCAGGTGCGGTGTAATCGAGGAGTTGCTGATGAAGCTGTCGATCAGGGGCGCGAACACTTCACCGACTCCACCCTTCGCGCGTACCGCTTCACCCGAAACCTGTGAACGATCGATTTCCCTGAATCGCACCGCCGCCGAGGCATTCGCCGGTGATCACCATGCATTGTCGAAACTACTGGCCCGGTTGCACCCTCGCGTCGTTCTCTACTATCGCGCCAGACTCCTCGGGACGCCCGTCGCGACGTTCGCCGACGATCTCGCCCACCAATGCACCCTGGACGTCGTCACACGAATGTCCGACACGATCTCGGCCGACACACGCATCGAGACCTTCGCGTACGAGTTGGCCTCTCGACGAATTGCGTCAATTCCCCAGTCACGCAACATCGACGGACAATTCAAACGCCCGCGCCGCCTGACCGACGACCAACGTGAGGTTCTGGTACTACGAATCGCAGTGGGTCTGACTGCCGAGATGACCGCATCGACTCTGCGCACAACTCGTTCGAGCGTGCTCCTCCTACAGCATCAAGCGCTGCGCGCCTGGACGGTCTCCGAGCAGAGCTAGATCAGACCTTGCTTACTCGCGGCGTAGACGGCCTCTGCTCGACGGCTCACCTCGAGTTTGCGCATGATGTTGCTGACGTGAAACTTGACGGTGGTCGGTGAGATGAACAATCTCTCACCGATTTTGATGTTGGACAAGCCGTTTGCGAGGAGTCTGAGCACTTCGAGTTCGCGATCGGTCAATCGTTCTTTCGACGACGACTGCCCGTTGAGCGATCGCACGACAGCTGACGCGCTGCGCGAATCGAACGCACTCTCACCCCGCGAGACCGCCCTGATCGCACGCACCAATTCGGTGGTGTCGACGTCTTTGACGACATAGCCGCGAGCACCCGCGTGCACCGCTCGCACCACCAGTTGATCGTCGAGAAACGTGGTGAGAACCAACAGTCCGAGGCCGGGATGCGCCGAGGACAGCTGGCCACACAGGGTCAGTCCCTCGTAGTCGGAACTGGCGGAGAGTTTGAGATCCATCAGGACGATGTCCGGGCCGACCTTGTCGACCACGGCGAGTGCCTCGGCGAGGGACGAAGCCTCCCCCACGATCTCGAGATCGCTTTCGCGCTCGAGAACCGAGCGGAGCCCTTGCCGCAGAATTGCATGGTCGTCGACCAGGACGATTCGAACCAATCCCTGAACCGGCGATGCTCCGCGGGTGATGACGGGACGCGCAGTGGTCATGATTCCTCGCTCTCGATTTCAGTTGTGGAGCAAAGGTTTTCCATGCCCGAGTCGAACGGCAGTGGTAGTCGCACGAGAATCTGAATCCCACCGATCCGCGCGCGCCGTACTTCGAGCGCACCACCCAACTCGAGTGTTCGCGCCTGCATGTTCGCGAGACCGCGATGGCGGCCGTCGACGTCGTTGGTGGCTGCGAGTTTGAGGATCAGACGCATTCGCGCAGGGTCGCCGTCACCGTCGTCGGAGACCGACAGCAACACGGAGTCCGCCCGATAGGTCAGACGTAGCACCGCCCGATTCGCGTGAGCATGGACCGCTGCATTGAAGAGAGCTTCCCCCGCGATCCGGAGAAGAGCGTGTTCGGCATCGCCCGGAAGTTCGGTCGGGGTACCGTCGACGCGAACGCTCACCGCCAACTCGTCCGGCATGTGAACCACGCCGAGTTGCTCGAGCATCTCGGGCAACGACGTCCGGTCCGCGTCCGACGAATGATTGAGCGCGTAGATCGCCGAACGAAGCTGCTCGACCGCCCTCCTGGTCAAATCCTTTGCCAAGTCCAGTCTTTCACTGCGTTCAGCCTCCGGGATGTCACTCCGGCAGACCTCGATCTGCATGCCGGCCGACAACACCGCCTGTGTCACACTGTCGTGCAGTTCGCGGGCGATCCGGTGACGTTCGTCGTCGACCACTTGGTGCCGGTGCGCCACTCCGAGTTGACGCTGGGTGGACTCCAATTCGCTGTTGCGCACCGCAAGGTCGGCTGCAGTACGATTGGCCTCCGCATACGCATCTTCGGCACGCTCGAGCAGCAGTTGTCCGCGCTGATAGAGCGCCGAATTCTGCAGAGCCACAGCAGTCTGGCTGGCCAGAATGCTGAGCACGGCTCCGTCCGTCGTGTCGAGGGTTCGGTTGGCCGGCGTCCAGGCTGCAAAGGCACCTACCACGCCGCCACCGAGCACGATCGGCACAAACGCGTAGTGCGCGTCGATCACCGAGTTGGATTCGATTCTTCCGTACCGGATGTCGTCGAGGCATTCGACGACATCCTCCGGAAGTGGCGGCCCCTCCACATTGTCGACCAGAAAAGGGGTGGCGTCCGGGCCGAGAACCAGTCGCCGTGGTCCGGCGTCGGGCAAAGTTCCGTCAGCCAAGGCGAAGACTATCCAGTTGGCACTCAGATGCGCACGGGCAGCTTCCGCGACCGCGCAGACGAGGGTTTCCGGCCCCTCGACGGTGCGCACCAAAGCCCGCGAGATCAACTCCAAGGCATGCACGACGCGTTCGAGGCGCTCGGCCGCACCGCGATACTGCGGGTAGAACGAACTCTTACCCGATCGTAATCCGGTGAGCCGGGACAGGTCCGCGGTCATCGCCTGCACCAATTCACAGCGGCCCTCTTCACAGCGTCCATCTTCACAGCGTCCATCTTCACAAGGCACCTCGGAACAACGCCACCATCTGTTCCTGCGTCGCTTCCCTGGGATTGGTGGACATGCAGGCGTCGAGCAACGCGAAGCTGGCGAGCCTACTCAGGTCTTCCTCGCGAACACCCAACTCCCCCAGCCCCTTCGGCACACCGACCTCCCGGGCGAGACGTTCGACACGGTCGGCCACCGCCAGCGCTGCTTCCTCCGGGGTGCCGCGCTGCTCGGGAAGACTCAGTGCCGCAGCGATGGCGACAAAGGGGGCGGCGTCCGTGGTGGAATTGAACCGGATGACGTGGGGCAAGAGAATTCCGTTGATGACGCCGTGCGGAAGGTCGAGCATGCCGCCCACCTGATGGCTCATGGCGTGCGCGGCTCCGAGTATCGCGTTGGTGAACGCTAACCCGGCCTCGAGGCTCGCCTGCGCCATCACCGATCGAGCTTCCATCTCCATCGGGTCCTGGATCGTGTGCACCAGATTCTCGGTCACGAGGCCGACAGCGCGGAGCGCGTGATGATCGGTCAACGGATTGTGCGCCAGTGAGACGAAGGCTTCGATTCCGTGCGTCAGTGCGTCCAATCCTGTTGCCGCATTGAGCCACTCGGGCATCGTCGTGAGCAACCGCGGATCGATGACCGTCACATCGGGAACCAGCGCCCGGCCGATGATGGTGATCTTGGTGCCGCGGGTCGTGTCCGTGACGATGCAGAACTGCGACACGTCCGCGCCCGTGCCGGACGTGGTGGGAACCATCACCAACGGCGGGATCGGTTTGGTCGCCTGATCTACCCCCTCGTAGTCGAGTATGTTGCCACCGTTGGCAGCGAGGACGGCTACACCTTTAGCCGCGTCGATGACCGAACCGCCGCCGAGCGCGATGATGACGTCACACTCGCCTTCCTGGTACACCTCGAAACCGGCCGCGATCTCGAAGTCCTTGGGATTGGGCGTCAGCCCTGACCACACCGTCGCCGTCAATCCCTGCTCCGTGAGATGGTCTTCGAGTTCGCCGACCCATCCCGCGTCGATCAGACCGGGATCGGTGACCAGGAATGGTCGGAACCCGCCGAACCTCAGAGTCGCGTGTGCTGCCTCGACCAGGGAACCGATACCGAAGACGATCTCGGGGGCGTGAAATTTGACCAGTCGAGCAGCAGTGCCGCGGCGATGAACACCGTGGTTCACAGCATCCGGGTATGCCACGGACACGACCCCACTCTCCTCTCGCTGCTCTGAGATCTCCGGTCGGGATTTCGCATCCGTCGCTCTCAGCGCATCAACTCCCACGTGCACAAACTGGTGTGATCCACCTTACAATCGCTGGCCCCGAGCCTACGCGGACAGCAGTCGGGGCACACCCACCGAAGGAGAGGCGCTTACCTACCCGTTCGGGCAGGTAAGGCGTCTCGGGAAAATGAATGGCGCGGCGAGAAGGTCCCGCTGTACTTTCGGTTGCGGCCAGAGTGGCCCGTAGAACCGATTCAGAAGGTGTTTATGACCCAGCCCGCGCCGAGCGCGCCTCTCGCCCCTGCACTGCCGGCAACCTCGAGGGTCACATGCTGATCCTCGAAACGTCGGACTGACAGCCGCGAGGCCCCCTCGGCCTGCTCCTACTGCTTTGTTCACTCAGCTAGGAGTTCTCCAGTGCCTCAATCACACAATTCCATCTCGAAAACCGACACCTTCTCTTGCATTCAGTGCGGACTCACAGTCATGACGTACGGCCCCGATGGTGATCGCCGAAACCACTGCCCCAGTTGCCTGCATTCCCGACACCTGTTCGACCAGGTGGAAGGTGGACCGTCGGACTGCGGAATGCGGATGGCTCCCATTTCGATCGCAGTACTGCGCAGTGGCGATTGGATGATCATCCACCGCTGCGCACAGTGCCTCGAGCTCACCTCCAACCCCGTCAGCCGAGACGACAACCAGTTGTTGTTGATGAGAATGGCAGTGCGGCCGCTCGCGCAACCGCCCTTCCCGCTCGAAGCCTTCGGCGACTTGTGAGGAGGAATCAGATGCCACGTAGGAATCCCAGCACCCGCCCGCGGCGGGCACCGCAACGGGCCAAGCACGTACTGCACGGAATCGGTGGAGAACAAGGATCGAGCTTCCGTTGTCTCACATGCCGTTTGGACATCTCCACTGCGGCGCCGGGTACCGCTCATCGGAACCACTGCCCGAACTGTCTGGCCAGCCGCCACGTGGACGGTCGCGTTCCGGGCGACCGAGCACAACAGTGCCGAGGTGCCATGGCGGCGCTCTGCCTGTCGGTCCGTCAAGACGGTGAATGGATGCTCGTTCACCAGTGTGTCGAGTGCAATACGTTGAAAGTCAACAGGATTGCCGGCGACGACAACGTCTTGGTCCTGCTGCGCTTGGCGCTACGTCCGTTGGCAGACCCTCGCCTGCGCTCGCGCGCGTTGCTAGCGCTCTGATGATTCGTCCGGTGTACTCGCGCGGCTCTGCGCACGATTACACCGGACGAAGACCACGAACACGATCCCGGCGAGCAAGCCCACCGCCGTCGGTCCGAGGACCAGTCCCGAGTACAACCACGGGGCAGGTTCTGCCGGAAAGAGGTCCATGAATATGGGTCCGGTGTATGTCGGTTCGGAAAACGGCTCCCGATAGGATCCTCCGGTGAGAATGTGCGGTGACGCCAACGACTTCCACCACCACTGAAACACGCCGAGCGCCACAACCCCACACACGGCGCCGAGCACTGTCAGCGCCGCGATCGGTCGCCAGATCGATCCCCTGATTTCGGACACGAGATCAAACTAGTTCACGACAGATCGCGCAGTGACATCGGTGAAGTGCACTGACATCAGCGAAGTGCGTGCCCCAGCTCGGCGGCCTTTGCCATCAGTTGCGCGGCATCTCGGGCAACAACAACCTCGTCGCAGATCTCCGAATACTCCGGCATCGCGCACGATGCCTGGTTCCAGTAACGCTGTGGTTCAGGCGTGATCCAGGCCAGACGGTGGACCTTTCGGCGGAGTTCCTCGAGCTTGTCCACCTGCGGGGGCAACCCGTTGCACCGACCGTCGCCCACGATGATGACAGACGTCCGTGAGTTCAAGGTGTTTCCGTGCTCGTCCAACAATTCTGTGAGCACCCGCCCGTAATCGCTGCTGGCTTCCAGATCCAGACCCGGGTGCGCGAGTACCGCGGCCAGTGCGCCGTCACCACTACTGGCGAGAAGGGTGTCGGTCACGTCGACCGGACGATCGACGAAGGCGAGGACTTCACAACGATCTGCTCGGCGATGCATTGCCTGAGCCAAGCGCAGAGTGAACGCGGTGATGGGGCGCACGGACAGCGACACGTCGGCGATGAGAAGTAGTCGAACACGATCGGGGCGAGGAGCTTTCACGACGAGATGGAAGGGTATCCCGTCGGTGCGCAGGCTCGAACGCACCGTGCGCCGCATGTCGAGATGCCCACGAGAGCGCTCACGGGGCCGAGGTCTGGACGGTCCTCTCATCCGCCGAAGCACTTCGTGGCACGCGAGTTCGATGTCGTTGTGCGTTGCGCCCGCGGCAGATTCACTGTCGGGCGCATCGGGAGCGGTTTCGGCGAGTGCAGCTGCCGAGAGTGCTTGCACGAACGCTTCGACCGCCTCGACGAGCCGGTTCAATTGTGCTTGCGTCAACGGCCCGTCGTCGGAGACATCTGCATACGCTTTGCTCGGGTCGTAGGCATCCAACCAGGCGAGGATCGACGTCGGATCGTCCCAGGACAGCGAGCCGACCACTGCTGCAGCAACACTGGTGCTCAGGTCACCGACCACCGCCGATGCTGCACGGTCCACGTCGACCGTGTAACTGACTCCGCGTCGACCGGTCTCCGAACCGGTATCGACCGACAGTTCGGCATCGCTCGACGTCATCGACACATCGTCGTCGTCCTTGTGCGGGTTGAAGCCCTTCTCCGCTTCCGGAGTGTCGAAGTAGTCGCCGACCTCGGCTGCACGCTCGTTGTACTCGGCGTACCGACCAACTTCTTGATCCTCGTCGATCCCCAGCGCGGTGGGCAGACCGTCCGCCACCTCGGCGCGCGACCCCATCCGCTCGCCGTGCGCTTTGCCTGCGGCCGGCCGGAACAGCGCGTCGAATGCCCGATCGAAACCGGCCTGCTCGTGAGAGTACTTGGCGCACACTGCCCGAAGACATGCTCGCAACGTCTCACGATCCGAAGCGCCGACCATCGCGAGAACACGCCGAACCTCGATGACCTCGGCCGGTGACGCGGAAACTCCGGCCGCCCTCAGCAATCGGCCGAAACTCGCGGACACCACGTCGAGAACAAACGACGGTTGCCACACGGCAAGGCCACCGAGCGTCGTCATCGCGTCGAACGGATTCCGCTGCCGCCGCGGATTCCCTGTTGATGAGGGTCACGTCCACCCGTGCCCCGGAACACGGCCGTCGTCGTGTTGGCGGGTTTGCTTGCCACCGTGGCCCGCTCGATCGGCTCGCCACCGTCACGCGACGATGATTCGAAACGCTTTCCGTCGAATCGTTCCTTGGCCAGCGTCACATCGGACGAGTACTTGAGCAACGCCGTGAGCAGGATGTCGCGCACCTTGGCGTCGGAAGCGGTGTCGAATCCGCCGGCCGCGAGCACTGTTGCCGCTCTGGCCGCGTCGATGACCTCCGAGATGGACGGGCTCTTGCGCAGCGGGAGATCACGCAAGATGCGAGCCAATTCGACGACCTCGGTGGCCGTAGCCGTATCCACCTCAGGCGCTCGGGCCGTGACGATCTCGCGTTCACGCTCCGATGTCGGATAGCCGAGATGGTAATGCAGACAACGACGCTTGAGCGCGGGTGAGAGCTCGCGGGTGTCGTTGGACGTCAGGATGACCCAGGGCTGCGAGCGGGCAACGAACGTACCGACCTCGGGAATGGTGATCTGCTGTTCGGCGAGAATCTCGAGGAGCAGTGCTTCCATCGATTCCTCGGTGCGATCTACCTCGTCGACCAGAAGCACTACCGGATCGGGTGAGAGGATTGCTTCGAGCAGCGGTCGTACGGACAGGAAGTTCTCGGAGTACAAACCGAAATCCTGATCGGCCAGAAACTTGGACGCTTCGGCGACGCTGTCGAATTCGGAAACCTGATCGCTGATCCGGTCGCGGAGCATCTGCACGTGCAGGAGTTGCTTCGCGTAGTCCCATTCGTACAGGGCGCGATTGTCGTCCAGCCCTTCGTAGCACTGCAATCGCACCAGTTTGCGGCCCCCGATCGCAGCCAGAGACTTAGCCAGTTCCGTCTTGCCGACACCGGCCGGCCCTTCGAGCAGGAGCGGACGCCCCAGCGCCGTCGCCAGATGAACGACTACCGCGAACTCGTCATCGGCAATGTAGTCCTGCTCTCGCAGAGCATCTTTCACTTCGATTCCGCTGGAGAAACTGCGACCGGGCATGGAACACCTTTCATGGGGGGGCAAGCCCCTGTGCGCCTTTTTGGTAGTGCGGGCTACCAAAAAGGCGCACGGGGCCGAAGGCCCTGCTAGAAGTACGACTTGTTGATCGCGTGATCGACAACCGGGATCATCGACTCCACGGTGACCTCACGGGGATTGCCCGGGGTGCACCAGTCGTCCTGAATGTGCTCGGAGATGGCGCGCACAGTCTTCTCGTCACCCTTGATGACATCACCACGGCCCTCGTACTTCTTGGTGTTCATCTGGTTCTTCGCGTACGAGTCGGTGCGAACCTGACCGAAGTTGTCGGGGATACCGACGTCCTTGGCCAGACGGATGGCAGCCTCGACGGCAGCATCTGCGGCCTGAACCGTGGTGAGGTTGCGAGTGTCGACACCGAGTGCGCCGGCCAACTGGGCGTAGCGCTCGTAGCGCGAAGGCAGGTTGTACTCCCACACACGCGGCAACGCGATGGCGTTGTTCAGACCGTGGTGGCTGTCGAAGAAGGCACTGACCGCGTGCGAGATCGAGTGAACGATGCCGAGGCCACCGGAGTTGAAGGCCTGCCCGGCAATGTACTGCGCGTTCATCATTCCCTCGCGGGCCTTGAGGTTGCGCGGCTCGAAGACGGCCTCGCGCAGGTTCTTCGCGACCAACTCGACCGAGTAGATCGCGTTACCGAGCGAAGGCGCGAAATCGAGACGAGACACGAAAGGCTCACTGCCGTGCGCGAGTACGTCGAAGCCGCAGTACGCGGTGAAATGCTGAGGGCAGGTGTAGTAGAGCAGCGGATCGTCGATCGCCAGGGTGACGATGGTCGCCTCGTCGAAGCCCACCCACTTGTGCGGGTTGTTCATGTCCGACGTGTCGGTGATGACGTACGCCCACGACGTCTCGGAACCCGTTCCGGCCGTGGTGGATACGGCGATATGGGGCGGGTTCTCCTTGTTGGTGGACTTGGCGAAGCCCTCGAACTCGTTGATGTTGCGACCGTCGTGTGCGATCACGACGCGAGCGCCCTTGGCGGCGTCGTGGCTCGAACCACCGCCGATCGAGATGATCGAGTCGCACTTCTCCTTCTGGTAGAGAGCCGCGGCCTCCATGACGTTGTAGTCCTTGGGATTCGACTCGACCTTGTCGTAGAGCACGACCTCGACACCCTGGTACTCGATCTTGCCGACGAGTTCCTCGATGATGCCCGAACCGCGCAGACCGGTCGTCATCAGAAGGGTGCGCTTGAAGCCGAGGTTCTTGGCCTCCACCCCGATGATGTCGTGAGCGCCCACACCCATCAGGGCGCGAGGGAAGGGGTGGAACTCCTTGATGGGAAAGTCCCAGATCTGGTTGAGCTCGATAGCCATCGGTATCTCCTCAGGGATGTGCACGAATGTGACTGCGGGAGGGATTCGAGCCGAATCTTTGTGACCGGCGTCTCACCTGGTTCCCACTGTGTACCGACAAACAGCCCGTGCACAGACTTCGGCAGCTCAACCGCCCGGACGCCGCTCACGAACCGCCCGTTCGGGCAGGTCGACGCCACCCCGGACTGCCAGGACGGCTGGATCAGACCGCCATGGTTCCCGCTGATCGGGAACGTGTTGCTCGGCGACTACGATCCCCAGTAGCTTTTCATCACTGCTAACATTGAACTAGAACACGTTCTAGATGTTGCACTTCACTGACCTGCGCTTTACCCAGCTTCACGAGAGGACTAGCTTCGCGATGACGACAGTCGAGGTACCGCACAGCTCGCGATCGGCGGTACTCACCGTGTCCGGAGTCATCGAAGAGACTTCCGACGCCCGGTCGCTGGTGTTCGAGATTCCCGCAGAACTGAAGGACAAGTTCGACTACAAGCCAGGTCAATTCCTGACCCTGCGCATCCCGAGTGATCAGACCGGCTCGGTCGCACGCTGCTACTCGCTGGCCAGTTCACCCTTCACCGACGACGCCCCCAAGGTGACCGTCAAGCGAACCGTCGACGGCTACGGCTCCAACTGGTTGTGCGACAAGCTCCAGGTCGGCGACACCATCGAAGTGCTGCCGCCGTCAGGTGTCTTCACGCCCAAGTCGCTCGATCACGACTTCCTGCTCTTCGGTGCAGGCAGCGGAATCACTCCGGTGATCTCGATCCTCAAGTCCGCCCTCACGCAGGGCAGCGGCAACGTCGTGCTGATCTACGCGAACCGCGACGAGAAGTCCGTCATCTTCGGCGCCGAACTTCGCGAATTGGCAGCGCAACACCCCGGCCGCCTCACCGTTGTCCACTGGATCGAAACCGTGCAGGGACTCCCCGCCGTCTCACAGTTGGCGACACTGGCCAAGCCATTTGTCGCGTACGAGGCCTTCATGTGCGGTCCAGGCCCCTTCATGGACGCCGTCCACAAGGCACTGGCAGAGGCCGGCATGCCCCGCACGCAGGTTCACGCCGAGGTCTTCAATTCACTCGCGGGTGACCCGTTCCGTGACGTCGAGGTAGCCGAGGTCTCCGACGAGGAAGCAGCCGACGCCGCAACCGTCGAGGTCGAACTGGACGGTGAAACCCACACCCTCGTCTGGCCGCGCAAGCAGACGCTCGTCGACATCATGCTCGCCAAGGGCCTCGACGTGCCGTACTCCTGCCAGGAAGGCGAGTGCGGGTCGTGTGCCTGCACCGTCACCGAAGGCGAAGTTCAGATGGACAACTCCGAAATCCTCGACGCCGAGGACGTGGCGAACGGCTACATCCTCGGTTGCCAGGCGAAGCCGATCACCGATCACCTGAAGATCGAGTTCTGAACCCTGCCTCGATGCATGACGGCCCCTGATTCCCTGCGGAATCGGGGGCTTTGTCATGTTCGGAGTCTCCCGAGTCATCTTCCGAGTCCCGCCGCGAAACCCACGCAGGCTCCGTTGTGGGCAACCTCCACAGCGCAAGAATCAGTGCGAGGGTCACGATCAGGAAACCCTCACGAAGGACCAACCCGAACGGCAGCAGGAGCGGTGACGTCTCGATGAACTGCTGTCCCATACTCGGCCCGCAGTAGACGATGGCCAACCCCAGAGCGGCCGCACCGAACTGCAGCGGCGATCGAAGCCGAAAAAGAACCGTGACGGCGGCAGGCACGAGATACACCCAGTGGTGAATCCAGCTGATCGGCGAAAGAATCGGCGCGCTCAATCCGATCACCAACGCCGCATCGACCGCTCGCCCGACGCGATAGACATCTCGGGCGATCCATAGCGCTACCCCCGCGCACAGCACGGTCGACGGCATCGCCAGAGACGCTGTCCATGGGCCCAGCGCGGCAAGTCCGCCCTGCAGCGAACTGTTGCCGGCACTCGCGATCGCCTGCCCGCTCAAATCCACCCGGTCGCTGAGGTTCCAGACGACGTCCGACCAGAAGGTCCAGCTGACGGCCGGGTCCACCACTGCTGCGACGGCGGTCGCCGCGGCAAATCCGATCGAACTCCAGATCGCGAGTCGCCACTGCTTCGTGACGACGAAGTAGACGATGAAGAGAGCCGGAGTCAGCTTGATCGCGGCCGCGACGCCGATCAGCAGTCCTCGCGGAAACCACCGGCCGAATCTCGAATCCTCTCGGCGAGTCACGTCGAGCAGTACGAGCACCATCAGCACCAAGTTCACCTGGCCGAATGAGATGTGCGCACTGACGATGGGAGTCACCGACACGGCCAGGACCAATGCCGCCATGACGAGCGGCCGCCTGGGGACGCGAGCGGGAGTGAACCTCGCAACCGTCCACACCAACGCCGCGATGCACAATCCCGACCACAGCAGATAGGCAGTCCACCAGTCGAAGAGGACAGTCGGCCAGAGGAAGATCACCGCGAATGGGGTGTAGGTGAACGGCATGCCCTCGTCGACGATCAACGGGCCGGACAGATTGCCCTCGTAGATGTTCGATCCCGCTGCGAACGCCTGGGCAGCGTAGCGGTAGACGAGAAAATCAACGGGTTCGACGGCTCGAACGGAGTACACGAGATAACACAGAGCTGCGACGCCGGCAGCGATCAGTGAACCGATCGTCACAATTCGAGACGCCTCGACACGGGTGGCGGGCATACTGAGAATCGTCCCACAACCTACCGAGCGGTACTTCGCTAGCGGGCCGCCCGGAAGTGCGCTCGCTCGTCTGCGGTCAGGTGTTCGCACGCGTAGCTCAGTGCCGTGCGTCCCATGTCTGCTGCATTCTTCCCGAGGAAACCGGTCAACAAATCCCGGTCCACCCGCTTGCCCACCTCGCGGAGCATCCAGCCCATCGCTTTCTGGGTCAAGTCTCGTCGATCACCCAGCACCTGCGCGGCAAGCTCGAGCGTGGTCGACCCGTCGCCGCGAGTGATGAATCCGTACGTCGTCAGCAGCGCCACCCGTCGTCGCCACAGGTCACCCGAATCGGAAAGCTCGAAGATCAGCCGGCGATCTCGGTCGTACAGCCAGCCGCCGAGGATCTGTCCGGCGGACGAATCCACGAGATCCCAATTGTTCACCCGCCCGTCCTCGACAGCGCTGAGATAGAAGTCGGCGATGCGGGCGCGACTCTCGTCGTCGAAAAATTTTGGGCGACTGACCTTTTCGAATCGAGCAACCAGGATCAACAGACCGGCCAACCGATGCTCGTGGACGTCGCTGTCGAGAAGGAGGCGTACCTGAGGCAACTCGAGACCGACATGCTTCTTCACCACCGAGCGCGTCTTCGGTACTCGCACGCCGATGAAGACGTCACCCTCGCCGTACTCCCCCGGCGCTGTCTTGAAGAACTTCTGTAGCTGGACGGCATCCGCGGGATCCGCGAGGTCGGCCAACTGTTCGATCACGTCCTGGGCACTCGATTGCGTCACCCCAGAACCTTCTCACGGGTCGTCTGTGCGGACTCTTCGATTCTCTCAGCGTCCTCACACCGTGTGCCCTGCTCGGCCACAGGTCGGCAGACGACACTCGAAGACAGTCAGTGAAAGGACCACCCATGATCACCGCCGCTATCGCATTCACCACTCTCACCCTCATGGCACTCTCGGGACATATCGCGGCCAGCGCTCCGCGCGGGCTCGTGGCAATCCGGACGAATAGTCACAAATCTTGATATTCGAGCCTCCACATCGCCTCTAACTGCAACGCGAATGCAATTGGCGGAGAGTTGATCTCGATCTGCCGCGGGCGTGTACTACAGGTGGACACACTCTCGTCTTTGGAGGTCTCGTCATGAAGTCGTGGAATCGAATGCAAGATGCCGTCGCGGTGGTTCTCGGCGTCTTTGCGGCTCTCTCGCCGATGTGGCTCGACACCACCGATCGGGCAATGTGGTCACTCGTCGTCCTGGGTGTCCTGGTTGCACTGTCGGGTCTGGCGCACATGGCACGTCCGGACATGGCCATGGCGGATTACGCGATGGGCGTTTTCGGCGTCTTGATGTTCATTTCACCCTGGGTCATGAGCTTCGACGCTCTACGCGGTGCGTCGTGGACGGCCTGGGTGGTCGGGGTCCTGACCGTTGTGGTCGCGGTGAGTGCGATGCCGGTGATGAGTGCGCGGATGCATCACGGGGGTCACGGCGGAGTAGCCGCCCATTGACAGAGCGGAGTAGCCGCCCATTGACGGAGCGGAGTAGCTGCCCATTGATGAATGGCTGGCTGCAGGCTGGATCAGGCTTTGATCGCGCCCAACAACCGCCCGGCGTCGAAGGCTTCGGCGCTGGGCGGTAGCGCGCCCGGACGTCCACTCACGAAAACCTCGACGGTTCCCGATCCTTCACCCGCGTCACCGAGCCCGTCGATCCGCCGCAGGGTCTGTCGTGCAACGGCTTCGGCACTGTCGAAGAGTGTGACACCGGCGGGTAGCCGCGCTGCGATTTCGTCCGCGAGCAGTGGGTAGTGCGTGCAGCCGAGGACAACGCCGTTGACGTCGTCCGGCGTCCGGGCCACTGCGGATTCGATGGCTGCAAGTGCGGCTGCACGATCACCGAGGTCTATCGAATCGGCCAAGCCGTGGCACGGCACCCCGACGACTTTGGCGCCGTTGCCGAACTGTTCGATCAGATCGGCTTGGTACCGGCTGGCAGTCGTCGCGGCGGTAGCCCAGATCGCCACTGAATCGCACGCGGCGGCCGCGGGCTTGATCGCGGGCACCGTTCCGATGACCGGCACACCCGGTCCGACCAGTTCGCGGACGTGTGGGAGAGCGGTGACGCTCGCGGTATTGCATGGAAGAACGATGACCTGAGCCCCACGATCGAGGCTCCGCCGCACCGCACCGAGTACCCGGTCGACGACCCACGGCTCGGGCTTGGGCCCCCAGGGGGCGCCGTCCGGATCGAGGGACAGCACAAGATCGAGATCCGGGCGCAGGCGTCTGAGCCACGCAGAGGTAGGGAGCAGGCCCAGTCCCGAGTCGATGAGTGCAACGATCACCGCACAAATCTATCGCCTCGGAACCGGTCCTGCCTCATCCGTTCAGGCCGGTGTGGACTCCAACACGTCCGAGATGGGCGTGCCGGCTGCGATCTTCGCGCGCATCTTCATCACAGCTCCCGCGCTACCGCCGCCGACGACAGCTGCCAGCACACCGTCGCGCTCGTAGTAGGCGACGAACTTTCGGCCGTCGTCCTTGACGATGTGAACGGTGTCCGTGGGTGCGACGGTCCCCAATGCCTGGATCTTGACGTCGTACTGATCGCTCCAGAAGTACGGAACCTGCGCCGGCGCATCCGGATCACCCGTTCCGGTGATCGCTCCCGCCAGGATCTTGGCCTGGTCCCCAGCATTGGTCCAGTGTTCGACACGCTTGCGTCGATCTCCGATCTGCCAGGACGCGACGTCGCCGACCGCCCAGACGTGTTCGGTGCTGGTGCGGCCGACGCCGTCGCAGAGCACTCCGTTGTCGAGTTCGATCCCCGAACCGTCGAGCCATTCCGTGACCGGCACCGAACCGACTCCGATCGCGACCACGTCGACCGGGATTTCCGAACCGTCGCTCAAGGTCGCAGCGGCAACCGCTCCGTCGCCGGACAACGAGGTCAAGCCCGTACCGACTCGGACGTCGATGCCCTCGTTCCGATGCAGACGTTCGACGAGGGCGCCGACGGTGGGGCCGAGCACCGACGCCAGCGGCGTCGGCTGGGGTTCGAGCAACACGACGTCGACGCCGTGAGACTTCATGCTTGCGGCCAGTTCGCAGCCGATGAAGCCGGCCCCGACGATCAGCGCACGCTTACCGGGAGCAAGGTCGGCGCGGAGGGCCAACGCTTCCTCGATGGAGCGCAGAACGTGCACTCCGGACAACTCCGGAAGGCCGGCGATGCAACGCGGAGTCAGTCCGGTCGCGATGACCAACTCGTCGTAGTCCAGGGTGGATCCGTCGGCGAACGCCACCGACTTGGCGACCGTGTCCACCGAGGTTGCCGGCGAACCGAGCTTGAGATCGACCTTGTTCTCGACGTAGAACTCGGCCGGACGCAAGGTCGTCTCGTCCTTGTCGCCGCGGATCACTTCCTTCGACAACGGAGGCCTGTCGTAGGGCAGATGCGTTTCCCCACCCGCGAGCGTCAATTCACCTTCGAAACCCGCTCGTCGCAGTTCCTCGACGGTCCGCAGTCCCGACAAACCCGCACCCACGATCACTATCCGTGCCACCACGTACCACCCTGTCCGACCCACGTCACTTGCAGCGCTCACTATGAACGCCGTCACTATTTGCCTCCGACTCTGCCATACCAAATGCCGGAGTAGGTGTGGTGCATCCCGCATGGTCACCTACCAGTCACTACAGTTGGAGGTACTTCAGACGCACGCACTGACACATGAGCAGGGAGCCCCCATGACCAGCGATTCCAGTGAAAAGAACAGCGTCCGATTCGGCGCCGACGGTGGCGCGGAACTAGTCAGCACCCAGGGTAAGACGATCATCGCCGACGCCGTGGTCGCCAAGATCGCCGGTATCGCGACCCGCGAGATCAACGGCGTGTACGACGTCGGCGGGGGCACAGCGCGTGCGGTGGGGGCACTTCGCGACCGCATACCGGGCGCCCGCGTCAACCATGCCCAGGGCGTGGCGGTGGAGGTAGGCGAGAAACAAGCCGCCATCGACATCGGCATTGTCGCCGAGTACGGCGTCGCACTCCACGAACTGGCGGTAGGTATCCGCCGCAACGTCATTGCCGCAGTGGAAAGCATGACGGGTCTCGAGGTCACCGAGGTCAACATCACCGTCTTCGACGTCATGCTCTTCGAGGATGCAGAGAGCGGCGGCAGTACCGATCCGGAAGCCAAGCCGAGGGTTCAGTGAGTACCGCCGACGCCGGCCGCGAGATCGACGCGGCCGAGGTAGTCGCCGACGCGGTTCTTGCCATCCCGGAAGTGGCAGATCTGCACGGAGGACAGTTCGGCGAAGTGGGAACCTACCTCCCCGGACGCCGCATCACCGGCGTCGTCGTCGACGAAAACTCTTGTGCTGTACACATTTCCGTTCACTATCCGGCAGACGTTCGCAGCGTCGCCGAACGCGTACGAGCGGTGGTGGCGAGATTGGTCGACGTACCGGTGAACGTGACCGTCGGCGACCTGTCGACAGCGGGATATCTACCCGTTGATTCCGAAAATGCAGTCACCGAGCCTGCCACCGTCACAGACATTGCACCGAACATTCGAGAAGGGAACTGACATGAACAGCACCACCGTCGGACTGCTGGTCGGTCTGCTCCTCGCACTCGCCGGAATCATGGGTGGGTTCAGCGGTTTCGTCTTCGCAGTCCTGCTCGGCGCCGCCGGTATGGCGATCGGAGCACACCGCGACGGACATCTCGACCTCGGCGCGATCCTCCGAAGCCGTGGCCGTGGCTGAGCCGTCCGATCCCAGCGCAGCGGACGATCCTGGCCTACGCGGCTCCTTGGTCATCAAGGACCGTGCGATGGCCAAGATCGCCACGGCCGCAGCGGTGAACGTCCCGGGGGTGGTCCGCCAGTCCGGTGGCTTGACTCGCCTGACCGGACGCGACCTTCCGCGAGCCGACATCTCGATGGGTAGCGACGCCGTCGCCATCAATCTCTTCCTCGCCGTGTCCTGGCCGTGTTCGGTCACCGAGTTGACCGGCCGGGTGCGAACGGAAGTCGGACGCAGCGTCGAATCGCTGACCGGGCTTCCACTCCACGACATGAACGTGATGATCGCGGCAACCGAGGGTTCTGACGACTCCTGTGTTTCCGGCGTCGAGATCGCGGAGGGCCCGGCACAGCAGGCACTCTCGGATCCGATTCCGCCGCGGGTCCCCTCTGCGAACCCGGCGGCCGCGGTTTCGGCCGTCGTCATCGCGTGTGGTCTACTCGCACTCGCCTTCGTCGTCTCGCGCGAATGGTTCATCAACCGTGGAACTTTCGAATCGGCGCCCTGGATCCGAAACTCCGTGGAGTGGACGTCTCGCCTGCACTGGCAACCGTGGCTGCTTCCGGTGGCGATCGCTGCCGTTGTCGCGGGTGTTGTCCTGATAATGTCGGCGATCAAACGCCGTGCGAAAACCCATGTCCCACTCGGGAACCCGAGCGCATCGACGGTGTGGATGCGGCCGACTGACATTGCACGTCTGTGCAGTAGCCACGCAGCGGTCGTTCCCGGCGTCGGCTCGGCTCACACCAGCGTCGACCGTAAACACGTCAAGGTCCACATCGAATCGACCGGTGGCGATCGAGCTGAACTTGCCGCAGCCGTCGACGCGGCGGTTCGGCCCCACCTCGCGATACTGCAGCGGCCACTGCAACTTTCGGTTGTCGTGCGAGAAACTGTAGTACGACGAAAGGACGCCTCGTGAACCGTTGGATCTCCGCGGTCGATCGGATCATCGTCCTCATCGTCGGAATCGCACTCCTCGCGGCGGGCGCATACGCCATCGCGTGGGACGCGGGCGCGTCGCTGATTCGAACCTGGGTGTCACGCCTCGATCGGGAGGTCCTCTTCGGCCTTCCGGAGGAGCCGTGGTGGCACTGGGTACTGTCGGGCACCTTCGTCCTCTGTGTCTTCGCCGGTTTCGGGCTGTTGTACCTGAACCTTCGCCGGCGCCGCACAAGCGCAGTCACATTGCGGCACAACGAATCCGGTACCGACGTCAGCGTGGATCTCGGACCCGTCGCAGACGGCGTAGCGGCCGAGCTCGCTCAGCTGACCGGCGTGCGGAGCACCAAGAGCAAAGCGACGGTCGATCGCGGACTGCCGACGCTGTCGATTGTCGTCACTGCAGATCCGTCGATCGACGTCGCCGGATTCACCGCTTCGGCCGAACGCATCGCCGGCGCAACCAGGCGCAGCCTCGACGGCTCAACCGTCGCAGTACAGGTTCTGCTGCACCTCGACCGGGTGGTAGCCAACAAGTAAGTAAGAACCACGCAGGCACCCGATCACCGAACACTCGATCACAGGCCACCCGATGGAAGACACAGAAAAGGCGCTCACTCCCCGAAGGGAATGAGCGCCTTTTTCAGTGCTGTAAATCAGCTAGCGAGACAAGAGTCTCACTTGATGATCTTGGCAACCTTGCCGGCGCCGACCGTACGGCCGCCTTCGCGAATTGCGAAGCGCAGGCCCTCGTCCATGGCGACAGGCTGGATCAGCTTGACGGACATCTCGGTGTTGTCACCGGGCATGACCATCTCGGTGCCCTCAGGCAGCGTCACGACGCCCGTAACGTCCGTGGTACGGAAGTAGAACTGCGGGCGGTAGTTGTTGAAGAACGGGGTGTGGCGGCCGCCCTCGTCCTTCGACAGGATGTATGCCTGGCCCTCGAACTCCGTGTGGGGAGTCGTGGTGCCCGGCTTGACGACAACCTGTCCACGCTCGACATCTTCGCGCTTGATGCCACGAACGAGCAGTCCGACGTTGTCGCCGGCCTGGCCCGAGTCGAGCAGCTTGCGGAACATCTCGATACCCGTGACCGTGGTCTTGGTCGAGGTTTCCTTGATGCCGACGATCTCGACCTCTTCGTTGACGTTGACAACGCCACGCTCGATACGACCGGTGACAACGGTGCCACGGCCGGTGATCGTGAAGACGTCCTCGACGGGCATGAGGAAGGGCTTCTCGGTCTCACGAATCGGGTCCGGGATGGACTCGTCGACAGCAGCCATCAGGTCGAGAATGGACTGCGTCCACTTCGGGTCACCCTCGAGTGCCTTGAGTGCCGAGATCGGAATGACGGGGGCTTCCTCGTCGAATTCCTGAGCGGCCAGCAGTTCGCGGACCTCCATCTCGACGAGCTCGAGGATCTCGTCGTCGTCAACCATGTCGGCCTTGTTCAGGGCGACGAGGATGTAAGGAACGCCAACCTGGCGAGCGAGCAGGACATGCTCGCGCGTCTGGGGCATCGGGCCGTCGGTAGCTGCGACGACGAGGATAGCGCCGTCCATCTGAGCTGCGCCGGTGATCATGTTCTTGATGTAGTCGGCGTGACCCGGTGCATCGACGTGCGCGTAGTGGCGCTTTTCCGTCTGGTACTCAACATGCGAGATGTTGATCGTGATGCCACGAGCCTTTTCCTCGGGAGCCTTGTCGATCTGATCGAAGGCCGAAGCCTCGTTCAGGTCGGGGAATGCATCCGCGAGAACCTTGGTGATGGCCGCCGTCGTCGTGGTCTTGCCGTGGTCGACGTGACCAATGGTGCCGATGTTCACGTGCGGCTTCGTCCGCTCGAACTTCGCCTTCGCCACTTTGTGTCCTCCTGGACTGTTGTTGCTTGCCGTATGCAGCAGTGCGGTTGGTTGTTACTAGGTCGTGCTTCGTGCCGGAAGAAACCGAGGTTACTTGCCGGCGCGGGCTGGGGAGCTCGCTGTGCTTACTCGCCCGTCGCCTTGGCGATGATTTCCTTCGAGACGTTCGCGGGAACCTCTGCGTAGGAATCGAACACCATGGAGAAGTTCGCTCGGCCCTGGGTCTTCGACCGCAGGTCACCGATGTAACCGAACATCTCCGAGAGCGGAACCAGCGCCTTCACGACACGGGCACCACTGCGTTCCTCCATGGCCTGGATCTGGCCACGGCGGGAGTTGAGGTCGCCGATCACGTCGCCCATGTACTCCTCGGGCGTTGTGACCTCGACAGCCATGAGCGGCTCGAGAATGACGGGGCCGGCCTTGCGGGCGGCTTCCTTCAGTGCCTGCGAACCGGCAACCTTGAACGCCATTTCCGAGGAGTCGACGTCGTGGTAAGCACCATCGAGCAGCGACAGCTTCAGGTTCACGAGCGGGTAGCCGGCGAGAACACCGTACTGCATCGCGTCCTGCGCACCGGCATCCACGGAGGGGATGTACTCGCGCGGGATACGTCCACCGGAGACCTTGTTCTCGAACTCGTAGGTAGCACCGTCTTCGCCCACGAAAGGCTCCAGAGCGATGATGACCTTTGCGAACTGGCCCGAGCCACCCGTCTGCTTCTTGTGGGTGTAGTCGTGCTTCTCGACCTTCTTGGTGATGGTCTCGCGGTACGCAACCTGCGGCTTACCGACGTTCGCCTCGACCTTGAACTCGCGACGCATGCGGTCGACGAGGATATCGAGGTGGAGCTCGCCCATACCGCCGATGACGGTCTGACCGGTCTCTTCGTCGAGCTCTACCGAGAAGGTCGGGTCCTCTTCGGCGAGCTTCTGGATCGCGACGCCCAGCTTTTCCTGGTCGGACTTGGTCTTGGGCTCGATGGAGACCTGGATGACCGGCGCGGGGAACGACATCGACTCGAGGACGATGGGGCTCGCCTGATCGCACAAGGTGTCACCGGTGGTGGTGTCCTTGAGGCCGATCATTGCGTAGATGTGGCCGGCTACGGCCTCGTCTACCGGGTTCTCCTTGTTGGCGTGCATCTGGAAGAGCTTTCCGATGCGCTCCTTCTTGCCCTTGGTTGCGTTGAGCACCTGAGCACCCGGATCGATACGACCCGAGTACACGCGGACGAAGGTCAGCTTGCCGAAGAACGGGTGAGCAGCGATCTTGAAGGCGAGAGCCGAGAACGGCTCGTCCTTGCTCGGCTTGCGAGTGATCTCTACTTCTTCGTCACCGAGCTTGTGGCCGATGACCTCGCCGATGTCCAGCGGGTTCGGAAGGTAGTCGATGACCGCGTCGAGCATGGGCTGAACGCCCTTGTTCTTGAACGCGGAGCCACAGAGAACCGGGTACAGCTCGGAGGCGACCGTCATCTTGCGGATGGCGCCCTTGATCTCCTCGATGGTGAGCTCTTCGCCGCCGAAGTACTTCTCCATGAGAGCTTCGTCGGACTCTGCAACCGTCTCGAGCAGCTTCTCGCGGTACTCGGCAGCCTTCTCGACGAGATCCGCGGGGATCTCCTCGATGGTCGGAGCGGTTCCCGTCGGGACCACGCCGCGCCAGGTGATGGCCTTCATCTCGACCAGGTCGACGACGCCGTCGAAGTCGTCCTCAGCGCCGATGGGCAGCTGGAGAACGAGCGGCTTCGCGCCCAAGCGGTCGATGATGGTCTGGACTGTGAAGTAGAAGTCCGCGCCCATCTTGTCCATCTTGTTGACGAAGCAGATGCGCGGAACGTCGTACTTGGCAGCCTGACGCCAAACCTGCTCGGACTGCGGCTCGACACCCTCTTTACCGTCGAAGACAGCAACTGCGCCGTCGAGCACGCGCAGCGACCGCTCCACCTCGACCGTGAAGTCGACGTGGCCGGGGGTGTCGATGATGTTGATCTGGTTGTTGTTCCAGAAGCAAGTCACGGCGGCAGACGTGATCGTGATGCCGCGTTCCTTCTCCTGCTCCATCCAGTCCGTCGTCGACGCACCGTCGTGCGTCTCACCGATCTTGTAATTGACACCGGTGTAGAACAGGATGCGCTCGGTGGTGGTGGTCTTGCCGGCATCGATGTGCGCCATGATGCCGATGTTGCGGACCTTGTTCAGGTCAGTCAGCACTTCCTGTGCCACAGGTTTCTTCCCCGCTCGTTGCTTGGTTTTCGGGTGTCGGCCTTATCGGTGTGTTCCACCGTCAGGGCCATGGTCTTTCAATTATGTCTCTGCCGAGGCGAACCTGGCCACCTGCGTCCGGAATCCGTCGCGATGATCAGGCCGCCAACGGCGACAAGCGTCGGAGCCCCACCCGATGGCAGTTGCTCCGACGCTTTACATCACCAGCGGTAGTGGGCGAATGCCTTGTTGGCTTCGGCCATCTTGTGAGTGTCTTCGCGACGCTTCACAGCTGCACCGAGGCCATTGCTGGCATCGAGGAGCTCGTTGGCGAGACGCTCGACCATGGTCTTCTCACGACGTGCACGCGAGAAGGTGACCAGCCAGCGCAGTGCCAGCGTGGTGGAACGACCGGGGCGAACCTCGACCGGCACCTGGTAGGTAGCGCCACCGACGCGGCGGCTACGAACCTCGAGTGCAGGCTTGACGTTGTCCAGGGCGCGCTTGAGGGTGACGACAGGATCGGTGCCGGTCTTCTCGCGTGCCTGCTCGAGAGCCTGGTACACGATTCGCTCTGCGGTGGACTTCTTGCCGTCCAGCAGGATCTTGTTGACGAGCTGCGTCACCAACGGGGAACCGTAAACCGGGTCGTTGATGAGCGGGCGCTTCGGAGCGGGGCCCTTACGTGGCATTAGCTCTTCTCCTTCTTGGCGCCGTAGCGGCTGCGTGCCTGCTTGCGACCCTTGACACCCTGGGTGTCGAGGGAGCCGCGGATGATCTTGTAACGGACACCCGGGAGGTCCTTCACACGACCGCCACGGACGAGCACCATGGAGTGCTCCTGAAGGTTGTGACCTTCACCGGGGATGTACGCGGTGACCTCGACCGAAGTCGTGAGGCGAACACGTGCGACCTTACGGAGCGCGGAGTTCGGCTTCTTGGGGGTGGTGGTGTACACGCGAGTGCACACGCCACGACGCTGCGGGCTGCCCTTGAGGGCTGCCGTCTTGACCTTGGCGGTCTTGTCGCGGCGACCCTTGCGGACCAGCTGGTTGATGGTTGGCATTTACCGGCTTTCTTGTGACGAACAGACTGCTCGAGCGAACTCGGGCCGTTCGAAAACGTGGCTGTTCTGAAATTAGGGATCTAGCAGTTGGAGCAAGAGAGCTGCTGCTCCTCACCCACCTCAGAGTCTGTACTCAGCACTTTCATGCCGCGCACTGCCCCCGAGGTCGGGCGTGTCGCATACCCCCACACAGGCAGCCGGATGCTCGTTCATCAGCAGTTTCTGCTCGAACGCGCGCACGGCAATACCTAGCTAGGCACACAGATCGGCCCGGGCATGCCGGACACGACCCATAACGATACCTGTCGGCGCGCCACGAGGTCAAAGCGAGGCCACGGTGATAGTGACCTCACGCTCTGACCAGACACTCTGGCTGCACACTCAGACCACGCAGCCGGACCGGTCGCGATCAGATGCTGCGGTTCAACGTCAACGCGCCGAGCTTTGCCGCAGCCTCGCACGGATCCGCGCCGCCTTGCGGCTCGGTGACCCACCAACCGAACACTCCCCCGGCCGGTGCGCTCGCGCTCACCCCGCAGCTCTGCGGATCGGCCGGCTGGCGAACCTGGTACCCGCCACTGCCGTTGATGTCGATTTTCGCCACCACGTATCCCAGGTGCTCGAATGCAGCGCGCTCGTGATCGAGGGTGCCCGTCTCGAACCAGTTGAAGGTGATCTTGATCGGACCCGCGGCTCCGATGCCGTCCCAACGGCAGATAGCGCCGAAGAACCCACGCCCGACGGCGTCGGCACCCACGGCACCGGCGATCTGCTCGTCGGTGACGGCTTCGCATTCTTGGAGGACGTTCGCGAATTCCTGGCTGTCACTACCGCCGTAGCTGCCCTCCGCACGAGGAGTCCCGGTGACCACCGAGCCGCAGCCTGTCAGCAGAACCAGCGACCCCGCCAAGGCGAGTCCGATCCTTACGCGCTTCACGGCGCCCTCGAACTTCACTGTGCCCTCGAAACTGTTTTTTCCATCAGATCCCGCGCCACCGTGCATGGATCCGCGGTCGGTGGCAGCAAACCGTAGGTGATCGACCAGTGCACGAAGTCTCCGCCGAACGCGATACCCAACTCGCACAACGAACCTGCGGTGGACGCGATGAAGCCCTGGTGTCCACCGATCGTGATGTCGTCGGCAGGACGTCCGAGCAGGTCGGACCCGGCCCGTTCGCGGCCGATCGGGCTACCGCGGTACCAGGAGAAACTGACGCTCGGGCCGTTCGAACCGGCGACTTCCCACTGGCACCCGACGCCGTTGCGCGTCGTCGTCGCAAAAGCGCCGAGATTGAAGGCGTTGACAACTTCCTCGTCGGTCACCGAGCCGCATTCGGCGAACATCGGGCCCGGATCCGTAGGTGCGAGTGCCTGCGAACCCGCACCGTCGCCCGGCTGATCGACGGACCCGTCGCCGGAGCTGCAGCCGACCACGGCCGAGAGCACGGCAGCCGAGACCAATACCGAAGTCCCGATCGAAGTGAGAGTGCGTGCAGCCATGGAGCCGACTGTACTTCTCGGTGGCCCCCGACACACGCCACGTGCGCGTCAAGAGCACCGGCGCCGGCCCCGCCGCTACCGATTCAGGGAGTTGCCACCGGTACCCGAACAAGTGTGGAATCCAATTGCGCCGCCCACTGTTTGACCACCTCGGTGCGTCGGCGCGAGTCGTCTGTCAAGACATCAGCCAGCCCCAGCCCGCGGGCCAGGTCCAGGGTCGCCTGTACCAAGCGGTGCGTCACCGGGTCGGAGTCGTCGACACCCAGACTCTCGACGGCCATGCGGTGCGCGATGCGCCCGAATCGTTCCTCGAGGGGCAGTACGCGGGCACGCAGGTCGGGGTCGGAGGCAGCGGCCGTCCACACCTGCAGTGCTGCTTTGAACAGAGTCCCGGTGTAGTACTCCACCAACCGCGAAATGATCGCCTCGGTTCGTCCGGCACCCACCGGAAGGTCGGTCGATTCCTTTCGTGCCTGATCCATCCGGGCGTCGAACATCACCTCGAGCGCCGCGGTGATGAGGTCCTCGCGGGTCGGGAAGTGATGCTGCATGGCGCCTCTGGACACCCCGGCACGCTGCGCGACGACGCTCATCGTCGTTGCGCTCCACCCGAGTTCGGCGAGACACTCCACAGTCACTTCGAGCAGGTGGGAGCGCGTGACTCGACTTCGGTCCTGCTTGGGCTCTCGAGTCATCGCGCCGCCATCCCTTCTACTTCTGTGTTCCAGCGCTTCTGTGTCCCAGCTGCGCAGTTTCTACTGCGCCCAGGCCGCTGGACGCTTCTGCAAGAAAGACATCATGCCCTCACGAGCCTCGTCAGAGGAAAACAGCCGAGCCGACTGCGCGATCATCTCCTCGCCGTCCCGGTCGAATCCAGCCAGGACCGAACGCGTCGTGATCCACTTCGATTCGGCAAGTCCCTGCGGTGAACATTGGCGCAAGGTGCCGAGCAGTTCGGTGATCGACTCCTCCGTGTCCTGCGACGCGGAGGTGACGAGTCCGATGGATTCGGCCTCGTGCTGGCCGAACTTCTCGCCGGTGAGCAGATAGCGGCTCGCAGATCGCTGGTCGAGCCTCGGCAGGACCGTGAGCGAAATGATGGACGCTGCCAAACCCAACCGTGATTCCGTCACCGCGAAGGTGCTCGCCGGTCCGGCGACGACGATGTCGCACGCCCCGACAAGACCCATGCCTCCGGCCCGGACGTGACCGTCGATCCGCCCGATCACCGGCTTGGGAAGCTCGAGAATGCTGCGCAAGAGTGTCAGCATCCCCCGTCCTCGCTCCTTGACGGCGTCCTCCGGTGATGCGGACGAACCGGAGGCCTCACTGAGATCGGCTCCCGCACAGAATGTTCCACCGGTGTGGGTGAGTACCACCGCTCGAACTGCCGGATCGGCGGCAGCCGACGTCAACCCAGCCTGCAACTCCGTGACCAACCGCGTCGAAATCGCGTTGCGGTTGTGGGGTGAGTCGAGAGTGATCGTGGCAGCACCGCCCGATACTTCGTACCGTACGTATGGCTTGTCCTGATCCGTCATGAGTCGCCTCTTCCTAGTAGGACCGTGGCAGACCGAGGGAATGCTGTGAGACGAAGTTGAGGATCATCTCGCGGCTCACCGGCGCGACACGGGCGATACGAGCCGCACCGAGCATGGCGGCCAGTCCGTATTCCTTCGTCAGTCCTGCGCCGCCATGCGTCTGGATCGCCTGATCGAGCGCCTTGATGCTGGCTTCGGCGGCGGCGTACTTGGCCATGTTCGCGGCTTCGGCAGCACCGAAATCGTCACCGCTGTCGTAGAGCACCGCGGCCTTCTGCATCATCAGCTTGGCGAGCTCGAGTTCGATCTTCACCTGCGCGAGTGGATGCGAAATGCCTTGGTGCGCACCGATCGGCGTCTTCCACACCGTGCGCTCGTTGGCGAACTTCACTGCGGCGTTCAGGGCGTAACGGCCCATGCCGATGGCCATCGACGCACCCAGGATGCGCTCGGGGTTGAGGCCCGCGAACAACTGCATCAGGGCGGCATCGGCTTCGCCGACCAGAGCGTCGGCCGGCAGACGGACGTCGTCGAGGAAGAGGATGAACTGGTGGTCCGGTTCGATGATGTCCATCTCCATCTGCGTCTTCACGAATCCGGGAGAATCCGTGGGGACGATGAACAGAGCGGGCTTGAGCTTGCCCGTCTTGGAGTCCTCGGTGCGCGCAACGACGAGGACCGCGTCAGCCTGATCGACACCCGAGATGTAGATCTTGTTGCCGCTCAGGATCCAGTCGTCTCCATCCCTGCGTGCCGTCGTGGTGATCTGATGAGAGTTGGAACCAGCGTCGGCCTCGGTGATTCCGAACGCCATGATCTTGGAGCCGTCGGCGAGGCTGGGTAGCCACTGCTGCTTCTGCTCCGCCGTGCCGTACTTGCCGATGATGGTGCCGCAGATGGCCGGGGATACGACAACCAGGAGCAGACCGGCACCCTGCGCCGCCAATTCCTCCTGCACCAGCGCGAGTTCGTAGATGCCTGCACCGCCGCCGCCGTATTCCTCCGGCAGGTTGACGCCCAGGAATCCGAGTTTGCCCGCCTCGTTCCACAATTCGGTGAGCGGCTCCCCCTTTCGCGCCTTGGGCAGCACGTAGTCGACGTAGTTGAAGCGCTCACCCAGTTTGGAAACGGATGCCCGCAGTTCCTTCTGCTCTTCGGTCTCGATGAAACTCATCATGCTTCCTCTTCTGTAGCGGGTTCTTCCACACGTGCGAGTACCGATCCGACCTCGACCTGCTGGCCGACGGCGACCGGAAGTTCCACCAGGACACCGGCAGTCGGCGCGGTGACGGTGTGTTCCATCTTCATGGCCTCCAGCCACAGAATCGGCTGGCCGGCGGTGACGGTGTCACCGAGTGCGGCACCGAGGCGGATGACCGATCCCGGCATCGGAGCGAGCAACGAACCGGCGGCGACTTCTGCGGACGGATCCACGAAGCGCGGTGCTGCCGTCAACGCGACGGGTCCGAGCGAGGAGTCGACAAAAATCTCACTCCCGTAGGCCGCAACGTCGAACGAGCGCTGTACTCCGCTCTGCTCGAGCACTACCCGGGTCGCAGTTGCCGATACCAGGCGCACGTCGTCGAAGCCTTCTGCACTCAGCACGCCGCTTCGGCTCAGGGAGTAGCGGACGTCGTAGTCGCCCGACGCAGTGGAATAGCTCTTGCTCTGCGGCTGCGACGGGAGGTTGCGCCACCCGCTGGGCAAGCGGCCGATGACGCGGGCCGACGCCCGGTTGTGCGCGGCATCGGCAAGTGCCGCCGCCAGCGCCGAGAGTCTTTCGGCGGCGGTATCGGCCAAGGGCGTAGACAGCTTCTCGAGGTCGTGAGTCTCGAAGAAGGCAGTGTCGGTGTCTCCGGCAATAAAGGCGGGGTGGGCCAGGACGTTGACGAGCAGGTCGCGGTTGGTGCGCAGCCCGTGAATCCTGGTGCGCGCCAGCGTCGATGCGAGCAGCCGGGCAGCTGCGGTCCGCGTCGGCGCGTACGAGATGACCTTGGCCAACATCGGGTCGTAGTGGACGCCGACAACACTGCCGTCGACGACGCCGGAGTCGAGGCGAACGCCCTGCTCACGCAGAACACTGAATTCTTGCGGGTCACCGGGCAACTCGATGTGGTGGACGGTTCCGCTCTGCGGCTGCCAGTTCTTGGCGGGGTCCTCGGCGTACAGGCGCACCTCGATCGAGTGCCCTCGGATCTCCGGCTGATCGTCCGGAAGTACTTCACCTGAAGCGACCTGCAATTGCAGTTCCACCAGATCGAGCCCGGTGGTGCACTCGGTGACCGGATGCTCCACCTGCAAACGCGTGTTCATTTCGAGGAAGAAGAAGTCGCCCTTCTCGTCGGCGAGGAACTCGACGGTTCCTGCGCCCTCGTAACCGATGGCGTTGGCGGCGAGCCGCGAGGCGTCGAACAGCTTGTCGCGCATCGCGGGGATGCGTTGCACGAGCGGCGACGGGGCCTCTTCGACCACCTTCTGATGCCGACGCTGGATCGAGCACTCGCGCTCCCCCACCGCCCACACCTCACCGTGGCGGTCGGCCATGACCTGAACCTCGATGTGCCGACCGGTCTCGAGGTAGCGCTCACAGAAGACCGTCGGGTCGCCGAAAGCGGACTGCGCCTCACGCCGCGCCGCTTCCAGTTCGCCGTCCAGCGCCGACAATTCACGAACGACACGCATTCCGCGTCCGCCGCCGCCCGCCGACGCCTTGATCAGCACCGGCAGATGAGCCTCGGTCACCGCGGCGGGATCGAGTTCGGAGAGCACCGGCACTCCGGCGGCGTCCATGATCTTCTTGGACTCGACCTTCGACCCCATGAGCTCGATGGATTCGACGGGCGGGCCGATCCACGTCAGTCCCGCGTCGATGACGCTGCGCGCGAACTCCGCGTTCTCGGAGAGGAATCCGTATCCGGGGTGAATCGCGTCGGCGCCCGAAGCCTTGGCGGCGGCGATGACGAGCTCACCCCGCAAGTAGGTCTCGGCAGGCGTGTTACCCGGCAGGCGAACCGAAGCATCGGCTTCGGCGACGTGCGGGCTGTCGGCATCTGCGTCGGAAAATACCGCGACCGTGCCGATTCCGTTCTTGCGGCAGGTTGCAAAGACACGGCGGGCGATTTCGCCACGATTGGCGACCAGTACTGAAGTGATTGTCACGGCGTGCCTCACATACGGAAGACGCCGAAGTTCTCGGTGCCTTCGATCGGGGCGGTGGCGATGGCCGACAGGCACATTCCCACCACGGTGCGGGTGTCTCGGGGATCGATGACGCCGTCGTCGTACAGACGACCCGACAGGAACATCGGAAGTGACTCGGCCTCGATCTGGTTCTCGATCATCGCGCGCATGCCGGCGTCGGCCTGCTCGTCGAAGACCTGGCCGCGGGCCTCGGCAGCAGCGCGTCCCACGATGGAGATGACGCCGGCGAGCTGCGCACCGCCCATGACGGCGGACTTGGAACTGGGCCACGCAAAGAGGAACCGCGGATCGAACGCGCGTCCGCACATACCGTAGTGACCGGCGCCGTACGACGCTCCGAGCAGGATCGAGATGTGCGGAACCTTGGAGTTGGCAACCGCATTGATCATCATCGATCCGTGCTTGATCATGCCGCCCTCCTCGTATTCCTTACCCACCATGTACCCGGTGGTGTTGTGCAGGAACAGCAACGGCGTGTTGGAACGATTGGCGAGCTGGATGAACTGCGTGGCCTTCTGTGATTCCTCACTGAAGAGCACTCCACGTGCGTTCGCCAGGATGCCGATCGGGTAGCCGTTGAGCTCGGCCCACCCGGTCACGAGGGAGGAACCGTAGAGCGGCTTGAACTCGTCGAAGTCGGAACCGTCGACGATACGGGCGATGACCTCACGCGGATCGAACGGGATCTTCAGGTCGGCCGGAACGACGCCGAGCAACTCTTCCGGATCCTCGAGCGGTTCGATGATCTCCGCGCGCGGCGCCGGCCCCTTCTTGGTCCAGTTGAGCCGCTTGACGATCGAGCGCCCGATGCGGATCGCGTCCTGCTCGTCGGCGGCGAAGTAGTCGGCCAACCCGGACTTGCGAGCGTGCATTTCGGCGCCGCCGAGTGCCTCGTCGTCGGATTCCTCACCGGTGGCCATCTTGACCAGCGGCGGGCCTGCGAGGAACACCTTGGAGCGTTCCTTGATCATCACGACGTGGTCGGACATGCCCGGGATGTACGCACCGCCGGCCGTCGAGTTACCGAAGACCAGTGCAATGGTGGGGATTCCGACTGCGGACAGCTGAGTGAGGTCACGGAACATACGCCCGCCCGGGATGAACACCTCTTTCTGCGTCGGCAAGTCTGCGCCGCCGGACTCTACGAGGGAGATCACCGGGAGGCGGTTCTGCATGGCGATGTCGTTGGCCCGGAAACCCTTACGCAGCGTCCACGGATTGCTGGTGCCGCCGCGCACGGTGGGATCGTTGGCGACGATCAGGCATTCGACACCTTCGACGACGCCGATACCGACCACGGTGCTGGCTCCGACCGGGAAGTCACTCCCCCACGCAGCGAGGGGACACAGTTCGAGGAACGGTGAATCCTGATCGAGCAGGAGTTCGATCCGCTCGCGTGCCAGGAGCTTTCCCCGCTTGTGGTGCCGCTCGGTGTACTTCTCGCCGCCACCCGCCAACGCCTTGGCGTGCTCGACCTCGATCTCGGCGAGCTTGGTGTTCATGGTCGAAGTTGCGGTCTTGTACACCTCGGAATTGGTGTCCAGTGTTGACCGGATGACACTCATGACTGATACCCCAATCGCTTGGCCGCGAGGCCGGTGAGGATTTCGGTGGTTCCGCCACCGATTCCCAGAATTCGCATGTCCCGGTACTGCCTCTCCACTTCGCTTTCCTGCATGTATCCGAGGCCGCCGAACAGCTGAACAGCTTGGTTCGCAACCCATTCGCCCGTCTCGACTGCCGTGTTCTTCGCAAAGCACACCTCGGCGATCAGATCGCCGTCACCGGCCATGTACCGCTCGATCACCGAGTGCGTGTACACCTTGGCGACGTCGATCTTGCGGGCCATCTCGGTGACGGTGTTCTGGACGGCCTGCCGACTGATCAGGGGGCGACCGAAAGTCTCACGGGCGCGGCACCATTCGAGCGTCAGCTCCAGGCAACGTTCTGCACTGGCATACGCCTGCGCGGCGAGCGCTACCCGCTCGGAGACAAATGCCTGGGCGATCTGCGCGAAGCCGCTGTTCTCTGCACCGACCAGATTCTCCACCGGAACCCGGGCGTCGACAAAGGAGAGTTCCGCGGTATCGGATGCGCGCCAGCCCATCTTCTCGAGTTTGCGCGAGACGGTGAATCCCGGTGTGCCCTTCTCGATCACGAGCAGTGAGACACCACCCGCGCCGGGACCACCGGTGCGCACCGCTGTAACGACGAAGTCCGCTCGAACGCCGGAGGTGATGAACGTCTTGGCGCCGTTCACGACGTAATGATCGCCGTCGCGCTTGGCTGTAGTTGTCAGGTGCCCGACGTCGCTGCCTCCGCCGGGCTCGGTGATGGCGAGCGAGCCGATCTTGTCGCCGCGCAGGGTCGGCTTGACCCACTTCTCGATCTGCGCCTCGTCGCCGGCCGCGATCAGGTGCGGCACCGCGATGCCGCAGGTGAAGAGCGATGCGAACAGCCCGCCCGACGCACCTGCCTGATGCATCTCCTCACAGATCACGATGGAGTCGACGGCGTCGCCGCCCTCACCACCGGCCGATTCGGGTGCGCTGGCCCCGAGGAGTCCGAGAGCGCCTGCCTTGCGGTGCAATTCGCGCGGAATCTCGCCGTCTCGCTCCCACTGCGTCAGATGCGGCAGAATCTCCTGGTTCACGAATCCGCGTACGGTCTCGCGAAGCGCAAGCCTTTCCGGTGTGGTCCACACGGTCACCGTGAATCCTCTTTCTCGTCAGTTACGGGGAGTAGCGAAATCGGGATGTCGATGTGGCGCGAACGCAGCCATTCACCAATTCCCTTGGCCTGCGGATCGAACCGCGCCTGCGAGGCGACACCCTGACCGAGAATTCCCTCGATCACGAAGTTGACGGCACGAAGGTGCGGAAGCTGGTAGCGAGTGACGTTCAGGTCTGCTGCTTCCGGTAGCAGTTCCTTGAGCATCTCGACGGTCAGTGTGTGCGCCAACCACTTCCACTGATCGTCCGTGCGAACCCAGACGCCGACGTTGGCATTTCCGCCCTTGTCGCCGCTACGGGCACCGGCGATCGTGCCGAGTGGTACTGAAAGCGACGTCTGTGGCGGCAACGGCTCCGGACGCTCCGGTTCGCCGACGGGTTCGAGGTCCTGCGTCAACGTGGACGGAGCGATGTCCACGCGCGTGCCGTCCGGCAGTACGGCCACGTGCGGCACCGATCCCGCGTCGACGTAGCCGGGGGTGAACACTCCGTACGGTTGGCCGTTGCTCGGCGGAGCCGTCAGCGAGAAGCCGGGGTAGCTGGCAAGTGCCATTTCCACCGCAACCGCGGAGAAAGGGCGACCGATCACCTTGGGGTCGGAATCGCGAACCACGCAGCGCAGCAACGCACTCGCGGTTTCCTCGGTGTCGGAATCCGGATGATCCGTGCGAGCGAGAGTCCAGACCAGTTCGGCGGGCTTCTTCGTCAGCCAGGATTCGAGCTGAGTCTTCGCCAGATCGGCCTTGGCCTCGATGTCGAGACCCGTGAGGATGAAGGTGGCCTCGTTACGGAACCCGGCCAGCGTGTTCAGGGAGACCTTGTACTGCGGCGGCGGAGCCTCGCCCGTGACGCCGCTGATCAACACCCGGTCCGGGTCTTCCTGGGTGAGCACTGCGTTGTCGATGCGGGTCGTCACGTCCGGGCCTGCATAGCGTCCACCGGTGATCTCGTACAGCAGCTGCGCCGTCACCGTGCCGACGCTCACCTCGCCGTCCGTTCCGGCGTGCTTGGTGATGACCGAGGTTCCGTCCGCGTTGATCTCGGCGATCGGGAAGCCAGGCCGGCCCAGATTGGGAATCTCTGTGAAGAACGCGTAGTTGCCGCCGGTGGCCTGGGTTCCGCACTCGATGACGTGGCCCGCCGCGACAGCACCGGCAAGCTGATCGAAATCATCTCGCTTCCAACCGAAATGGTGAGCGGCCGGACCGACGATCACCGACGCATCGGTGACCCGTCCGGTGACCACGACATCGGCGTCGGCCGACAATGCTTCGACGATGCCCCAGGCGCCGAGGTACGCATTGGCCGTCAGTGGGGAGCCGAGTCCGAGTTCGTCTGCCCGAGAGATCAAATCGTCGCCCTCGACGTGGGCGATCTTCGCGTTCAACCCCAGCTTGGTGTTGACCTCGCGCAACGCGTCGGCCAGTCCGGCGGGATTGAGACCGCCTGCATTCGCGACGATCTTCACCCCCTTGTCGAGCGCAAGGCCGAGCGTGTCCTCCACCTGCCGCAGGAACGTCTTCGCGTAGCCGAGCGACGGGTCCTTCATCCGATCCCGCCCGAGGATCAACATCGTCAGTTCGGCCAGGTAGTCGCCGGTCAGGTAGTCGAGTTCGCCGCCCTCGAGCATCTCGCGCATCGCCGAGACGCGGTCGCCGTAGAACCCGGAGCAGTTACCGATCCGTACCGAACTCATTTGCCCACCTTCGATGCTCGTCCCTCACCGCTGGATCCGACGGCGGCTCGTCCCTCACCGCTGGGTCCGGCAAAGGCCTGCGCGAACCCGAGCCACTCGTCCGCATCGGCACCCACGGCGACCAGATCGAGATCGGCGCGATTGGCACGCTGGGTGACCAGCAAGCAGAAGTCCAACGCCGGCCCGGTGACCTTCTGCGGCGCATCTTCCGGCCCCCAGGTCCAGAGCGACCCGTCCGGCGCGGTCAACTCAACCCGGAAATCGTCGGCGGGCGGCGTCTTCTCGTTGACCGAGTACGCGAAGTTTCGCGTCCGCACACCCAGGTGAGCGATGTTCTTGATGCGCGCCGTCGGAGCGCGTTCGACGCCGAGTGCGTCGGCAACGTCCTGCCCGTGCGCCCACGTCTCCATCAGTCGCGCGGTAGCCATGGAGACACCGCCCATGGGCGGGCCGTACCAGGGGAACTTGGTTCCGGCCGGGGCGGCGGTGAGCGCCTCGACGAGAGCGGTGCGCCCCGCTCGCCAATCGGCGAGCAACTCCGCCGGCTGGCGGGCCGCCTGTTCGGCAGCACCGTCGTCGACAAACCCTGCCGGGTTCACGAACGCCGCCTTCAACTGCTCCGCGAACCCGTCCGGGTCGGTGATCGCCAGGATCGCTGCACTGTCCGTCCAGTGCAGGTGCCCGATCTGATGTGCGATGGTCCACCCTTCCGCAGGCGTCATTGTCGCCCATTTCTCCTCGGGCAGATCCGCAACCAGGGCGTCGAGGCTCTCGCCTTCGGCCCGCAAGTCATCGATGAACGTCTGAAGTTCGGCCATGCGACCAGCATCACACTCACATCCATAAAAATCAAGCACGAATGATTGTTATTGCGAAATCCTGTGGTGAGAGACTGAGCTCAACTGCCATCGACAACCAGGAGCACCCATGAGCGACGCCGTACTGATCTCGCGAACCGGCGATGTGGTCACGTGGACCCTCAATCGCCCGGACACCCGCAATGCGATCTCCGAGATCGACATGATCGAGGCCCTCGAAGACGCAGTCACCGCGGTCAACCGAGATCAGAGTGTGCGCACGGTCATTCTGACGGGGGCCGGATCGGCCTTCTCCTCCGGCGGCAACGTCAAGCACATGCGAGACAAGGAGGGCATGTTCGGTGGCGCACCCGGCGAGATCCGCCAGGGCTACCGGCACGGCATCCAACGCATCCCGCTCGCGCTGTACACGTGTGAGGTGCCGACCATCGCGGCGGTCAACGGCCCGGCCATCGGAGCGGGCTGCGACCTCTCACTCATGTGCGACCTCCGCATCGCCTCGACCGCCGCAGTCTTCGCCGAGAGTTTCGTCAAGGTAGGACTCATTCCCGGCGACGGCGGAGCGTGGCTGCTCCCCCGCGCGATCGGCAACGCCCGCGCGGCCGAGATGGCGTTCACCGGTGAACCGATCGATGCTGCGAAGGCACTCGACTGGGGTCTGGTCTCGCAGGTGACCGAGCCCGAGGAATTGCTTTCCGCTGCGCACGCTTTGGCAGCTCGAGTAGCCGCCAATCCCCCGCAGGTACTCCGCATGACCAAAAAGCTCCTCCGCGAGGGCCAGCACCAGAGCCTCGAGAGCTTGCTCGAACTCTCGGCCGCCATGCAGTCGATCGCCCACCACACCCGAGATCACCACGAAGCCGTCGCCGCGATGCTCGAGCGTCGAAGTCCCGAGTTCACCGGAGAATGAAGGCCGGCAGTCAGCTACTGCCGGTCGGAGCAGTCCTCACGTCGATACTGTCGCTCCAGTTCGGAGCGGCATTCGCGACGACACTGTTCTCGCAGATCGGGCCGGCCGGAGCCACGACGCTGCGGCTGACGATCGCCGCGATCATCCTCGGCGTCATCGTCCGCCCGCGATGGAGCAGATGGTCGAACCGGCAGCGCAAAGGCATCTTCGCGCTGGGCATCGCCCTCGCCGTGATGAACGGCGCCTTCTACCTCGCCCTCGACACAGTGCCCATCGGAACGGCCGTCACCATCGAGTTCCTCGGACCGCTCACCCTGGCCGCAGTTCTGTCTCGTCGGTGGGCCGACGGAGCATGGGTGCTGCTCGCCTTCGGCGGAGTGTTGCTGCTCGGGTTGGGCGATCACGGCGAATCCGGTTTGGACCCGATCGGGGTGATGTTCGCGTTGATCGCCGCTACTGCGTGGGCCGGATACATCGTGGCCGGTTCCCACCTGGCCGCGACGCTCCCGAGCGCCGACGGGTTGGCAGGCGCAAGCATCGTCGCGGCCGTATTGACGCTGCCCTTCGGCGTCGTCTCGGGCGGAAGTGAACTGCTGGATCCGACGATGCTCGCCGCAGGCGCAGCCGTCGCCGTCCTCTCGTCCGTCATCCCGTACAGCTTGGAAATGTGGGCGCTGCGCTCTCTAGCCAAGAAAGTCTTTGCCGTCCTCATCGCCCTCGAACCCGCAGCGGCCGCACTGGCCGGAGTCCTCGTGATCGGGCAAACGCTCGACGCGTTCACACTCGTGGCCATCGCACTGGTGGTGGCCGCGGGCGTCGGCACAGTCGTCATGAATCGAAAACCCACAGCGAAGTAGTCCAGGTACCGTCAGAGCACGTCATTCCAACGCACAGGAGAACCATGACCAACCCGATCATCGCCACCGTTCTCGGTAACACCCCGCAGATCGACGAAAGTGCGTTCATCGCACCCAACGCCACCGTTGTCGGCGCGGTGACCATCGCTGCGGGAGCCAGCATCTGGTACGGCGCGGTCCTGCGCGGCGACGCCGAATCGATCTCCATCGGTGCTGACACCAACATTCAGGACAACTGCACGGTTCACGCCGACCCGACGTTCCCCGCGGTACTGGGCGAACGAATCTCGGTCGGCCACAACGCGGTGCTGCACGGGTGCACCGTCGAAGACGACGTTCTCGTCGGCATGGGTGCCGTGGTGCTCAACGGCGCACACATCGGCTCGGGGTCACTGATTGCAGCCGGCGCCGTCGTGTCTCAGGGGATGCAAATCCCGCCTGGATCACTGGTCGCCGGCGTGCCAGCCAAGGTCAAACGTGAACTCTCCGAAGGCGAAAAGGCCGGTATCACCGCCAACGGCGCCGGCTACATCATGCTCGCGAAGGCTCACCAGGACATCGAACAAGCCTGATCGAAACGACGCTCGCGGCCGGTAGCAGCAAGAGCAACGACTAGCCTCGGGGCCGCAACGTACTGTTCGGCAACTCGGGTGCCGGGAGCGCCGGACCGTCGTATCCCGGCACGACGCCGAAACGCCGGTCCGGGACGCTGCCGTCGAATCCGGAGGCAAGCTCGGCCTGCCACTTGCGTCGATACTCGACGATCTCTTCGTGTGTACGGCCCATGAAGTTCCACCACATGATGACCTGCTCGCCCAACGGTTTCCCGCCGAGAAGTAGCAGTCGAGCCGGTTCGGATCCCGGATTGCGCAAAGTCAGTTTTCCGAAACCCGGTGCTTGATAACCCAACTCGGCCCAGTCGACAGTGGTACCACGCAGAACAACCGATCCTTGATCGACGATCACGCCGTGCTCATGTGAACGATCGACATCGAGGGCGATCTCGGCCCCAGGATCGAGAATCACCTCGGCACCGAGTAATTCGGTGAAGGTAGACACCGGAGACGTTTCACCGGCGAGCGAACCGAGGAACACACTGAGCGTGACACCATCGGTGGTCACCGGCTCCGGTCGATAGTGAACGAACGCGGGTGCGGTATCGCGCGCCGCATCCGGCAGCGCCACCCACAACTGCATCCCGTGCAGAACCTTCGTATTCGGCGTCGACACCTCGGAGTGCGCGATCCCACTCCCGGCCGTCATCAGATTCAGTTCACCCGGCCGCACCATCGCATGGGAACCGATGCTGTCACGGTGCTCGATCTCTCCGGTGAACAGCCAACTCACCGTCTGCAAACCGGTATGCGGATGCGGCGGCACATGCATGCCCGGTCCTGAGCCGACGTCATCCGGACCGTAATGATCTGCAAAACACCATCCCCCGATCAGCGAACGCTCGCGTTGCGGGAGGGTGCGTCGCACTCGCATGGCCCGCGGGCCACCGAGCGGTACGTCGCGCGGGGTGAGGATCTGAATCTCGCTCTCCGCCGGATGGCCTTCGCATTCCTGCTCGACGGGCTGCGCTTCGAGGTTGCTCATATCGTCCATCCTGCCTCCAGTCATGACTGCGCGAGACGCAGACGCGTGCACAATTCGGCCAACAGTCGAAGTTCATCCGCGTCCAGGGCCGGTCCGACGTGGCGGCGGATGCTCGCGGCATGACGGCGACCCACTGATTTCTGCAGCGCTGCACCCGTTTCGGTGAGTTGCACGATCGTCCCGCGGCGATCCTGTGGATCAACACTTCTCGTTACCAGACCTTCGCCCTCCAACCGTTCCACCAGGCGACTGAGCGAAGGCTGGCTCAGCAATATCTCCCGATTCAGGTCATGCAGGCGAAGGGAACTACTCGGCGCAAGACTCAGCGTGAACAGCACGTCGTACTCGCGCATCGACACCTGATCCCAGACGTCATCGGCAGAGAGCCGCCGCATCACCGACACCTGGGCGCGAAACAAGGCTTCCCAGGCGTCGGTGGCGAGTTCGGTGGTGCTGACCGGAACCTCAGGCGGTTGCTCGTCAGGCAGTGACACTGCTTGCCTCACGAGCCGCCTTCATCGACGCGTGAGTGGGCGGGTTGTCCGGCACATGTGCTGGCCGCCTGGCCGCGAACTCACGGCGCAGAACCGGAACAACTTCCTCACCGAGCAGATCGAGCTGCTCGAGCACCGTCTTCAGCGGCAGTCCGGCGTGATCCATCAGGAACAGCTGGCGCTGGTAGTCACCGAAGAAATCGGCAAACGCCAACGTCTTCTCGATGACCTGTTCAGGGGAACCGACGGTCAGCGGCGTCTGCTCGGTGAACTCTTCGAGTGAGGGCCCGTGGCCGTACACCGGAGCATTGTCGAAATACGGACGGAATTCCTTGACCGCGTCCTGACTGTTCTTGCGCATGAAGACCTGACCACCGAGACCGACGATCGCCTGATCCGCGGACCCGTGGCCGTAATGCTCGTAACGCCGGCGGTAAAGATTGATCAGCTCGATGTAGTGCTCTTTCGGCCAGAAGATGTTGTTCGCGAAGAATCCGTCGCCGTGATACGCCGCGATCTCCGCGATCTCGGGGCTGCGGATCGAGCCGTGCCACACGAACGGCGCGACGCCGTCCAGCGGGCGCGGTGTGGACGTGAATCCCTGGAGTGGAGTGCGGTACTCCCCTTGCCAGTTCACGACCTCCTCGTCCCAGAGCCGGCGAAGAAGTTGATAGTTCTCGAGCGCCAACGGGATACCGGCGCGAATGTCTTTGCCGAACCACGGGTACACAGGCGCGGTGTTTCCGCGACCCATCATCAGATCGACGCGCCCCTCGGCGAGGTGCTGGAGCATCGCGTAATCCTCGGCGATCTTCACCGGGTCGTTGGTGGTGATCAGCGTCGTGGACGTGGACAACGTGATCTTCTCGGTCTGAGCAGCGATGTATCCGAGCATCGTCGTCGGAGACGACGGAACGAACGGCTTGTTGTGATGCTCGCCGGTCGCGAAGACGTCGAGACCGACTTCCTCGGCGTGCTTGGCGATGGTTGTCATGGCCTTGATGCGCTCGTGCTCTGTCGGGGTCGCCCCCGTCGTGGGATCAGTGGTGACGTCACCGACCGTGAAGATTCCGAACTGCATGGTTGCTCCTCCGCGAACTAGATCCATGCGTTTGCATGTAACTGATCAAACATTCAACCATCCGGCTGTATTCCACGGCAAAAAGATGAGGGCGGCACACAAGATGTGTGCCGCCCTCACCTGGACGAACGATCTACCGAAAAGCGGTCAGTGCATAACGATCGGCGTTGCCGTCTCGCCCTCGGCCACCGGCCTGGTGGTCTTGCTCCGCGGTAGGAAGAACGCCGGGATGAGGGTCAGGACGATCAGCACAGTGGCAACGAGGAAGGTGTTGCCGAAAGCGTCCGACGCCGCACTGAGAATCGAATTCGCAGCAGACTCCTGCGGACTTCCCGGCTCGGTCGGAATGTGCGAGGCCGCACCGACCATCGTCGTATCGAGGCCACGATCGAGAAGCTGGTTGGTCAAGACCACCGACATCACGGCGGTACCGATCGAACCTGCGGTCTGCTGAACGATGTTCATCAGAGTGGAGCCGCGAGCGATCTGCTCGTTGGAGAGCGTCACGATAGCTGCGGTCATCAGCGGCATCATGGTGCAACCCATACCGAGGCCCATGACGAACAAGGCGCCCATCAGCAGCCACGTCGGGGAATCCGAGGCAACCTGTGTGAACACACCCAAACCGATGAGAATCAGCGGCAAACCGGTCAGGACGATCTTGCCCGGGCCGATCTTGTCGACCAGTCGACCAGCGATCGGCATGGTGACCATAGCGCCCAGACCCTGCGGAGCCATCAACAATCCGGCCGCGAGCGTGGTGTGACCGCCGACCTGGATGAAGTAGCTCGGGAACAGCAACCCGGCGCCCATGAACGCGACGATGAACAGCGACGTCGTGATGACGGCGGTGGTCAACTGACGGTTCTTGAACAGGTGCAGGTCGATCAGCGGGTGATCCTTGTTGAGCGCGTGGAACACGAAGGCGATGATCAGCGCCAGACCGATACCGGCCGACACCAGAACCCGAGCCGACGCAACCGTTCCCACCTCGGGGATGGACGACACACCGAACAAGAACAGCGCGAGGCCGGGTGACAGCAGGATCATGCCGAGGAAGTCGAACGACTCCGAAGGCTTCGCCTTGTCGGACGGCAGAATGATGAATGCTGCTGCCAACGCGATGATGCCGATCGGCAGGTTGATCAGGAAGATCCAGTGCCAGCTCGCGGCCTCGATCAGCCAACCACCGAGGATCGGGCCACCGATGGGGCCGAGCAGCATCGGGATACCGAGAACTGCCATGACGCGACCGACGCGGTCCGGACCGGCGGCCCGGGTCATGATCGTCATACCGAGCGGCATCAACATGCCGCCGCCGAGACCCTGGAGCACGCGGAAGCCGATGAGCGAGGTGATGTCCCACGCCATCGCACAAGCGACCGAACCGAGTACGAACAGCACCAGGGCCGTCATGTACAGGCGCTTGGTACCGAAACGGTCGGCAGCCCAACCGGTAACCGGAATGACCGTCGCCAAGGCGAGCGTGTAGGCCGTCATCGTCCACGCGACGGTGGCGTACGAAGTTTCGAAGTCCTCGGCAAAAGTGGTGAGCGCGACGCTCACCACGGTTACGTCGAGAATCGACATGATGGCGCCGAGCACCACCACGGAAGCGATCTTGAGGACCGCCCCGTCAAGTTTGTCGGACGCCGGTGCCGGCGCGTTCGGCGATGTCATCGCGAAGTCTCCTGGTTAAGTGCTCGCAGATAGTCACCCGCGAGAATGGGCTTGAGAGCCTCGAACAAACGAATCCGCTCTGGCTCAGGAACACGCGACGCGAATTCGCGAAGCTGGCCGCGCTTGCACTCGATGTGGTTGGTCGTCACCTTACGACCGGCCTCCGACAAGGAAACCCGCTTGACGCGTCGGTCCCGCTCGTCTTCACGGCGATCGACCAGACCCATGTTCACGAGCTGATCGATGTTCCGCCCCGTAGCTGCCACCGAGAGCCGAAGCTCGTCGGCAACCTCGTTGATCGGGATCGCCGCATCACGTTGTGCAAGTACGAACAGCACACGCACCTGAGAGAACGAGAGATCCAGTTCGATCAACGCATCGATCGACTCCGAATCACCGGCGCTCATCAGGCGAGTGAACAACTCGTCGAGTGCTCCATACAGGTCATCAGAATCGGAAGCGATCACCTGGCAAATGGTAGTGCGGTTGCAACTATTGCCCAAATGAAAACATGTTGCAACTTATTATTTGGTGACCACCATCACGTTGCGAAGAATCATTCCTGCAGCAAGATGGCCTTTCCGAGAACTTTGCCGCTTTCGAGATCAGCCAGGGCAACTGCTGCGTCGGCAAGCGGATACCGTGCCTTGACCAGCGGACGCAAGCCGTTTCGGACGTGTTCTACCAGCGATGCGTGTATCTCGGCTACCGCCTCGGGATTGGTACGCGTGAACTCACCCCATGCCGCGCCGACAATGCTGATATTGCGAAACAGCACCCGGTTCACCTTTATCTCGGGAATACCGCCGCCGGCGAATCCGATCACCACGAGTCGTCCTTCGGGTGCCAGAACCCGGACCGCGTCGTCGAACGCATCGCCGCCCACCGGATCCACCACGATCTGAGCGCCGACGCCGTCGGTCAGTTCCCGAATCCGCTCTCCCCATCCCGGAGCCAGCGCGACCACCTCGTCGGCACCGAGCTCACGCAAGAAGTCATCGACGCCCTCGCGTCGTACCACGGCGATCACCCGGGCACCGTGCGCCTTGGCCAGCTGGATGGTTGCCGTTCCGACTCCGCCTGCAGCGCCCAGCACGACGACTGTCTCCCCCGCGACGATCTTCGCGCGACGAGCGAGCGCGAACTCCATCGTCTGATAGTTGATGATCAGCGAGGCCGCCTCGTCGAAGGCGAGTCCGTCCGGAATTCGGAGTACCTGCGCCGGGTTGACGGCAATCCGCTCTGCATACCCACCCAGATACGCGGCCGCGAGAACACGATCGCCCGGAGCGAAACCCGACCCTTCCGGCGCGGAGACCACGACGCCCGAGATCTCCGCGCCGGGAATGAACGGCGGTTCCGGGCGGATCTGATACTTGCCGTAGGTGATGAGCAGGTCCGGAAAGCAGACGCCACTGGCCTTCACATCGATGAGAACAAGACCTTCGGCTGCGGGCTCGGGAACCTCCTGCGCGACAATTCCTTCGGGACCGGACAGTTCCGTAACCACCATGGCGCGCACAGAAAGCTCCTCTTCGGGACATCTGAAGTCTGGACCGGTAACCCGGTTTTCTCGACTTTAACCCGGTACTCACGTCAGATCATCGTTCGCTCCCGATGTGCAGACGTTCGAGTCCGTCGAGAATCAGATCGAGACCGAAAGCGAATTCGGCAGCGTAGCTGTATCCCGGAGCAAGGACGTGCTCGGTGGTCAACTCGGCCAGGTGCGGATACTGACCGCTCTCGAACGAGCCCATGATCGCCTTCGCCAGTTCCGTCGTTTCCTGCGCTGTTTCGAACGGCAAGCTCACTTCTTGCAGCACGAAGCCGTAGATGTACGCATCCATGATCGAAAAGGCATGCGCAGCAAGGGCGACGGGAAAGTCGGCGGCGCGTAGCGTTCCGATGACGGCATCGTGGTGGCGCAGGGTCGCGGGACCAGGCGTCGTTCGGGACTCCATCAACGGAGTTGCCCACGGGTGCCTCCCCAACACTTCCCTTGTCGATACCGCTCGCACGTGAAGTTCCGTGCGCCACGGGCGTCCCGGCGTCGGCAGATCGATCTCCGCGAAGACCGCATCGACCATTCCGTCGAGCAGATCCCCCTTGTCCGAAACATGGTTGTACAGAGACATCGCTTCGACGCCCAGTTCGGTGCCCAACTTCCGCATGGTCATCGAATCGATTCCGACGGAATCGGCAAGCGCGACAGCAGCGTGTACGACGTCGTCTCGGGTCAATCTTGCGCGCTTCTCCACGTTGACAGAACTTACACCGTAAGTGCAATACTTACGCTGTAAGTATTCGACGAACGGAGACTCGCATGCCGAAGGAACTGATGACCGCCGTCGTACAGGATCGCTACGGCGAGGCCGACGTTCTCTACGTCGACCACATTCCGCGCCCCGCTGTCGCCGACAACGAAGTGCTGATACGCGTCGAGGCCGCGTCCGTCGACCGCGGGGCATGGCATCTCATGGCCGGACTGCCATATCCGTTGCGCCTCGCGGGTTTCGGGCTGCGCAGACCTAGGAACCGGGTACGCGGACTGGACGTATCCGGCCGAGTCGAGGCCGTCGGCAGTTCGGTGACCCGCGTGGCAGTCGGCCAGGAGGTATACGGGATCGCGGTCGGTTCGTTCGCGGAGTACGCACGCGCACTCGAGACGAAGATTGCCGCAAAACCTGCCCGGTTGTCGTTCGCACAAGCAGCAGCGGTGCCGGTCTCCGCCCTCACAGCGTTGCAAGCCGTGCGCGACCACGGCCGCGTGCAGGCGGGCCAATCCGTCCTCGTACTCGGCGCATCCGGTGGCGTCGGGATCTACGCGGTGCAGGTGGCAAAAGCCATGGGCGCTCACGTCACCGGCGTGTGCAGCACCTCGAAAACCGATACCGTCCGCTCCATCGGTGCCGACGAGGTTCTCGACTACCGCGTCGACGACGCCACCGACGGATCGCATCGGTACGACGTCATCATCGACACCGGCGGCAACCGCCGACTGCGAGATCTTCGACGGGCGCTCACACGCACCGGAACGCTGGTGATCGTCGGCGGCGAGAACGGCGGACGGTGGCTCGGCGGAACCGATCGCCAAATACGCGCACAGTGCTTGTCTCCGTTCATATCTCAGAAAATGGGCACCTTCATCGCTTCGGAGAACGCCGACGATCTGGAGGTCCTGACGCAGATGATCGACGCAGGTGACATCACCCCGGTGATCGACTCCGTTCATCCCCTTGCCGACACCGCCGTCGCCGTGGCACGAATGGTCGACGGCTCCGGCTGCGGAAAGCAGATAATCGCCACTCGCTGAAAAGCCTGACAGAATCGGCTCACTCCAGCGAACAGGAATCTCACGTGAACCCAGATCTCACGCTCGCGCAACAGCCGGACCGAGGACCGATCTTCGTCAAGTCCCGCCCGGTCCGCACCGGCGACATCGACGTCGCCAAGCAGGTCAGGCTCGACGCCGTCGCCCGCTACCTGCAGGACATCGGCAACGACAACATCGAGGCCGCGGGAGCCATCGACACCCATCCGCTCTGGATAGTGCGTCGTACGGTCGTCGACGTCGTACGCCCGGCGATCTGGCCGGAAGAGTTGACGATGACTCGCTGGTGCTCCGGCTTCTCCACGAGATGGGCGAACATGCGTGTGCGCTTCGACGGCAGCAACGGCGCGCTGATGGAAACCGAAGGCTTCTGGATCAACATCAGCGCCGAGTCGGGCATGCCCACGCGGATGAGTGACGACTTCATGCGGCCACTGGAGGAATCCACCGACGAGCATCGCCTGAAGTGGAAGCGAGTCCTCGCCGAGAACGCACCGGAGGCGGACGACGCCGGTGTTCTGGACACGCCGTTCGCTCTGCGCGCCACGGATATCGACCCGTTCGACCACGTCAACAACGCCGTCTACTGGCAGGCAGTCGAAGAGGTCCTCAGCGCTCGCACCGAACTACGGACAGTTCCGCATCGAGCACTGATCGAGTACCTCTCCCCCATCGTCTCCAGCGACGACGTCGTCCTGCGCAGCCGCGTCGACGACAAGACCGTCACGGTCTGGTTCCTGGTCGGCGAAGCGCTCCGCGCAGTTGCGCAGGTGAGCGCCCTCTAACGCAGTTTCTGGGTCGCGACAGCCGCGACACCGAACACCAACGCAAGAAGAATCGCGGCCCAGAAACCGAAGAGCCACCACACCACGCCGAACACGACCACTGCCGGGGCAACGGTGATGAAAGCGATGGTGGGGCTTTCGCGTACCACCTCGAGTGCAGTTCGGGCATTAGTTCGATCGAGCTTCTTACCGGCCATCGAAAACCTCCTTCAAGGTCCTGACCATCCAGAGTAACCGGACTGACGGGCACAAAGCGGATACCGTGAACGCATGGCCGACCACCGCACCCTCGTCCTCATGCGACACGGCAAGTCCAGCTACCCCGAGGGCATCCGTGATCACGAGCGTCCACTCGCCGAACGGGGCCTGCGCGAGGCCCGCATCGGCGGCGAATGGATCCGTGAAAACGTCCCGCCCGTCGACGCCGTTCTGTGCTCCACCTCCCGGCGGACCGTCGAAACCCTTGCCTCGACGGGAATCGAAGCTCCCGCCGGGTTCGAGAAGTCCATCTACGGCGGCTCACCCGCAGACGTCATTGCAGCTGCGCGAACCACGTCCGACCACGTCAAGACGCTCCTGATCGTCGGACACGAACCCGGAATTCCCTGGACTGCACTCGATCTCGCATCGAACGAAAACTCCGAAGCGGCCCAACGTATCCGCGACAAGTTCCCGACTTCGGCGATCGCCGTCCTCTCCGTACCGGTGCCGTGGACCGAACTCGACGACTCCGTCGCCACTCTGCTCGAGTTTCACGTGCCTCGTTAGATCAACCACACCGCTAAACCACCTCACGTAGCAGGCGGTCCGAAAGTGCAAGCGCGTCACGGTCGTACGTCGATGTCGACGCCAACACTTCGTCGGCACCGGTCCGTTCGGCGAGAGAGTGAAGTTGCTGTTTCACCTCGACGGGTGTGCCGTGCAGCGCCGAAGCCGTGAACGACTCGATGCGCCTGGCGTTTCGATCACTGCGCGGGGCGCGCCTGATCTCGTCCGGCGACACGAGCGGCGGAAACTCCCCTGTCCGTGACGATTCTGCGAGCGCGTACGCCTCCGGGATCAGCAACTCACGGGCCGCCTCGGTGGTATCGGCAACCGCCACCTCGAGGGAAACCACCACATAGGGTTCGGGGTGTGTGTCGGTGGGCTGGAAAGCTCGGCGGTACTCGTCCAACGCATCCACCCGATCGGTGCTACCGATTCCCAGTATCGGCCCACCCACGACCACCGGAAGCCCCAGCTGCGCTGCCACTTTCAGACCTGTGCGCGTCGCCAGCACGAAGATCGGGACTCCAGTCTGCGACGCCGGCCGTGCCGTCACTGCGGCGGAACCGTCCAGATAACGCCTCACCTCGTCCAGGTCCGACACAAACGTGTCCGGAGCGTCCTTGCTGCGTCGTAGTGCCTGACGTACGGGCTCCGTGAATCCCAGCGATCGGCCGAGGCCGAGGTCGATTCGCCCCGGGTAGAGAGCCTCCAGCATCAGGAACTGCTCGGCGACGATCAGCGGTTGGTGATTCGGCAGCATGACCCCACCGCTGCCGAGTCTGATATCGCGCGTATGCGCGCCGATCGCGGCAAGCAGTACTGCCGGCGACCCGCTCCCGATCCCGGGCACCGCGTGATGCTCGGCGACCCAGAACCGGTGGTAGCCGAGAGCGTCGGCGTGCGCGGCACGTTCGACGGAATGCGTCAGAGCTGCGGAGTCGGGGTATCCGCTCCTGGTTCGGGATCGGTCGAGCAGTGAGAGAAGCACCCTCGGAGCAACAAGGAATTCGGAAAGTTTCATCCGGACGCCGAACGAGGACCGTTTCTGACCGCAATACCCGCAACACTGGACCTGTCGCCGGAATTCACCATCACATGAAGGGCACGTCATGGACATCAAGCTCGAACTGGTCGCCATTCCCGTCACCGACATCGACCGCGCCAAGGACTTCTACGTCCGCCTCGGATTCAATGCCGACCACGATCACACGGTCAGCGAAGACCTGCGATTCGTCCAGCTGACCCCTCCCGGTTCGGCCTGCTCGATCTGCATCGGCAAGGGAATCACCGACGCCGAGCCCGGCTCGGTCGTCGGCATGCAGGTAGTGGTCAAGGACATCGAAGAGGCCGAGCGCGAGTTCAAGAGCCGCGGCATCGACATCAGCCCGATCGACGACCAGGCCTGGGGGCGGTTCATCTACTTCGCCGACCCCGACGGGAACAAGTGGGCCGTCCAGGAGATCGTCATCCCGGACCTCAGCGGCAGCAACTCCTGAAAACGTCCCACTCCTGACATGAAAAATCCCCCCACCTCTTTCGAAGTGGGGGGATTTCTACGAACTAACGCTTAGCGGTAGTCGTTGCTGAAGCCGTAGTCGTCCAGCGGAACTGCAGCACCGGTGTTCTGGCCGAAGCCGTCCGGGCTGTAGTACTGGTCGTCGTACGACGGCACTGCGTAAGCAGCGGCGCGTGCCTCTTCGGTGGGCTGAACCTGGATGTTGCGGTAACGGTTGATACCGGTACCGGCAGGGATCAGCTTGCCGATGATGACATTTTCCTTCAGACCGATCAGCTTGTCCGAGCGGCAGTTGATAGCCGCGTCGGTCAAGACACGAGTGGTCTCCTGGAACGATGCCGCGGACAGCCACGAATCCGTCGCGAGCGACGCCTTCGTGATACCCATGAGCACCGGACGGCCGGCTGCGGGCTCGCCACCCTCGGCGACAACGCGGCGGTTTGCCGACTCGAACTCGGCGCGCTCGGTGAGCGAACCGGGCAGGAACTCGGTGGCACCGGAATCGATGATCGTCACGCGACGAAGCATCTGGCGCACGATGACCTCGATGTGCTTGTCGTGGATCGACACACCCTGGCTCCGGTACACCTCCTGGACCTCGTTGACCAAGTGGATCTGAACCTGACGCGGACCCATGACTCGCAGGACCTCGTGGGGATCGGCAGCACCTTCCATGAGCTGCTGTCCGACCTCGACGTGGTCACCGTCAGCCAAGAGGCTTTCGCGACCGTCGGCATGCTTGAAGACGCGCAGACGCTGACGCTTGCTGAGCTTGTCGTAGACAACCTCTTCGCCGCCGTCGTCCGGAACGATGGTGATCTTGTAGAAACGATCGCCGTCTTCGAGCTGTACCCGACCGGTGACGTCCGCGATAGGAGCCTTGCCCTTGGGCACACGTGCCTCGAACAGCTCCTGGACACGCGGCAGACCGCCGGTGATGTCATCTCCTGCGACACCACCCTGGTGGAAGGTACGCATGGTCAGCTGGGTACCGGGCTCACCGATCGACTGTGCGGCGACGATACCGACAGCCTCACCGATGTCGACCAGCTTGCCGGTGGCCATCGAGCGGCCGTAGCAAGTGGCGCAAACGCCGGTGCCGGTGGTGCAGGTCAGGACCGAGCGGACCTTGACCGTCGTGATGCCGGCTTCGAGCAGAGCATCGATCGCGGGGTCACCGAGATCGTGGCCACGCTCGACGATGACGGTGCCGTTCGCGTCGACTGCATCGGCCGCCAAGGTACGGGCGTACGTGCTGGTCTCCACGTGAGCATCGCGGATCATCGTGCCGTCGGCCTGCTTCTCGGCGATCGTGGTGACGATGCCGCGCTCTGTTCCACAGTCGACCTCGCGGACGATGACGTCCTGCGAAACGTCCACCAGACGACGGGTCAGGTAACCCGAGTCGGCGGTGCGGAGTGCGGTATCGGCCAGACCCTTACGAGCACCGTGCGTGTTGATGAAGTACTCGAGAACGGTCAGGCCTTCCTTGAAGGAAGACTTGATCGGACGCGGGATGAACTCACCCTTCGGGTTTGTCACCAGGCCCTTCATACCGGCGAGCGAGCGAACCTGAGTCATGTTGCCGGCTGCGCCGGACTTCACGATCATCGGGATCGGGTTGCTGTCGGGGAAGTGAGCCTCCATGGCCTTGCCGACCTTGTCGGTCGCTTCCTGCCAAATGGTGACCAGAGCGCTGTTGCGCTCCTTCTTGTCCAGAGCACCACGCTGGTACTGCTTCTCGATCTTGTCGGCCTGAGCCTCGAAGTCCTCGATGATGGCAGGCTTCTCCGGCGGCACGAGCACGTCGGAGATCGAGACCGTGACACCCGAACGGGTGGCCCAGTAGAACCCGACGTCCTTGAGCTTGTCGACGGTCTGAGCAACCACGATCATCGGGTACCGCTCGGCGAGATCGTTGATGATCGTCGCCTGGCGCTTCTTCGGCATCTGCTCGTTGACGAACGGGTAGTCCGCCGGAAGCAGCTCGTTGAAGAGCACACGGCCGAGTGTCGTGGTGGCGGTCCAGCCGTCACCGTAGTTCCAGCCCTCGGGGAACAGTTCGTTCTCGAGGTCGCGCGGCGGACGCTGCTGCGTCAGACGCACCTTGATCTGAGCCTGAACCGAGAGCGCGCCGCGGTCGACTGCCATCTGAGCCTCGGCGGGCGAGGAGTACACGCCCTGCTCTGCCTCGTCGTTGGTCGGAGCAACGAGCTCACCGGTGACACCCTCGTCGAGACGGGTCAGGTGGAACAGACCCGTGACCATGTCCAGACGCGGCATGGCGAGCGGGCGACCCGAAGCAGGCGAGAGGATGTTGTTCGAGGACAGCATCAAGATGCGTGCCTCGGCCTGAGCCTCTGCCGACAGCGGGAGGTGAACAGCCATCTGGTCACCGTCGAAGTCGGCGTTGAAGGCCTCACACACCAGCGGGTGGAGCTGAATGGCCTTGCCCTCGACGAGCTGCGGCTCGAATGCCTGGATACCCAGACGGTGCAGCGTAGGTGCACGGTTGAGCAGCACGGGGTGCTCGGCGATGACCTCTTCGAGGACGTCCCACACCTGGACGCGCTTGCGCTCGACCATGCGCTTTGCCGACTTGATGTTCTGCGCGTGGTTCAGATCGACCAGACGCTTCATCACGAACGGCTTGAACAGCTCGAGAGCCATCAGCTTGGGCAGACCACACTGGTGCAGCTTGAGCTGAGGACCGACGACGATGACGGAACGACCCGAGTAGTCGACGCGCTTACCGAGCAGGTTCTGACGGAAGCGACCCTGCTTGCCCTTGAGCAGATCGCTCAGGGACTTCAGCGGGCGGTTACCCGGTCCGGTGACCGGACGTCCACGACGACCGTTGTCGAACAGGGCGTCGACCGACTCCTGCAGCATCCGCTTCTCGTTGTTGACGATGATCTCGGGAGCACCGAGGTCGATCAGTCGCTTGAGGCGGTTGTTGCGGTTGATGACGCGGCGGTACAGGTCGTTGAGGTCGGAAGTCGCGAAACGTCCACCGTCGAGCTGAACCATCGGGCGAAGCTCCGGCGGGATCACCGGAACAGCGTTGAGGACCATGCCCATCGGCGAGTTGCCGTTGGTCTGGAATGCCGCAACCACCTTGAGGCGCTTGAGTGCACGCAGCTTCTTCTGGCCCTTGCCGCTGCGGATGGTCTCGCGGAGAGACTCTGCCTCGGCGTCGAGGTCGAAGTTCTGCATCAGGATCTGGATGGACTCTGCGCCCATCGCACCCGTGAAGTACTCGCCGTAACGGTCGACCAGCTCGCGGTACAGGAGCTCGTCGATGATGAGCTGCTTGACGCTCAGCTTGGTGAAGGTGGTCCAGATCTCGTCGAGACGATCCAGCTCACGCTGCGCGCGGTCACGGAGCTGACGCATTTCGCGCTCGCCGCCGTCCTTGACCTTGCGGCGGACATCGGACTTCGCGCCCTCTGCCTCGAGCTCGGCGATGTCGGCTTCGAGCTTCTGCGCACGTGCCTCGAGATCGGCGTCGCGCTGATCTGCGACGGTCTTCTTTTCGACCTGCATCTCGGCTTCGAGGGTGGACAGCTCGTTGTGACGGAGCTCCTCGTCGACACCGACGATGACGTAGGCAGCGAAGTAGATGATCTTTTCGAGATCCTTCGGAGCCAGGTCGAGCAGGTAACCGAGACGGCTCGGAACACCCTTGAAGTACCAGATGTGCGTGACCGGTGCGGCCAGTTCGATGTGACCCATGCGCTCACGACGAACCTTGGCGCGAGTGACCTCGACGCCACAGCGCTCACAGATAATGCCCTTGAAGCGGACACGCTTGTACTTACCGCAGTAGCACTCCCAGTCCCGAGTGGGGCCGAAGATCTTCTCGCAGAAGAGGCCGTCCTTCTCGGGCTTGAGCGTGCGGTAGTTGATGGTCTCCGGCTTCTTGACCTCGCCGTAGGACCAATTGCGGATGTCCTCTGCACTGGCCAAGCCAATGCGGAGTTCATCGAAGAAGTTGACGTCGAGCACGTAACTTCCTTTCCCCGTTGGGGTTACGGTTGCCGGTCACCCGGCAACCTGACTGCCAATTCAAATGTGAACTACGCCCCCGGGCCGCTCTCTCAAGAGCAACCCGGGGACCGAAACCTAGTTCGCGAGGTCGTCGACCGTCGCAGCTTCGTTCCTGGACAGGTTGATGCCCAGGTTCGCTGCGGCCCGCTCCAAGTCCTCGTCGTCGCCGTCCGCCATCGTGATGGCCGCGCCGTCCGAGGACAGCACCTCCACGTTGAGGCAGAGCGACTGGAGCTCCTTGAGGAGCACCTTGAACGACTCGGGGATGCCGGGTTCGGGGATGTTCTCGCCCTTGACGATGGCTTCGTACACCTTGACTCGACCGACCACGTCGTCAGACTTGATGGTCAGCAGTTCCTGCAGCGTGTAAGCCGCGCCGTAGGCCTGCATCGCCCAGCACTCCATCTCACCGAAGCGCTGGCCACCGAACTGGGCCTTACCACCGAGAGGCTGCTGCGTGATCATCGAGTACGGACCGGTCGAACGAGCGTGGATCTTGTCGTCGACCAAGTGGTGCAGCTTGATGATGTACATGTAACCGACCGAGACCGGGTACGGGAACGGCTCCCCGGAGCGGCCGTCGAACAAGGTGGCCTTTCCGTCGGGTCCGACCATCTGCTCGCCGTCACGGTTCGGCAGCGTCGCGCCGAGGAGACCGGTGAGCTCGTCTTCCTTCGCACCGTCGAACACCGGGGTGGCGATGTTCGAGTCGGCCGGAGCGGACAGCATCTCTTCCGGCAGGGTCGCAGCCCAGTCGGGACGAGAGCCGTCGGACGCGATCTGAACGTTCCAGCCGGTCTTGCCGATCCACCCGAGGTGGGTCTCCAAGACCTGACCGATGTTCATACGACGCGGGACGCCGTGCGTGTTCAAGATGATGTCGACAGGCGTGCCGTCCGAGAGGAACGGCATGTCTTCCTGCGGCAGGATCTTGCCGATGACGCCCTTGTTACCGTGGCGGCCGGCGAGCTTGTCGCCGTCCTGGATCTTGCGCTTCTGTGCCACGTAGACGCGGACCAACTCGTTGACACCGGGAGGCAGATCGTCGTCTTCGTCACGTGAGAACACGCGGATTCCGATGACCTTGCCGGTCTCACCGTGAGGAACCTTGAGGGACGTGTCACGAACCTCGCGAGCCTTCTCACCGAAGATGGCGCGAAGGAGGCGCTCTTCGGGGGTCAGCTCGGTCTCGCCCTTCGGCGTGACCTTTCCGACCAGCACGTCGCCGTCACGAACCTCGGCACCGATACGGATGATGCCGCGCTCGTCGAGGTCGGCGAGGACCTCGTCGGAGACATTCGGGATGTCGCGAGTGATTTCCTCGGCACCGAGCTTGGTGTCGCGGGCATCGATCTCGTGCTCCTCGATGTGAATCGAGGTCAGGACGTCCTCTTCCACGAGACGCTGCGACAGAATGATCGCGTCCTCGTAGTTGTGGCCTTCCCACGGCATGATCGCGACGAGCAAGTTCTTGCCCAGCGCCATCTCACCGTTCTCGGTGCAAGGGCCGTCGGCCAGAACCTGGCCGGCCTCGACACGCTGTCCCTCGTCCACGATCGGACGCTGGTTGGCGCACGTGCCCTGGTTGGAACGCGCGAACTTGCGCATCCGGTACGTCTTGCGGCTTCCGTCGTCAGCCATCACCGTGACGTAGTCCGCGGAGATCTCCTCCACGACACCGGTCTTCTCGGTGATGATGACGTCGCCGGCATCCACAGCTGCACGCAGCTCCATGCCGGTACCGACGAGAGGTGCCTCGCTGCGAACCAGCGGGACAGCCTGACGCTGCATGTTCGCGCCCATCAGGGCACGGTTTGCATCGTCGTGCTCGAGGAACGGAATCATCGCGGTTGCGACGGACACCATCTGACGCGGCGAAACGTCCATGTAGTCGATGTCGGAGGACGCGACGAACTCGACCTCGCCACCCTTACGGCGGACGAGAATCTTCGAGTCGGTGAAGCGACCCTCGCGGTCGATGGCCGAGTTGGCCTGCGCGACCACGTGGCGGTCTTCTTCGTCAGCGGTCAGGTAGTCGACCTCGTCGGTCACCTGTCCGTCGACGACGCGACGGTACGGGGTCTCGATGAAACCGAACGGGTTGACGCGGGCGTAGACCGACAGCGAACCGATCAGGCCGATGTTCGGGCCTTCCGGGGTCTCGATCGGGCACATGCGGCCGTAGTGCGACGGGTGAACGTCGCGAACCTCGAGGCCGGCGCGCTCACGGGACAGACCACCCGGGCCGAGGGCGGACAGACGACGCTTGTGCGTCAGCCCCGACAGCGGGTTGTTCTGGTCCATGAACTGCGACAGCTGGGAGGTTCCGAAGAACTCCCTGATCGCAGCGACGACGGGACGGATGTTGATCAGCGTCTGAGGCGTGATTGCCTCGACGTCCTGCGTGGTCATGCGCTCACGAACCACACGCTCCATGCGGGACAGGCCCACGCGGATCTGGTTCTGGATGAGCTCGCCGACGGTACGCAGACGACGGTTGCCGAAGTGGTCGATGTCGTCGACCTCGACGGGAACCTCGACGCCGCCCGGAGCCGTCATCGAGGTGTCACCTGCGTGCAGACGCACGAGGTACTCGACGGTGGCGACGATGTCCTCTTCGGTGAGCGTGGATGCAACGATCGGCTGACCCGCGTTCAGGCCGAGCTTCTTGTTGATCTTGTAACGACCCACGCGAGCGAGGTCGTAGCGCTTGTCCTTGAAGAACAGGTTCTCCAGCAGGGTCTGTGCGCTCTCCTTGGTGGGGGGCTCGCCCGGACGCAGCTTGCGGTAGATGTCGAGCAACGCCTCATCGGTGCCGGCGGTGTTGTCCTTCTCCAGCGTGGCCATGAGGATCTCGGAGAAGCCGAAGCGCTCCGTGATCTGCTCGGTGGTCCAGCCGAGTGCCTTGAGCAGGACGGTGACAGGCTGACGACGCTTGCGGTCGATACGGACACCAACGGTGTCGCGCTTGTCGACGTCGAACTCGAGCCATGCGCCGCGACCCGGGATCACCTTGACGCTGTGCAGATCCTTCTCGGTGCTCTTGTCGACGCTCATGTCGAAGTACACACCGGGGGAACGCACGAGCTGCGAGACGACCACACGCTCGGTGCCGTTGATGATGAAGGTGCCCTTGTCGGTCATCATCGGGAAATCTCCCATGAAGACCGTCTGGCTCTTGATCTCACCAGTGTTGTTGTTGATGAACTCCGCGGTGACGAACAACGGCGCCGCGTAGGTCATGTCCTTGTCTTTGCACTCGTCCGTCGAGGCCTTGACCTCGTCGAATCGAGGGTCGGAGAAGGACAGCGACATAGTGCCGTTGAAATCCTCGATCGGAGAAAGCTCCGCGAGGATGTCCTCGAGACCACCGGACACTGCATTGTCGCCGAGTGCCGCTGCTCGTTCACGCCAACTCTGCGCGCCGATCAGCCACTCGAACGAATCTGTCTGTACGTCAAGAAGCCCGGGAACTTCGAGGGGTTCGCGAACTTTCGCGAACGAAACCCTCTTCGGGGCTCCGGGGATTCCGGAAACTGCCTTGGTCTGGCTAGAGACTGCCAAGATGCGTCCTTCCAGCACCTCACGCGGGCCGCTCCGTGCTGTTGCGACCGCCGCTGTATCTGCTTCGAATTTCGCTGGTTACAACCCGAACGAAACCCGTCGCAGAAAGCAAGAAGTACTTGACTTCGCAGCGGTTGAGACGAGGGGTGGACAGGAGGCAGCCAGCGCAACGTCCAAAAGTACACCCTTACTCTGGAAATGTCGAGTCGGGTGTAACTGAGGGTCGAATTCAGATACTGACGTGAGACTGCCGATCACTCGTCCGTGCATGTTCACCGATCAGAGTGGACCTTGCGGACCGCTCCGTCAAGGGCGAGAGCGCGTGTCGCAGCATTCGAACATTCGTGACGCGCATTCGAACACTGCCACCGGGAGTGTAGCCAGCAACGGCGTCACATACGAAAAATCTGGACCGACATCGTGCGTCGATCCAGATCTTCGCGCTGGTGCGCAGGTGCTACTGGTCGCGAATCTCCGAGCTACTGGTCGCGAATCTCCGAGATCAGCCAGTTTCCGTCCTGCTTCTCCAGACTCACGATGACCATTCCGGAGCGAGAGTCTGCCGCCACGCCGTTCTGCGTCGAGCTGACGTTCAGTTGGGCGAGCAACTGCGCCCGGTCCTTCTCGAGCCGTGTGATCCCGATCAGCGGGACATCAGCGGTCGTTGCCGTCTGGGTTTGTTCGACGCCGGCCTTCTGCGTGTCCTTGTACTGCGTCAGCTGATCGCGCATCGACTGGTTCAGGCCCTGGACACCCTTGTCGAAATCGGCGTCGAAGGTGTCGGGAGAAAACGTGAAGACTGCAGCCAACGCCGACGGCGTCACACGAAGAACTTCAGCCGTGGCGCCTTCGTCCACCCAGGCGATGTCGTCCGTCTTCGCGCCGACTTTGAAGAAGGCGATGCCGGCGAGGATCGCGACGATGACCGCTGCGGCCCCCAGGATCGCGACCAGGCGCCAACCGGCCTTGGATTGTGTAGGTGTTGTCGCCGACTCCCCCGCGCCCGTCTCCGGGGTAGCAGGGGCCTTGGGCTCGTCTGCGACGGTTTTCGCCGGTTTGGTCAGATCGGGGCCTGGTGTGGATTCCGGAGCGTCGGTTTCCGTCTTCGGCGGCTCGATGTCTCCGGACTCTGCCTTCGTGAGCGTCGGCTTCGCAACCTCCGGCTTCACAGCCTCCTGTGTTTCCTCTTCCGGCTGTTCGATCGTGGGCTCGACCGGATCCGAATCGGACGTCCCCGCGGGGACGTTGAGCGAGCGAGCGCTTCCGGCGATCTTCGGCCGACGGTTCTGCGGGGAGGACGGTCCGCCGGTACGACGTTTGGGTGGCATTACGCGCTTCTCCTTCGAGGGATGTCGGTGTGCAGGTTCGACGAACTACTGGCCACCGGAATCACCACCCTCGGTTGTCGGTGCAGGAGTACCGGACGCAGGTGCCTCGGTCCCCGAACCAGGGGCAGGCGTTGCATCAGGTGCAGGCGTGGAGCCGTCGGCCGCCGGCAGGGTGCCGGAGCCGAGATCGAGTCGCGATCCGATCGGATCAGCCGACTGCGCCTTCCAGACCCCGTCGATCTCGACCATGCCCAGCCGCATGCCGAGCTGATTCTTGACGAACTGGTTGCCCTGGGTCGTGGTGACACGAACGACGACCAGTGCCGTGGCGGTCCGGTCATCGGTATTGAGCTCGGTCAGCGCGGACTGAACGACTTCGGTGTCAGCCTTCGAGCCCGAGTTACGCAACTCGTCGGTGATGGAATCCTGAACGGTCTGCAGATACGTCGTCATCTCGTCACCGGTCACCGAAGAACGCATGTTCTCGATCGACTGGTCGAGATTGGCCGAATCCGCGTTGTTGAGGTTGATCGCGACTTGCTGCGCACCGATAAGCGCGTCGTCACGCATCTCGGCGGTGGTGCGGTCGGTGGTGAGCGCCCGAACGTACGGGACGCCGAACACACCGAGCGCAACCACTGCCGCCAGAAGCAAGACACCGACCGCAATCAGAGACGCTGTCAGCCCCTTCGGTCTACCGGTTGTCGGCGCTCCCGATTCGACTTGCTCGGGCCCGCCGGACTGCGGGGAACTGTTTCTCTGAATCACACTCACTACCCTACTTACCTGTTTTGCCCAGCCTCTGGCCGCGAATCGTCAACTGCCACAACTCAGTAGCCTGAACTGCACAAACTCGACCACATTCGGATCGGTCTACTTCGGTGTCACTCCGAGCAACGGCGCCAACTGCGTCGCGATCGGGTTGAGGTTCAACTTGTCCGGATCGACCTTCGGCTTGAAGTCCCAAGGCTGGATCGTGTCGGGATCGGCGTACACCACGCGGTTGGCACTGCGGACGCCCGTCTCGCTGCCCAGCGGCGTCTCACACGACGCGGCGGTGTTGAGCGGGAAGTCCTGCTGGGTGTCGTCGAAATTGGGATTCTGACGCTTCATCTCGTCCAGGATCGCCATGGTGCCTTCGTAACCCACCGTGCACGAGAGCGGATTGTTGGTCTCCAGCACCAAGCCCTGATGGACCGTTCCGTCGCCGGGAGCAACCGTCGGTGCGGCAGCGGCCAGACCGGGAAGGAAGATCAGGAACGGCTGCAGCGCGATCGTTCGCGGCGCAAGCGTCTTGGTGGTCGCGGCAAGATTGGTCAGGTCAGTCGTCAGGCTCGGGCCCGCCTCGTTGATGAGGGCACCGATCTGATCGCTGGCCGGGATGCCGTTGTCGATCAAGCGACGGATGTCCGGATCACTGGTCCGCAACTGCGCCGTGACAGCATCGAGATCGGTACTGAACTGCTTGATCGCGGAGGACTGATCCGACTGCGTCGTCAGTACCGTCTCACTGTTCCGAATCAGCGCGAGCGTCTGAGGCAGAGTGTCGAGCCCGGACTGCGAGAGGCCGGACAGCGAATCGGCCAGGACCTGAATGTCCTCGCCCTTGCCGTTGAACGCTGCACCGAGTTCGACGGCGACGGTGTGGAGCGCGTCGACGGGCACGGACTTGACCAAGCCGTTGGCACTGGTCAGCACATCCTCGATCGGGATCGGAGTTGTGGTGTCCCCCACCGCGATCACCGAGCCGTCCTCGAGAAACGGTCCCTGGTCGGTATCGGGCTGAAGGTCGACGTACTGCTCACCGATGGCGGAGCGGTTGGCCACGACGGCACGGGCCGACGCGGGAATCTCCGGAGCACTGTTGTCGATCTTCAGGTCGACCTGAATTCCGTCCTCGGTCAACGACATGTCGCCCACTCGCCCGACCGGCACGCCGCGATACGTCACCTCGGCGTTGGTGAAAATTCCACCGGACGTGGCCAATTCGGTCTTGACCGTGTACTGACCGAACCCCATGAGGTTGTCCAGGCGCACGTACTTGGCGCCGACGTAGATGAGACCCAGGAGCGCAACCACGACAAAGCCGACGAGCTGCCATCTGACCAGAGCTGATCTCACTGTCCATCACCGCCGATTCCGAACTGTTCCAGCATTCCCTGGATGGGGTTGAGTGGGTTCGCCGCGGGCGCCGGCGTTGCCGGGTCACCCGCTGTTGTGGCGGGAAGGCCGGCGACAACGGGAACCTGCGGCAGGATCGGAGCGATCGGCAGCAGTGACACTGTCGGCCACCCCGGTCGCGGCCCGTTGCCGTTGTAGTACGGGTTGGAGGGGTCGACCACCGGCTTGGGATTGCCGAACTTGGGCTGGCGGTATTCCGGTTCTCCCTGCCCGACACCGAGACCCGAGAGTGTATTGCCGATCTGCAGGTCGACACTCAGGAAGAGGTTGACGGAACCACCCTGTGCAATCTTCTCGACACCGTCCGGGAACGGGAACGTCGGAAGGAACGGAAGTGCCCCCACGAAGTCGTCACCGGAGTCTGCGAGCGCCTGCAGCGTCGGACGCAGAGCCTGAAGATCAGCGATCAGATCGTCCTTGGACTGTGTGAGGACGTCGGTTCCCACTGTTCCGAGTCGATCCACCTGAGCGAGCATCTGCGTCAGCTGCGGACGCTGCTCGTTGAGAACCTGTGTCGCAACGGGGAGTTCCTCGAGAATCTTCCCGATCTTCTCGTTCTGATCGTTGACGCGAGTCGAGAGCACATCCAGGCCGTCGAGCGCGCGTGTGATGTCGTCACGCTGCTCGTTGAGTCCACCGATGAGTGTGTTCGCCTGCTCCAGAAGACTTCTCGTCTTGCCTTCGCGACCGTCGAACGCGGCACCGAGTTCTTCGACGATAGGCTGCAACTGGCCTACACCGCCGCCGTTGAGCAGCAGCGACAATGCGCCGAGAACCTGCTCGATCTCCGTGGCGTGGCGAGTGCGATCCAGCGGAATGAGGTCACCGTCGGCCAGCTTCGCAGAGTCCGGTCCGGACGGCGGGGCCGACAGCTGGATGAACTTCTCGCCGAGCAGGTTGGTCTGCTCGACCGCGGCAATTGCGTTGGCGGGCAGATCAACCGACGAGTCGAGGATGATGCCGACATCCGCGGTCCATCCGTCCGGTCCGACCGACACGTCGTCGACGCGACCGACGGGAACGCCGTCGACCTTCACAGCGGACTGCGGAACCAAGTCGAGCACGTCGTCGAACTGAATGGTCAAGTGCATCGGATCGGAACCCACATCAGGACCGCCGGGAAGCGGGACAGCGTAGATCCCCTCGGACGAGCAGGCGGTTGCCGAGATCAGGACGGCGCACAATCCGGCGCCGACTATCAACGAACGCTTCACTCGCCCTCCCCGTTTCCACTGGTCAGTCGCGGTGACACGACGCCGGGCACAGTGCCCGGAACTACCTGCATCTGTCGTTCGGAACCGGCAAGGATGCCGAAGGGAAGGTTCAGGCCTGCAGCCTGATTGGCTGCGTCGGTCATCGCTGCGACGTTTGCGCACTGGTCGATGGCCGGTTGCATCTGCCTTCCCAATGCCTCGAACCGCGGATCACCGGGCAACAGCTTGCCGAGGTCCATCAACTTGCAGAGCACGCCGGCCGGGTTCTGAAGATCAGGGAACGCCAGACGTGAAGCCAGCACACCTGATTCGGCGTCGTACGAGTTGACCAAGTTGGAGATCGCCAGCGGAAGCATGGTGAGCGTGTTGGCCAGTGCTTCCTTGTTGTTCGCCAATGTCTGTGTCGGTTCGACGAGACCTTCGGTTGTCTGGACCAGTTGATCGCGGTTGTCGGCCACGAACTTCGCGACGTCGCCGAGCGCAATCGAGAGCTGGTTCAGAGCGGCACCGAGATCGTCGCGCTCACCTGCCAGGAATCCGGTCAGGTCCGACAACTGCGTGTTGAACTGGCGCACCTGCTGATCGTTGGCCGCGAGAGCGCCCACGAAAGTATCCAGGTTCTTGATGGTGAGCGAGATGTTGTCACGCGAATCATTGAGCGTCCGTGCGGCATCCGAGAGGTTGGTGATGCTGTCTCCCAACGCTTCACCGTTGCCCTCCAGGTTGGCCGCACCTGTCTCGACGAAATCGGCCAGTGCTCCGTTCTTGTTGGCACCTTCAGGACCGAGAGCCGACGCGAGTTCGTCGATGCTGGAGTACAACTGGTCGACCTCGACGGGCGTCGCCGTCTTCTCGATCGGAATTACTGCACCGCTGGCCATCTTGTCGCCGCCGGTGAAGACCGGTGTCAGCTGGATGTAGCGGTCGGCAACCACCGACGGCGTGATCTGAGCGGCACTGGCACCCGCGGGAATGTCGATCCCACGATCGACACGCAGCTCGACCTTGACCTGATCTCCCTGGGGTTCGACGGATTCGACGGTGCCGACCTTGACACCGAGAACACGAACGTCGGAACCGTCGTAGATACCCACCGACTTGTCGAAGTAGGCGGTGATCTTGGTGGTTCCGGCGCGAGTGAACACCCACCACAGCGCGCCACCGATTACGAGTAACCCGATCAGAACAGCGGCGATGATCGCGACCGAGCGCTTCTTGGAGCCGCTTCCGGCTTCGGCAGTATCAGCCATCAGTTGCCTCCCAACGTACGAACGGGGTCACGGTAGCCCGGAATGTCCGGCAGACCCGGCGGAAGGAGGTTCACGACGACCTGGTCGAACCAACGGCCGTTGCCGACCACGTTGGCATACAAGCGAATGAAGGGTTCGTAGAGCTTCAGTGCCTTGTCCAGGTTCTCGTTGTTTGCCTTCAGGATGTCGATGACGCCGTTGAGCTGCGTCAGCGCCGGCCCGATTGCCGCCTCGTTGTCACGAACGAGACCGGTGAGCTGCTGAGAGACGCGCTGAGTTCCGGTGAGCAGCTGCGAAATCGCTTGCTGGCGATTGTTGAGCTCCTGCACCAGTAGTCCACCGTCTCGGATCAGCTGGGTGAATTCCTTGTTGCGGTCAGCAAGAATCTGCGACGTCTTCCCGGTGGCGGCGAAGAGCTTCTGCAAGTCCTGATCGCGGCTCGCGATCGTCTGCGACAGCCGACTGACACCGTCGAGCGAAGCGCGGACATCGCCAGGTGTCTCGGAGAATGCCTGGGACAACGTCTCCATGCTCTTCGCCAACTGGTCGGTGTCGATGTCGCCGACGGTGTCCGCCGCGGCCGAGAAGGCCTGAACGACGTCGTACGGAGAGGTGGTGCGCTCTAGCGGAATCCGATCCTTGGGATCGAGGTTGTCGGTTCCGCGCGGATCTAGTGCGAGGTACTTCTGTCCCAGAATGGTCTTGATCTGAATGGACGCAGAGGTTTGATCTCCCACCCACGCGTCACTGACCTTGAAGTCGACGAGAACACGGTCACCGTCGAGATCGACGGAAGTGACCTTGCCGACCTTCACGCCGGCGATACGAACCTCGTTACCAGGCTTGAGACCCGCGGCTTCGGAGAACTCGGCGGAGTAGGACGAGCCTGCTCCCACGAACGGAAGCGAATCGAGGAAGAACGCGGACAAAGTGGCCAGCAGCACCACGAAGATACCGATGGCTCCGGCCATTGCCGGACTGCGACGTTTACTCATCGACCTTGCAACTCCCTCATACCGTCTTGAGTGCATCGCGTGGCCGCGTTGGTGTAAATCGGCTGATTGACCGTCGGCAGGCCGGTGGGCAGATTCAGCGACGCAGACTGTCCTGGACCGGCAACGATGTCGATTCCGCACAGATAGAACTGGAACCAGGAACCGTAGCTCGCTACGCGTGCGAGCTTCTCGAGCTTGACCGGCAAGGTCTCGAGCACCGCGTTGACGTCGTCACTCCGACGATTGAGTGTGGTCGCCAGTGTGTTGAGCGCCGTGATCGAGCCCTGAATCGACGGCCGCGTCGGCTCGAGCAGGTCTGCCGTCGCGTCGGTCAGGCCGGCGAGTGAGGTGACGGCCGAACCGACCACCCCACGCTCGTTGGCCAACCCGGTGACGAGTTGCTGGGTGTTGACGATCAGTGAATCGAGGTTCTTGTCGTTCGCGTTGACGGTGTCGAGAACGTCGTTGAGGTTCTTGATCACCGCGCCGATGACCGCGTCCTTGTCCGCGACGGTGTTGGTCAGGCTCGCGGTGTTGCGCACGAGCTCACTGATGGTGCCCGATTCGCCTTGGAACACCTGGATGATCTGGTACGACAGCTTGTTGACGTCGTCCGCGCTCAGGGTGGTGAACAGCGGCTTGAAGCCGTTGAAGAGTGTCGTGAGGTTGACTGCCGGGCGCGTCTGAGACAGCGGCAGGGTATCGCCGCCGGTGATCTTCTTGCCTTGGCTGCCTTCACCTTGCGAGAGCGAGATGTACCGCTGCCCCACCAGGTTGCGGAACCGGATGGTGGCGATGGAACTGGCCGGCAACCAATCACGGTCGGATACCGAGAACTGGACCTCGGCCTGGTTGTCGTTGACGATGGCAATCTTCTCGACCTGGCCGACACGAACACCGGCAATGCGAACCTCGTCGCCCTCGTTCAACGAAGTGACGTCGGAGAAGACGGCGTTGAACTTGGTGCCGCCACCGCCGCCGAGGTTGGCGATACTGGCTGCCAGCAGTCCTGTCGCCAGGACCGTCACCACAACGAAGATGATGAGCTTTGTCAGCGGAGCTGCGAGTCCTCTCATTGGACGCTCACCTCCGCACCTGCGAATGCCGGAGCGCTGACCATCGTGGTCCACGCCGGAACATCGTCCGGCGCAACACCGTTGGCCTGTCCGTAGATCACCTTCAACGTATCCTCTTCGAGTTTCGAGCCCGCGTAGCCGGCCTGCTGAGCCGGACCGCTGTTGTTGGTCGAGAACAACTGAGGTCCGGAGCCCTCGGGTGCAGGCAGGAATTCCATGGTGGCGGGACCTGGATTGCGGGAAGGAACCTGGTAGGAACCGTCACCGTACGAACCGCCGGGGTACTGCGGGAACGGACGACCGGGCTCGGTGACGTTGTCGTAGCAAACCGGGCCGCGGTTGTCGACGAGCCGTGGCTCGTCCTGGTTGGGCAGGTAGCGACCCTTGGGGTTCACGATCTGAATACTCGCACGCACACCAGGATTGGGCGCGTCGGTGGACAGGATCTTGGCAGCTTCCGGAGCGGTGTCCGAGAAGCCCTTGAACGTGCACCCGAAGGTCGGAGAGTACTGGGCCAGAAGCTGGAGAGCTTCCTTCGAATCCGCAGCGAGCGTGATGATCGAGGACGAGTTCGCTTCGAGGAAGGCTGCGGTGTCCGACGATGTCACGGTGAGCGACGCCAGCAGTGTCCGCAACTGGTCCTGCTTCTGCACCACCGTGTTACCCGTGGTCCGCAGATTGTCGAGAGCGTTGATCAGATCGGGCGCAGCGTCCGAGTACGTCTGGGAGAAGTCCGCGAACTTGCGCAGATCCTCTTGCACCGCGGGCAGTTCGGTATTGACGCCGCGGAAGATCTCCTCGAGACGATCGACCGTCAGACCGAGCTCGGCGCCGCGTCCCGTCAGACCCTGCGCGAGAGAACCGAGAGTGTTCGCCAGATCCTGCGGCGGAATCGCCTGCAGAAGTGGGAGCAGTCCGTCCAGAACGTCGCCGACCTCGACAGCATTGCCGCTCTTGTCCTGGTGGATCACCGTTCCCGCGGAAATCGGGGTCGCGGTGGTTCCCTCCGGAATGATCAGGGAGACGTAGCGCTCACCGAAAAGCGTCTTCGGGAGCAGACGCGCCGTGACGTTGGACGGAATGAGATCAGCCTTGTCCGGCTCGATCGCGAGGACCGAGGTGACCTGGCCGTCTTTCGTCGACGCGGATCGCACCTCGCCGACCAGCAGCCCACGGACCTTGACGTCCGCGTTGGGTGGCAACGCATTTCCGACTGTGTCGGTCACGAGGTCGATCTTCACGACGTCCTTGAACGTCTTGTTGAAGGTTCCGATGGTGAAGGCCAGGAACAATGCCAACACCACGAAGAACACGAGTCCGAGCACACGGCGGCGCAGGACTGACGGAGCCTCGATCATCCGGCCACCCTCACTGTCGTCGTGGTGCCCCAGATTGCGAGGCTGAGGAAGAAGTCGAGAACGGCGATCGTCACGATTGCGGCGCGAACAGCGCGGCCGACGGCCACACCGACACCTGCGGGACCACCTGAGGCATGGAACCCGTAGTAGCAGTGGATCAGGATCAGCACGAAGGCGAATACCAGGACTTTCGCAAACGAATACAGCACGTCCTGCGGTGGCAGGAACAGGTTGAAGTAGTGGTCGTAGGAACCCGTCGACTGCCCGTTGAAGACCGTGCTGATCACTCTCGAGGCGAGGTACGCCGCGAGTAGACCCACGATGTACAGCGGAATGACGGCGACGAAGCCGGCGATCATGCGCGTCGTGACCAGGAACGGCACCGACGGAACTGCCATGACCTCGAGCGCGTCGATCTCTTCGGAGATTCGCATGGCACCGAGTTGGGCGGTGAAGCCACAACCAACCGTGGCCGAGAGCGCAAGAGCCGCAACGATCGGAGCGATCTCACGGGTGTTGACGTATGCGGAGAGGAAGCCGGTCAGGACCGAGCTACCCAACTGCTCCAGAGCGGCGAAGCCCTGGAGGCCGACGACGACACCCGTGAATCCGGACATCATCGCGATGACGCCGATGGTTCCGCCGATCACTGCGAGCGCACCGCTACCGAAGGTCACTTCGGCGAGTAGTCGAAGCGTCTCCTTCCGGTACCGATGCAGGGTGCGCGGGGTCCACGCGATGGCGCGCGCGTAGAACGACATCTGCTCGCCCGCGCGGTCCAACGCGTTCACTGGAATTCTGGCTACTTTGCGACTCTTCAGCAGGAACTGATCGCCGCGGCCTCGTGCGATGGTCATTTAGGTCAAGATCCCTTCGCCGGCACGATCTGGAGGTACACCATCGTCAGAATCAGATTGGCGAAGAACAACAGCAGGAACGTGATGACGACAGCCTGGTTCACCGCCTCACCGACGCCCTTCGGGCCACCGGACGGGTGGAGTCCCTTGTACGCGGAGATCACACCAGCGATGACACCGAACACCGCGGCTTTGATCTCACCGCTCCAAATGTCCGGTAGCTGCGCAAAAGCTGAGAACGACGAGATGTAGGCACCGGGGTTACCGCCCTGCAGGATCACGTTGAAGAAGTAACCACCCGCGATACCGACGACGGACACCAGTCCGTTGAGCAGAACAGCGATCAGCACCATCGCGAGGACACGCGGAACCACCAGGCGCTGAATCGGATTGATTCCGAGGACTTCCATCGCGTCGATCTCTTCACGGATGGTTCGAGAACCGAGATCGGCCGTCACGGCCGATCCGGCCGCACCGGCGACCAGCAACGCTGTCACCAGGGGGCTACCCTGCTGGATCACCGCCAGGACGCTGGCAGCGCCAGTGAACGATTCTGCACCCAACTGCTTGATCAGCGAACCGGTCTGCAGTGAGACGACGGCGCCGAAAGGGATGGCTACCAATGCCGTCGGCAAAATTGTCACGCTGGCGATGAACCAGGCCTGCTCGATGAACTCACGGAACTGAAATGGACGCCGGAACGTATTCCTGACGACGTCGACAAACAGTTCGACGATGTTTCCGGCCTGAGTTAATGCTCCGTTGACCGGACTCAGAACCGAGTTGCGGGTAACCCCCATCCGATATGCCTACCCTTGCCCGTGTGTCGTGTTTCCGTAGGGATCGCCCTCGTATGCAGGAATGACCTGCGTGTCTTGCGAGTTGTCGTTCCACTCCCCCTGATAGCCGCTCGCTTCGGCGTACTGGGGATCGTACTGCCCAGTTCCGTCAACCTCGTCGAGGCTGTCCTGAATCGCCGCCTGTGCGTTAGCTGGGAGGGTGTGCATGATCTGACGGACGCGCTCCTGGCGACGACGAACAGCCTGACGCTCCGGGTTTCCGGGGGTGGCCTTCATCTGCGGCACGATGCCCTCGACGTCGTCGACACCACCGGCGTGGTGACCGGCGTCGACGAGCGCCTGCTCGTGCGCCATCTGAGCCTCGTCCTTCTCCTCCGACATACCGATCGGACCGATCATCGTTCCGTTGAGGAACTGCTTGACGACGGGCTCGTCCGAGGTGAGCAGCACCTCACGAGGACCGAACATCACCAACTGACGACGGAAGAGCATGCCGATGTTGTCCGGCACCGTGCGTGCGAGGTTGATGTTGTGCGAGACGATCAGAATCGTCGCGTCCGACTGGGCGTTGATGTCGATCAGCGTTTGGCTGATGTACGTCGTACGCACCGGATCCAGACCGGAGTCGGGCTCGTCGACGAGGATGATCTCGGGATCGAGAACGAGTGCACGCGCCAGACCGGCACGCTTGCGCATACCGCCGGAGATCTCACCGGGAAGCTTGTCCTCGGCGCCGACCAGACCCGTGAGGTCCAACTTCTCCATCACGATCTTGCGGATATCGGATTCCGACTTCTTGGTGTGCTCACGAAGCGGGAAGGCGATGTTGTCGTACAAGTTCATCGAGCCGAACAGTGCGCCGTCCTGGAAGAGAACGCCGAACAGTTTGCGGATCTCGTAGAGCTCCTTGGAGGAGCACTGCAGGATGTCCGTGCCGTCGATGACGATGGAGCCTTGTTCAGGGCGGAGCAGTCCGATCAGGGACTTCAGGAACACCGACTTACCGGTACCCGAAGGCCCGAGCAGTGCGCTGACCTCACCCGCGGGAAGTGTCAACGACACGTCCTGCCAAATCCTCTGCGACCCGAAAGACTTTGTCAGTCCTTGTACCGCTACCTCGACTCCCACCATTACCTCCGCGACGTCCGTTGCATGCATGCACCCGTGTGGGTTGGGTCACTCTATCGCATGGGAGTGGTACCCGTGACTGCGAATACTACTAACGAGTAGGGAAGAAGCATAATTCAGATCACAGCCTAGTTCGGACACCCCTCCCACCTGCATGAATTCCGGCATATCACCCGCGAAAAAAGTTCAAAAAAAGAGGGCCACTCCCCGTGGGGAGTGGCCCTCTTCGTTACTACTCGCGAAGAGCAGCGGGAAAACCGTCTTACTTGATGACGATCTTTGCGCCGGCAGCTTCGAGCTTTTCCTTGGCAGCCTCTGCGGCGTCCTTGGCAACCTTCTCGAGGATGGCCTTCGGAGCGCTCTCGACGAGATCCTTGGCTTCCTTCAGGCCGAGGCCGGAAACGACCTCACGGACGACCTTGATGACCTGGATCTTCTTGTCGCCAGCCGACTCAAGGACGACGTCGAACTCGTCCTGCTCTTCAGCAGCTTCTGCGCCGGCAGCCGGTGCGCCTGCAGCGGCGACGGCGACGGGAGCAGCAGCGGTGACCTCGAAGGTCTCCTCGAATGCCTTAACGAACTCCGAGAGCTCGAGGAGGGTGAGCTCCTTGAACTGGTCCAACAACTCTTCGGTGCTGAGCTTCGCCATTGTGGCGGTCCTTCCTGTAAGTCCCATGTCGCTGATCCGCGACCGGGCGGGGTTATAGCAGTGATGCGCGGGTGCGGATCAGCTTTCGGCTTCGGCCTCGGCCGGAGCCTCGGTGGCAGCCTCTGCGGGGGCCTCTGCGGCTCCGCCTTCTGCAGCCTTCTTCTCCTGCAGGGCAGCGGCCAGACGGGCCATCTGCGAAGCGGGAGCATTGAACAGGCCTGCGGCCTTTGCCAAGTTGCCCTTCATCGCGCCGGCAAGCTTTGCCAACAGGATTTCGCGGGATTCGAGATCCGCGATCTTGTTGACCTCTTCCACGGACAGCGCAGCGCCGTCCATGTAGCCGCCCTTGATGATGAGCGCCTTGTTGTCCTTAGCGAAGTTCTTCAGAGCCTTCGCAGCGTCGACCGGTTCGCCCTTGATGAATGCAATGGCGGTCGGACCAACGAACAGGTCATCAAGGCCCTCGATGCCAGCCTCTGCGGCGGCACGCTTGACCAGGGTGTTCTTGGCGACGGAGTAGGTGGCACCTTCTCCGAGAGCGCGTCGCAGTGTCGTGATGTTGCCAACCGAAAGGCCACGGTATTCCGTGACCACAGCGGCGGTCGAACCCTTGAACTGCTCGGTGATTTCCGCAACTGCGGAAACCTTCTCAGGCTTTGCCATACTTCGCCTCCTCTCGTGACAGTCGTTGTCCCACTCAGGAACCGCTGCACCTCATCGGGGTGAACCCGAGAAGACACAGTCCGCGACATGCAAAACGCCCCGGCGCAAGCGCACGGGGCGTACAGAGGAAACATGAAGAAGAGGCTTACGAATCAGCGTAACGATGCAAAGCGAGGCAGTGCATAACCAGGCAAACTGTAGAACCACTACATCAAGCTATCCCCCTACCTCGTTCACCTACGTGGGCCGCCGGGCACTCCCGGACTTTCAACCACACCCATCACTGAGTGCAATCACCAACGGTCTTGGGTAGAACATGATTTTGGGGTGAAGTTCATATCCAGCACTGAACTCCGCCTCGAAGACTACCTGACTGCTCGCTGCACAACCAAATCGGGTTCGTCACGCACCCGATTCCTTCAAGCACCGATAGCCCTGGCGATCTTGTGTTCGATTGCTGCCCGAGCTCGGTCCGGCAACACCAGCAGTCCATCGAGTTCCTTGTGGGCCTTCCGGTACGCACTCTGACGTTCCTGTGGCGTCGCGCCCTCGTCCATGGCCAGTCGCAGCAGACGTTGCGCCCTTACCAGGCGCTCTTGTTCGTCGAGGGTGAATCCGCTCCGTCGGCGGCGCTTCGCCTCAGCTTCCGCGATTTCGAAGGCGATCGAGTAAGCGTGCACCGCCTCGCGGTACTCGGTTTGTGCCTGCTGGTTGCCGATCATCGTCTCCGGATTGCCTGGGCGAAGCAGATCGGCACGATATTTGGCTCGATGAAAATCGGCCGTCAAAGGCTCGCGCATGTCCGTCATCATCGGGGTGTCGAGCAGTGTGACCGGATCGAGCTCATACGAGAACCATCGGGCGTCGACCGCATCGTGCTGCTCGATTGCCTTGGCCAGCTCTCGGCGCTGTGTTTCTTCGTCGGCGTGATGTTGTGCGTTGGCTTGCGCGATGGCGACCTTGGTCTGCTGCTTGAGCCGGAAGCGCTCTTGCCGGCGCTCGATCCGCCTTTCGTTGGCAACCGCGACACCCTTCAGCGCCCCACCGATGGTGCCGCCGAAAACGAAGATCAGCCACCAAAAGTTTCCGAGGAACTGGAACGCTTCGTGCATACCCCGATGATGCCACCGTTAGATCGATACCACCGATGGACCGATACCACCGGCAGGGATCACCCTCTCCCGAAACGACAAGAAGGCCGGCAGGGAGTGATCCCTGCCGGCCTTCTTGTTCGTATGCGGACTGCTTACGCGTCTGCAGCATCCTCGAGGAGGTTGCGAGTACGGTTCGGATCCACCGGGATGCCCGGACCGGTGGTGGTCGAGACCGTGATCTTCTTCACGTAGCGACCCTTGGCCGACGAGGGCTTCGCACGCAGGATCTCGTCCAGGGCTGCGCCGTAGTTCTCCACCAGCTTCTCATCGTCGAACGATGCCTTGCCGATGACGAAGTGCAGGTTGGCCTGCTTGTCGACGCGGAAGTTGATCTTTCCGCCCTTGATGTCGTTGACAGCCTTGGTGACATCCGCCGTGACGGTGCCCGTCTTCGGGTTCGGCATCAGGCCACGGGGTCCGAGGACACGGGCGATGCGGCCGACCTTGGCCATCTGATCAGGAGTCGCGATTGCGGCGTCGAAATCGACCCATCCACCCTGGATGCGCTCGATCAGGTCTTCTGCACCGACTACGTCAGCGCCTGCAGCCTCGGCTTCTGCTGCCTTCTCGCCAACAGCGAACACGATGACGCGAGCGGTCTTACCGGTGCCGTGGGGCAGGTTGACCGTTCCGCGGACCATCTGGTCAGCCTTACGGGGGTCGACGCCCAGACGAACTGCAACCTCAACGGTTGCATCCATCTTGGTGGACGACGTCTCCTTGGCGAGCTTTGCAGCCTGAAGCGGGCTGTAGAGCTTGTCTGCGTCGATCTTCTCAGCGGCGGCGAGGTACGCCTTGCTGCGCTTTGCCATTTGTTCTGTCCTTACTTGTCACTGCAGCGAATTACCTGTGCAGTGGTGAATGGTTCAGTTGTGGTCGGGGCCTGGCCGGCCCTCCCACGTAATGCTGTGGAGCGGACTATCAGCCCTGGACCGTGATGCCCATGGAACGAGCGGTGCCGGCGATGATCTTCGCGGCCTGCTCGATGTCATTGGCATTGAGGTCTTCAGCCTTGGTCTTCGCGATTTCGCGCACCTGATCCATGGTCACCGAGGCAACCTTGGTCTTGTGCGGTTCGCCGGAGCCCTTGGCGACGCCGGCTGCCTTGAGGAGCAGCTTGGCGGCGGGAGGGGTCTTCAGCTTGAAATCGAAGGTCCGGTCTTCGTAGACCGAGATCTCGACCGGCACAACGTTGCCGCGCTGGGACTCAGTCGCCGCGTTGTAGGCCTTGCAGAACTCCATGATGTTCACGCCGTGCTGACCGAGCGCGGGACCCACGGGAGGTGCAGGGTTAGCCTGACCTGCCTGGATCTGCAGCTTGATGAGCCCGGCGAGCTTCTTCTTCTTTGGGGGCATCTCTAGTTCCTAGTTTCTAGCTTGGGTGTGTGTCTTGCGTCGAACAAATTGCAAGTTTTGGGGTGGTCAGATCTTCGCGACCTGGTTGAAGTTGAGCTCAACCGGGGTTTCACGACCGAAGATCGACACGAGAACCTTGAGCTTCTGCTGCTCGCCGTTGACCTCGCTGATGCTGGCCGGAAGGGTTGCGAACGGGCCGTCCATGACGGTGACCGACTCGCCGACCTCGAAGTCGACCTCGATGAGGGGCTTGCCGAAGGACTCGGACGGTGCCTCGCCTGCTGCGACGGCGGCCGCTGCAGCCTGCTGCTTCTTCTGCTCCTGCTGCGGGAGCAGGAACTTGACGACCTCGTTGAGGGTCAGCGGCGAGGGACGCGACGTGGCACCGACAAAACCGGTGACACCAGGCGTGTTGCGCACGGCGCCCCACGACTCGTCGTTGAGCTCCATGCGAACGAGGATGTATCCGGGCAGAACCTTGCGGTTGACCTGCTTGCGCTGGCCGTTCTTGATCTCGGTGACCTCTTCGGTGGGAACTTCCACCTGGAAGATGTAGTCGCCGACATCGAGGTTCTGAACGCGAGTCTCGAGGTTGGTCTTGACCTTGTTCTCGTAACCGGCGTACGAGTGGATGACGTACCAGTCACCCGGGGCGCGGCGCAGCGCAGCCTTGAGTTCGGCAACGGGATCCTCGACCTCGAGCTCGGCGGCGGGAGCGGCCTCGTCGGAGTTCTCGGCATCGTCGGAGATGACGTCCTCGGTCGCTGCAGCGTCTGCATCAGTGCCTTCGGCAACGTCTGCATCGGTGCCTTCGGCAACCACGACGTCTACTTCGGCTGCCGCCTCGGCAGAAACACGCTCTTCGGCCAAAGCCTCATTCGTGTCGTTCTCGGGGGTGCTCACTGGGGCACTCGCTTCCTCTCGTTACTCGGACCCGGGTCGGGTCTTGTCGCGCTCGCAGGCAAAGACGCCCGACTGCTACGGCGATCAGCCGAACAGCCAGGTGACACCCTTGATCACAGCGATATCGACGCCGCTGATGAAAGCGACCATGAAGACCACGAACGTCAGCACGACGCTGGTGTAGGTGATCATCTGCTTGCGGTTCGGCCAGATGACCTTACGGAGTTCTGCGATGACCTCGCGGAAGAATTTGCGCAGGCGCTTGAAGATGTTGTCCTTCTTCGCCTTGGGCTTCTTGCCGGGGTTCGTTGCAGTCGGCTTGGCCGAAGATGTCCGGGATGCCGTCCGGGCCGGAGTCTTCACGGTGGACGCGCTGACCGAGGCGCCGCGTGCAGCGCGCTTGCCGGTCGGCTTGTTGGAAACCCCACTGGATGCGGAGGGAGCCTTTTCGGCACCGTCCTTGTCCAACGAAAGATCGGAACGCGTAGTCGCGTCAGCTGCAGTGTCGTCGACACCGGTCGAATCGGCAGACAGTGAAGTCTCCGCATCCGAAGTGTCGGCGTCGCGCTTGGCGCGCTCCTCGCTCACGTCGTTCCTCTCAGTCGCTGGCATCCGGGGGCAGGGGCGACAGGACTTGAACCTGCAACCTGCGGTTTTGGAGACCGCTGCTCTGCCAGTTGAGCTACGCCCCTTTGGTTGACCTCGACAGGTAGACCCTGCCTGAATCAACCGTTCTGCGATCACACAACATACGCGCTACCCGAGGTGAATGTCTTGCAACATTCAGGGCAGCGCGCAGCGCTGAGGAATCCCAGAAATCTCAGTGTACTTCAAAGCCCCGGAACAAACACAATCCGCCCTGCGATCAGGCTAGACGGACCGTGGCAGTGGCACGACCGAAGATCTTCTTACCTTCGGACTTGGCCACAATTGCCAGTACTGCGGTCTTGCTTTCTTCGTCGATCGACTTCACCTTGGCGGTGAACTCGATCTCGGCAGCCTTGTCGGCTGCCACGATCACCGGGCTCGTGAACCGTACGTTGTACTCGGTCACTGCGCCCGGATCTCCCAGCCATTCGGTGACGTAGCCGGCACCGATGCCCATGGAGAGCATGCCGTGCGCGACGACGTCCGGCAAGCCGGCAAGTCGTGCGACCTCGTCACTGAAGTGAATCGGATTGGGATCTCCCGAAACACCCGCGTAGTTGGCGAGGTTTCCACGCGTCAGGGTGACGGACTTCTCGGGGAGAAGTTCGCCGACACTCACGTCGGAAAATTTACGAAGCGACATGCATCATCACGTCCTTGACTGCGTGGGCGATGTTCTCGTCCACTTCCCCACCCGTTCGAGCAACAAGCGTCGTCCACGTGGTGACGACGGCTTCGTCGTTCTGATCGGTGATGATGTTCTTGGTCACGATGATGTCGCTACCTGCGGCCTGCCTGAACGAATCCAGGAAGACGTCGCTGAAGAGTCGGTCACCGACCTGCATGGGCTTGTGCAGCACCAAGCGCTGATCGGTCTGAAGAATCTGACTCAAGTCGTAGCCTGTGACGATCTCTTCGAACAGACGTCGCTGAGCAATGGCACCCACGATGGCGACGAACGTGATGGGAGCGATCAGGCCGTCGTATCCGAGGCCCTTGGCTGCCGACTCGTCGTAGTGCGCGGGATGGGCGTCCTGGACGGCGCGAGCGAACTCGCGCACCTTCTCGCGTCCGACCTCGTAGAAGTCTTCGACACGATAGTGGTGACCGACCATCTGGACGGCATGAGCGGCCGGGTCCGTAGGGACCTCGGCCGCTGCCTGGTTCTCTTGCAAATCTGTCACGCGGTGAGACTCTCTTCTAGCTAGGACCCGAAGACGCAGGCCCAGAGAGGGTCTTCCGCGAAAATCGTCGTCCTGTTAAGGACTTACTACTTCGACTCGCGATGCGACTGGTGGGTTCCGCAGTTGGGGCAGAACTTCTTGAGCTCCAGGCGATCGGGGTCGTTGCGCCGATTCTTCTTGGTGATGTAGTTGCGGTGCTTGCATACCTCGCAGGCCAAGGTGATCTTGGGCCGAACGTCGGTCGAGGAGGCCACGGGATGCCTTCTTTCGGGTGTATCTGATTACGAGCAATCAGGGTGGATCATGCATATTGTGTAGCGGTGACCGGACTTGAACCGGCGACGCAACGATTATGAGTCGTTTGCTCTACCAACTGAGCTACACCGCCTCGGTGTCGAGTGTCGCGCGGAAAGCACGGCACCACAATCCAGCGAGCCCCCTAACGGAATCGAACCGTTGACCTTTTCCTTACCATGGAAACGCTCTACCGACTGAGCTAAGGGGGCGTGGCTCAGGAGCGCGTTGCCGCTCTCTTGAAGCCTCCGAAAGATTACACACGAACGAGCGCCAGCACCAAATCCGCTGGTCATCGGGGCAAAAATGGTGCCGGAGCCCATTGTTGCACCGATCGGGGCCGCTGGCGAGGGCTTTGCGTGAACCAACTTGACCCCGCACTCCCCCGAAGGCATCCCCAGAAGCACTCCCGAGGCCCCTGAGCCGCAGCCGACGCCGGCGTCACCAACGCCCACCCGACCTCGGAACAAGCACAAAAAAGTCAGCCCCGACTCTCGTAAAGAGAATCGGGGCTGACTTGGTGTGGCAGATGTAGGATTCGAACCTACGTAGGCATAAGCCGACGGATTTACAGTCCGCTCCCATTGGCCGCTCGGGCAATCTGCCGTGCTTGCACCAGGCTTCGATCCGGCGCATTCGCAAGTATATCGCGACGTGCGGCGGCCGAAAACGGCTTCCTCGGTGCGGTGAGAAGAATACAACGAACACACCCCCATTTTGCAAACCGGGTGGTAACGGGCGGTGCCGACCCGATAACGTCGAGGTGTCCACCGGTATGGAAGGTGGGCGGAACTCGATGTTCGTGAACTACCGGAAAGCGGGAGTGTGAAGTGGCTGATTCGTCCTTCGACGTGGTGAGCAAGGTTGACCGTCAAGAGGTGGACAACGCCCTGCATCAGGCTGCCAAGGAGTTGACCACGCGTTTCGACTTCCGAAACACGGGAGCGTCGATCGAGTGGTCTGGTGAAGAGACGATCACGTTGAACGCCGACACCGAGGAGCGACTGCTGGCCGCCCTCGACGTGTTCAAGGAGAAGTTGATCCGTCGCGACATCTCGCTGAAGGCATTCGATGCCGGCGAGCCGGCGCAGTCCGGAAAGATCTACAAGCTGTCCGGAACCTTGGTCCAGGGCATCAGCAGCGAGAACGCGAAGAAGATCACCAAGAAGATTCGCGACGAGGGCCCCAAGGGCGTCAAGGCGCAGATCCAGGGTGAGGAACTTCGTGTGAGCAGCAAGAAGCGCGACGACCTCCAGGGCGTCATCTCCCTGCTCAAGGGTGAGGACTTCGGGATCGCCCTGCAGTTCGTGAACTACCGGTAGCAGGGGCTGCGCCCCTGTGCGCCTTTTTGGTAGTTCCGACGACCAGAAAGGCTCACAGGGGCCGAAGGCCCCTACATCCCCGCCATCTTCTCCAAACGCTCGATCCGGTCCGCCATGGGCGGATGCGTCGAGAACAGCTTGCTGACCTTGTCCCCCGCTCTGAAGGGGTTGGCGATCATCAGGTGGGACTGCGCCGCGAGCTTGGGCTCAGGCGGCAACGGCGCGGCTGCAACGCCCGACTCGAGCTTGCGCAGCGCCGACGCCAACGCCAGCGGGTCACCGGTGAGCTCGGCTCCCGATTGATCCGCCTGGTACTCGCGAGAGCGCGAGACGGCCAGCTTGACCACGGTTGCCGCGATCGGACCCAGTAGGGAGACGAGCAGCAGCGCGATCGGATTGCTTCCCTGCCCGTTCCCTCGGCCGCCGAAGATGCTCGCGTACATCGCGAAGTTGGCCAGGCCAGAGATGACGCTGGCCATCGCGCCGGCCACGGACGAGATCAAAATGTCCCGGTTGTAGACGTGGGAGAGTTCGTGCCCGAGCACGGCACGCAGTTCGCGTTCGTTCAGGATCTGCATGATGCCGCTGGTCACGCACACCGCGGCGTGCCGAGGGCTACGACCGGTGGCAAACGCGTTCGGGGCGTTCGTGGGGCTGATGTACAGCCTGGGCATCGGTTGGTGCGCCGTAGTGGCGAGTTCGCGCACGATCCGGTAGATCGCCGGTGCCTCGACCTCGGTGATGGGCTGGGCGCGCATCGATCGAAGCGCCAGCTTGTCGCTGTTGAAGTACACGTAGGCATTCATGCCGACGGCAAACAGAACGGATCCCCACAGAAGGAACGGGCTGTTGAACAGCGAGCCGATGAAGACGATCAGCGCCGACATCCCCACCAACAAGCCGAATGTCTTCGCACCGTTCGCGTAGCCGTGCAAACCGCTCACCTCTTGCCTCGCTGGAGCCGAAGGCTCACCCGAACTCCCCGGTGTATGCACCGGTTCTGTTCAGTCAACGAAGGACAGGGTCATCAGGGTTCCCACCCAGTGACTGTCGGGGTTTCCACCCGGTGGCCCCGATTCGCCGAGGTGTCAGCCGACTCGTTCGATCGTGTAATCGACGAGACGCACGAGCGCTTCGTTGGCCGGTCCCTGCGGGAGCTCAGCCAACTGAGCTTTCGCCGCGACGGCATACTCGCCCAGCTTTGCCTTCGCCTTGACCATGCCCGGCGAACGCTCGAGCAGTTCGAGAGCTTCTTCTACCAGGGCATCTTCGGTAACCGGGCCCGCGAGCAGCTCCCGCAGGCGATCTGCGTCGGCCCCTTCTTCGCGGAACGCGTACAGGACGGGCAGGGTGTGGACACCCTCGCGCAGGTCGGTGCCGGGCGTCTTGCCGGACTGCGCCGATACGGACGAGATGTCGATGATGTCGTCGGAGATCTGGAACGCGGTGCCGACGGCATCACCCAGGCGCTCGAGGCGCTCGATGTGAGCTGCGTCGGCGCCGGAGAAGGTGCCGCCGAAGCGTCCCGAAGCAGCGATCAGCGAACCGGTCTTCTCCCACACGACCTTGAGGTAGTGCTCGACCGGATCCTGCTCCTTCTTGACACCGATCGTCTCGCGCATCTGGCCGGTGACCAGTTCGGCGAATGTTTCGGCGATGATCCGAACGGCCTCAGGTCCGAGCGTCGACACCAGTCGTGATGCGTGCGCGAACAGATAGTCGCCGGCCAGGATCGCCACACTGTTTCCCCAGCGGGCGTTGGCGCTGGGTGCTCCGCGCCGCATGGACGCCTCGTCCATGACGTCGTCGTGATAGAGCGTCGCCAGGTGAACGAGTTCGGTGACAGTCGCTGCGGTGATGATCGACGGATCGTTCGGCACCGGTCCGAGTTGCGCGGTCAGGATCGTGAACAACGGACGGAAGCGCTTTCCACCAGCTCGCGCGAGATGCAGCGCGGCCTCGGTGAGGAAGTCTTCTCCGTCGGACAGCTCGCTGACCAACAACTCCTCGACATCGGAGAGTCCACCACGCACTACTGCGGCGAGCTGTTCGTCGCCCAGGTCGATGCCTGCAACGACGGTGCTCGATGCGGTTGCGTCGGCAGCAGTCTTTTCGGTGCTCACGATGTCAGTACCCATTCCTGTCGTCAGTGACGGCTCGGTTCCCACGGTAGTGAACCTAGCGGTTCGCACTCGGGACGGCCTCGCCACGGTGGCGATCGCGAGCCTGGGAAGATGTGAGTGTGTCCGTAGAAGAGCAGTCCCCCGTCGTCGATTCGCTTCCGAACGAAACCGACATTGTGGTCATCGGCGCAGGTCCCGCGGGTTCTTCGGCCGCTGCATGGGCCGCCCGCAGCGGCCGAGACGTCGTCCTCGTGGACGCTGCCGTCTTCCCGCGAGACAAGACTTGTGGTGATGGACTCACTCCGCGCGCCGTGGCCGAACTGGATCTCCTCGGCCTCGGCGAGTGGGTTCGGTCACATACGACGAACAAGGGCCTGCGGTTGTCCGGCTTCGGACAAGAACTCGAACTCGAGTGGCCGGGGACGTCGTTCCCGCCGATCGGCAGCGCCATCCCCCGCACCGAACTCGACGACGCCATTCGCCGGTGCGCCGTCGAATCGGGCGCGGTCATGGTCGAGGGCACCAAGGCCGTCGACGTCGAACTCGACGGTGATCGAGTAGCCGCCGTCGTACTCGCCGGCCCCTCGGGACGCAGCGCTCTTCGTTGCCGGACGCTGATCATCGCCGACGGCGTTCGCTCGACGCTCGGCAAGAAGCTGGGACGGCAGTGGCACCGGGACACCGCGTACGGCGTCGCGGCACGCGCTTACGTCGCGACGCCGCGCAGCGCCGACCCGTGGATCACCTCGCATCTGGAACTGCGGGACGCGGAGGGCACGTTGCAGGCGGGGTACGGCTGGATCTTCCCGCTCGGTACCGGCGAGGTGAACATCGGCGTCGGGACACTGGCGACGTCCAAGCGCCCGGCACCAGGTGCCTTGCGACCCTTGCTGGACCTCTACACCGATCAGCGCCGAAGCGAGTGGCAGTGGAGCAGCGAAATACATTCCGTCGCTTCGGCTTTGCTACCCATGGGTGGAGCCGTTTCCAACATCGCCGGACGCAACTGGGCCGTGATCGGCGACGCCGCAGCGTGTGTGAACCCGCTCAACGGTGAGGGCATCGACTACGGCCTCGAAGGCGGACGTCTGGTGGTCGAACAGCTCGGCGCCGACGATCTGACGGAGCTGTGGCCGACCGTGCTTCGGGAGCACTACGGGCAGGCGTTCTCGGTCGCGCGCCGGCTCGCAGGCCTGCTGACGGTTCCGCAGTTCCTGCCCGCGTCGGGTCCGATCGCGATGCGCTCACGGGCACTGATGACGGTCGCCGTTCGGGTGATGGGGAACCTCGTCACCGACGCCGACGTCGATCTGACGGCGAAGGCATGGCGTGCGTCGGGGGCCGCGTCGAGAAAGATCGACTCCCGACCGTTGTTCGGTTGAGCAAGTGCTGTGCGCCTTTATTAACCGCCGGGGGTTGATAAAGGCGCACAGCAGTTCAGGCAGTGGCGTAATGCAGCGCCACGATGCCGCCGGTGAGGTTGCGCCACTTGACGTTCTTCCACCCGGCAGCCTCGATCTTGCGGGCCAACTCTTCCTGGGTCGGCCAGGCGCGGATCGATTCGGCGAGGTAGACGTAGGCGTCGGGGTTGCTGCTGACGGTGCGTGCAACCCGAGGGAGCGCCTTCATGAGGTATTCCATGTAGACCGTGCGGAAGGGCCCGAAGACGGGCGTCGAGAACTCGCTGACGACGAGACGTCCGCCCGGCTTGGTGACGCGGGCGATCTCACGCAGTCCGGCTTCGAAGTCGGAGACGTTGCGCAGACCGAAGGAAATCGTCGCGGCGTCGAACACGTTGTCGGCATAGGGCAGGTACATCGCGTCACCTGCGACCATCGGAACTTTGCGCGAGATTCCGGCCTTGAGCATGCCCTTGGAGAAGTCGGTGGCGACGCACCAGGCACCGGAGCGCCCCAGTTCGACGGTCGAGACTCCGGTTCCGGCGGCGAGGTCGAGCACCTTCTCGCCCGGCTTCAGATCGAGGGCTTCGCGGGTGGCCTTGCGCCAACCCTTGTCCTGGCCGAAGGACAGCACGGTGTTGGTGAGGTCGTATCGCTCCGCGACGTCGTCGAACATCGACGCGACTTCGTGCGGTTGCTTCTCGAGAGTTGCTCGGGTTCCGTGTGTAGTGGCCACACCCGAAACGCTACCAACCCTCGGGCAGCGAGGGCGTTCAGGCTGCTCTGGCACCCGTTCGCCGCCCGAGGCCCTGCACGTCCTCGTAGTGACGGAGCAACTCTTCGCAGATTGCCGGCCAGGTCCGGTGCAGCACCGAGCGCCTCGCCGCGGAGCCGAACTGCACCCGCAGATCACGCTGACGAAGTGCGTCGACGGCGCTTGGCAGGAGTTCGGTGAACCTGTCCGTCGGCAGGAGGTAGCCGTTGCGGCAATGCGAGATCAGGTCACGCGGTCCGCCGGCGTCCGGTCCGACGACAGGCACACCACTCGCGAGGGCTTCCTGAACCGCCTGGCAGAAGGTCTCGTGCTCGCCGGGGTGAACGAATACGTCCAGGCTCGCATAGGCGTCGGCCAGCGCGGTACCGCCGAGTTGTCCGGTGAAGATCGCGTCCGGCATCAGTCGTCGTAGGTTCTCGCGGTCCGGGCCGTCTCCGACGACGACGATCTGCACACTGGGATCGCCGGCCAGGGCCGCCAATCGTTCGACGTGCTTTTCGGGCGCGAGGCGACCGACGAAGCCGACCACCAACCGGTCGCTGTCGCCGATCCAGGACTGCCGCAACACCGAGCTACGACGCGAAGGCGCGAATCGTTGTGCGTCGACGCCGCGGGCCCATCGGTGCACGCGCGGAATGCCGTGCTCTTCGAGGGCGTCGACTGCCGACGTGGAGGGCGCGAGTGTCCTGTTGCAGCTCTTGTGGATTCGACGGGTCCACGCCCATGCGGCGCGGCTGGTGACGCCGAGACCGTAGCTTTCGGCAAATCCGGCGACGTCGGTCTGGTAGACCGCGACGGTCGGGATCCCGAGCCGCTTGGCGACGGCCACTCCCCCGGCGCCGAGCAGGAACGGTGACGCCAGATGGACGACGTCGGGCGCGAAGGTCCGCACGGCCGTGGTCAATCGTGGTTGCGGCAGGCCGACGGGAAGTGAACTGACTTTGGGCACCATGACGGCTGGCACCCGAACCACCTGAACGCCTTCGTGTTCGGTGGCGGCAGAGGTGTCGGATCCGACGGTGTCCGGCGCAATGACCATGGCGTCGTGGCCAGTGCGATCGAGGTGTTCGAGCACGCGTAGTACCGAGTTGGTGACGCCGTTCATGTTGGGCAGGAATGACTCCGCAACGATGGCTACTCTCACACCGAGAACGGTGACAGGGCCAGGAAAAGTCCACGTCATGTTCGTGTGAAGTTCGGGCGAAGCGCGAACTAACTCGAGGCGACCGGCGCCGAACTTGCCGCCTGCGCTTCCCGCTTGCGCAGGTACCAGATCGACGGTCCAGCCAGGAGCCACGTCACGACGATCACCGATCCTGCCGGGATCAGCGCCACCGTCGCGTTGCGTCCCGCTACCCGGACCAAATCAGGGTCGGCTTTGGAGTACTCCACCTCGATGCGTTGTCCCACAGTCAGATTGGTGGGGTAGAGCACGCCGAGTTCAGGGTTGTGGTTGGCGCCGTCCGGTGTCACGAAGCTGATCGCCGAACGTAGCGAGCCTGCCGAGAGCACCTCGGCGGTTGCGGTCCCCATGTTCGATTCGATGGTCCGATCGTTGCGCCAGGCACCGAGAACCAGAATCACCGCGAGCACGGAAATGCCGACCGCAACCACCAGCACACCGATGCGGAGGCGACGCAGAACTGTTTGCGTCACAGCTGTGCCCGCACGGAAGCGTGGAGTTCGCGCAGCCCACTGCGATCCGTCGCGACCTCGAGCACACGAATGCCGTTGGCCGGTTGCGCCAGCGTCGTTGCCAGGGCGTCGACGGTGACCGCTGCGTGCGGCACGCGGTAGGCCGCGCACAGCGCAGCCAGGTCCATGCCGTGTGGTGTTCCGAACACTCGCTCGAAGACGCCGGCGTACTGCGGGTCGCCTTGTTCGAGGAGCTCGAAGATACCGCCGCCGTCGTCGTTGGCGACGACGATGGTGAGGTCGCTCGGCCTCGGCTCACCGGTCCCGATCAGCAGCCCGGACGCGTCGTGCAGGAAGGTCAGGTCGCCCATGAGAGCGACGGTCCGGCCGCCCTCGTACGCCAACGCAGCACCGACCGCCGCCGAGACGGTGCCGTCGATACCTGCGACGCCGCGATTCGACAGCACCCGTACGGCGGGCTTGGGATAGCTCACGAGGGCCGCGTCGCGAACAGGGTTGGATGCGCCGAGCAGAAGCTGGTCGCCGTCCGCGAGAGCATCCATCACAGCAGCTGCCACGTGCAGGCCGGTGGCCTTGGGGTGGGCGTCGAGTTGCTTGCGGACGGCAGTTTCGGCGTGCTCGGTCAGCGCGGCGCATCGAGCGATCCAGGCGGGATCGGGAGTCCCGGTGACCACTGCTCTGGTTCCGGTGGCGAGTACGTTGCCGGATACGTCCGGCCAGCGCGGCCCGGTAGTCAGCGCGTAGACGTCGACGCCCGGGTCGGCCAGCACCTTCGAGACCTGACGATGCAACGTCGGGCGGCCGGTGATGATCGCCTGCTTGGGCTTGAGTTGCGAGAGCGCGAGTGGATGCAGTGCGATCCCGTGCATCGGAGCCGTCGGCTCGGCCACGGTCGGCAGGCCGGCCAGCTCAGGCCGAAGCGCACTACCGTGTCCGGAAATGACCACCGTATCTGCGGTGAGGTCCAGATCGACGGGAACGTCGAGCGTCGCATTCTGGGTGGTGGTCCAGGCCGCACCGCCGGGACGGCCCTCCGGGACCGGCCCCTGCACGTGCACGTCCGGCACCAGCGGCTCACGAAGTGGAATGTCGAAATGCACCGGACCCGCGTTTCCGGATCGGGTTCCGCGGGCAGCGGCGAGGACCCGGCAGACCGCCGAGCGCCACTGGCTGTTCTGCGTCGAATCGTCCTCCGCCAGGCCCAGGCTGATGGTTGCGCGGACTTGACTGCCGAAGAGCCCGAGCTGCTCGACGGTCTGGTTGGCGCCGGTGCCGAGCATCTCGTACGGCCGGTTGGCGCTCAGGACCACCAGCGGCACTCGCGCGTAGTTGGCCTCGAGGACAGCGGGTCCGAGATTCGCGACGGCGGTCCCGGAAGTCATCACGATGGGGACCGGTCGTTTCCCGGCGATTGCCAGTCCGAGTGCCAGAAAGCCTGCTGTCCGCTCGTCGATCCGCATGTGCAGACGCAACCGGCCGTCGAGGTCGGCGGCCTGGAGGGCAAATGCGAGGGGCGCGTTGCGAGAGCCTGGACACAGCACGACTTCACGCACGCCACCACGAACCAGTTCGTCGACGACGGCTGTGGCTTGTGCAGTGGACGGATTCACGCCTTCAAGAGTGTCAGATGTTCGGGCGCAAGCATGCCCAGGGGCGGGGACAGCGGCATTATGTGTGGGTGCGCACACTCTTCGATCCAGCCGAGCTCGAACCCCGCCGGTTCTATCAGTTACTCACCGCTTCGGTGGTCCCCCGGCCGATTGCCTGGGTGTCCACCCTGTCGGCGGACGGCGTCGGCAATCTGGCTCCGTACAGCTTTTTCACCGTGGCAAGTTCGGCGCCGCCGATCGTGCAGTTCACGTCGGTCGGACGCAAGGACAGTCTGCGCAACATCGAAGCGACCGGCGAATTCGTGATCAACCTGGCGACTGCCAGGCTTGCCGACGTGGTGAACCAGAGTTCGGCCTTCTACGACGCCGAGGCCGACGAGTTTCTCGAGTTGAACATCCGTAGCGAGCCGAGCGAGCGGGTTCGCCCCGTCCGGGTCGCCGACTCCCCGATCGCCATCGAATGCACGCTCCACCAGGTCATCGAGGTCGGCAATTCATTTGTCGTGATGGGAAATGTGGTGGCGGTCGCAGTACGTCCCGAGGCTGTCGCCGACGACGGCCTGCCGGACTTCGCGGCAATCGCACCGATGAGCCGACTTGGCCGAGCGCAGTGGGGTCTTCCTCCCGAAGTCGTCGAAAAGGACAGACCCACCACTCCACAGCGACCGTAAATCAGGTTAGGGTTACCTGATTAGGTACGAGTAACAGATAATCAGGGAGCAACCAGTCATGGCCAAGCGCGCCAAGTTCGTGAAACCGGCCTCACGCAGCATCGTGTCGGCGCAGGTCGTGGCGAACAAACGAATCAGCCCCAGCTTCATCCGGGTGACCATTGCCGGCGAAGAGCTGTCCACCATCGCTCCGATGGGTGCCGATCAGTGGTTCCGCATGTTCATCCCGCAGGTCGGCCAGAGTGAACTCCGGTTGCCGAGCGCGGCCAGCAATCTCTGGTATGCGCAGTACCTGTTGATGTCCAAGGACACGCGACCCGTCGTGCGCAACTACACGATTCGCGCCTACCGTGCTGCCGGATCCGGTCTCTTCGGCGAGACCACGGAGATCGACATCGACTTCGCTTATCACGGCGACATCGGCCCGGCATCCGCGTGGGCGGACACCGCGTCGGCCGGCGACGAGGTCGCCCTCTTGGACGAAGGCTGCATCTACAACCCCACACCCGAGGCCAAGTGGCAACTGCTCGTCGGCGACGAGAGTGCACTTCCCGCGATCATCGGCATTCTGGAATCCGCGCCCGCAGACCTGCGTGCCGAGGTCTTCGTCGAGATTCCGAACATCGAAGACAAGCAAGACATTCCGGAGTTGGCGAACGTCAACGTGCATTGGCTCGTTCGCGAGGACGAACACGCGACGCCGGGTGTTCTGACCCTCGAGACCGTCCGCGCCGCCGAACTGCCCGAGGGGCCGTCGTACACCTTTGTCGCCGGCGAACAGGCACTCACCACCGGGCTGCGTCGGCACCTCGTGAACGACCGGAAGTTCGCCAAAACCGACATCACCTTCACCGGCTTCTGGCGCCACGGACATTCGGCTCACTGACAAACGCACCGAAAACGACGAGTGGCCCGAGAGAAACTCCCGGGCCACTCGTCGTTTTACGTTCGCTTATGCAGCGTGCTTCTGGATCACATCGCCCAGACGCGGCAGAGCTGCAGTCACATGCTTCTTCGCCGAACCGCGCAGCTTCGAGTACATCGACTTGACGACGGCCTTGTCGCTACCTTCGATACGCTCGTCCGTCACCTCGAGGAGGGAATCGGCAACCGCGTCGCCGCGGGCGCTGATGAAATCGGCGAAGCTACCTTCACCGGAAGCCGAGAATTCCTGCCAGTACGGCTCGAGCTTTGCCACGAAAGCCGGCAGAAGCGCGGTGACGGCGTCCGGCACGATGGACGGGCTCACCTTCTTGACCGCGCCGTAGCCACCCTTGAGAGCCAGCCCTGAGGCCCCCGACTTATCCGAAACCTCTGCGTCGATCAAGGTCTGCACGTCCGCGACGACCGCGGGAACCCGTGATTCCTCGAGCAGGGTTTCGTTCAGAGCTGCAACCACTTTCGATCCCTTCATTCTTCACTGATGTTCATCAGGTCGCGCCCGAGACTATACGAAATTCGGCTGGTCCCTACTGCCGAGTATCCGATGGCAGCGCCGAGCCCTCTCCAACCACCAGTCGCGCCGGTCCGCGGGCGCGGCCAGCGTCTCGAGCAGAACCGGATCAGGCTCGACGGCACCCACCGACAAAGCACCGTCGACAGCTGCCCCGGTGACCGCGACATCCCGGACGAACAGGCCGCCGGTACCGAGTCCGCAGGCAAACGGAAGGGCGGGCAAGGCTGCCGCGGCCGCCAGTCCCGCGGACATCCCCACAGCCGTGTCCAGAGCGCTCGAGACCACCACCGGCACCCCGTAGTCCGCCAGCTGCGCCGACAGCGCCACCACAGCACGCATTCCGCCCAGCGGCGGCACCTTCACGACGGCCACGTCCGCTCCCCCCGCTCGTACGACGCGCAGCGGGTCCTCGGCACGGCGAATGCTCTCGTCGGCAGCGATCCGCACACCGGTCCCCGCGGCGCGGACCCTGACCAGTTCCTCGACGCTTGCACACGGCTGCTCGGCGTATTCGAGTTCACCGTCATCGGTGATCGCTCGCAAGGCCGTGATCGCCTCGTCCACGCTCCACCCGCCGTTGGCGTCGACGCGCACGTTCGGGATGTGCCGACGCACCTCGTTCACCCGGGCGACGTCCTGCGCCAGCGACTGTCCCTTCTCGGCGACCTTGACCTTGGCGGTCCGGGCCCCGGGGAAGCGCTCCAGCAATTCCGGAACGGCAGACGCGTCGATCGCCGGCACGGTCGCGTTGACGGGAACTGCGTCACGAAGCGCAGGCGGCGGACCCAGCCACGCCGCTTCGATACCCGCGAGCAGCCACTGCGACGCCTCGTCGTCGTCGTACTCGACGAAGGGTGCGAATTCTCCCCACCCGGCCGGGCCGCGAACGAGCAGGGCCTCACGAGTCGTGATGCCGCGAAAGCGAACTCGCATCGGTAGTGCGAGCACCACGGCGTCCGCGATCAGATCGTCGAACGAGGGGAACATGTCAGGGCTGTCCCGGAAGCAGTTCGATCATGAGCGCCTCACCGTCGGCGAGGAGCTTGCCGTCGAGATCGGTCAAGCGCGCGCTGACAAAAGTCTTGCGACCCTCGACCCGATCCACCTGCCCCTCGATCACCAGTTGTTGATTGAGCGGAGTGATCGCGCGGTAATTGATGTGGAGGTAGCCGGTGCGGGAGATCGGACGGCCACCCGCGTGGACCGTCATCCCGAAGACGTCGTCGAACAGCAAGGGCAGGACACCGCCGTGAGCGGCGCCGTTGCCGCCCAGGTGGTAGCGACGGAAGACGCCGGTACTGCGGACTCCTTCGGTGTCGAACTTCTCGACCATCCACGGGAGCATGAGGAGGCTGCCGCGTCCGGGCAGTTGGATGTTCGAGCCTGCGGGCGACTTGCCTTCCGGGACCTCGTACGGAGTCAACCGATCGGCAAGCTCCTCGGCTTGCGTAGCGATGTCTGCGAGTACGTCGTCGGGAACATTGGTCGAGACGGCAAGGTCCTGCAACCTGCGCATCGCTTCGACGAAGCGGCCGAAGTCCGGACCTGCGGGAGTGTGCCGGAACCGTGGAAATCCGCCCCGCTTCTCACCGTCTGTGACGATCTCCGTGCCGTCTGCGGTTTGTTCGCTCATGACCTGCACGTTAGCGCGCCCGGGAACGTGTTCTACCTCAGGTATCCGTTAGACGCGCGAGCCGTGCCTCTATCGTGGCTCAGGTGACCTTCAACCCGCAGCTCTGGCGCCCTGTCCCCGGATTCGAGAACCTCACCGACATCACCTACCACCGGCATGTCAGCCAAGGCACCGTTCGCGTCGCCTTCGACCGACCGGAAGTGCGTAATGCGTTCCGCCCGCACACCGTCGACGAGTTGTACCGCGCGCTCGATCACGCCCGGATGACCTCCGACGTGGGAGCGGTGCTCCTGACCGGCAACGGACCGAGCGAGAAGGACGGCGGTTGGGCGTTCTGCTCCGGCGGAGACCAGCGCATCCGTGGTCGCAGCGGCTACCAGTACGCCGAAGGTGAAACGGCGGACACCGTCGACAAAGCACGCGCCGGGCGCCTGCACATCCTCGAGGTCCAGCGCTTGATCCGCTTCATGCCGAAGGTCGTGATCTGCCTGGTCAACGGCTGGGCTGCGGGCGGCGGCCACAGCCTGCACGTGGTGTGCGACCTGACGCTCGCCAGCCGCGAGCACGCACGGTTCAAGCAGACCGACGCCGACGTCGGAAGCTTCGACGGCGGCTACGGCAGCGCCTATCTGGCAAAGATGGTGGGCCAGAAGTTCGCTCGCGAGATCTTCTTCCTGGGTGAGACGTACACCGCCGAGGAAATGCATCAGATGGGCGCGGTCAACAAGGTTGTCGACCACGCGGAACTCGAAAACGTCGCGATCGACTGGGCCGGCAAGATCAACGGCAAGTCGCCGCAGGCACAGCGGATGCTCAAGTACGCGTTCAACCTGCAGGACGACGGGTTGGTCGGCCAGCAGCTGTTCGCCGGTGAGGCAACACGTTTGGCGTACATGACCGACGAGGCCGTCGAGGGTCGTGACTCGTTCCTCGAAAAGCGTGATCCCGACTGGTCACCATATCCCTGGTATTTCTGACACAGTAGGTGCGAGAGGGAGGTCGGACGTGGAGATTCTGAGCAGTCGGACGATATTGCGCCCGAGCGAGTACGAACGAACGCTGAGCTTCTACCGAGACACCCTCGGTCTGGCGATCGCTCGTGAATATCCCGGCGGCACAGTCTTCTTCGCCGGCCAAGGGCTGATCGAAGTCGCTGCGCACGGCGGCACCGGCGAGGGCGGCTTTCGCGGCGCGATCTGGCTGCAGGTCCGGGACCTCACTGCCGTTCAGACCGAACTGGTTCTCGCCGGGGTCAAGATCGCGCGCGAGGCAAGACAGGAACCGTGGGGTCTACACGAGATGTGGATCGCCGACCCGGACGGGACACCGATCGTGATGGTGCAGATCCCGGAGGACCATCCCATCCGACGCGATTCCCGGCCACCGTCCGCGTAGTCGAGACACCGCTGTAGCCGAGACACCGCTGTAGCCGAGCAATGACAGATGCCCGCCACGACTTTCGTGGCGGGCATCGTTCGGTTCTTCACAAAGATCAGTTGCGCGTGCTCAGCGCCTGCGAGATCTGATCTGTCTGTGCCTGGCCCTCGAGCAGTTGGCGAACCAGCCACAGCCGCAGCACCTTTGCCACCGATGCGGCCAGGAAGAGAGCGGCACCGACCACTGTCAGGGCGAGGAAAACCACGGTGAGGATCTGGTACGACACCAGATCCCGCAGGTCCGAGAGCGTCAGCGAAGAGATGTAGACGACGAAGGCGCCGACCACTCCGACGACCATGAGCACCAGGCCCGCGATGCGCGTCGCCGCGTCGCCGCCTGCCTGCTTCTTGTCCAGCTTCAACTCTGCGATGTTCTTCTTGAATTCCTCACGGCGATCTTCGGCGAGAGTAGTCATCGTCATCCTCCTAGATAACTGGTAGAAAGTTCGTTTTCGATGTCGTGTGGATCGCCGGTCTTGACGACGCGTCCCTGCAACATCAGTGCGGCCGAGGTCGCGATGGGCAGCACCGCTCGCGCGAACTGCTCGGCGACGAGAATGGAAATGCCTTCGGCTGCAAGCGAGCCGACGACGTCGTACATCTGCGAGACGATTCGAGGTGCGAGACCCATCGACAGCTCGTCGAGCAGGAGCACCGTCGGGTGAGTGCCGAGTGCCCGTGACAGCGCCAGCATCTGCTGCTCACCACCGGACATCGATCCGGCCAACTGTCCGCGCCGCTCCCCCAGGATCGGGAACCTGCCGTACGCAACCTCTTCGAGTTCGGCCAGCCCGACGCCCGTTCCGGTGGCGATCCACAGGTTTTCCCGCACAGTGAGGTTGGCGAAGATCCCGCGTCCTTCGGGGATGGAGCAGACCCCCAGCCGAGCCAACTCCGAAGGCTCGACTCCGTTCACGACCTGGCCCGCGAGCCGGAACTCGCCGCGGGTGACCGGAAGGACGCCCGAGCAGATCTTGAGCGTCGACGTCTTGCCGCCGCCGTTGGGTCCGAGCAGCGCCACCACGGCGCCCGGTTCCAGAATCAGGTCCACCCCGTGCAGAACTTCGATGGATCCGTAACCGGCGCGGACACCGGACAGTTCGAGCAACGGTTCGGCGCGGTCGGGGCTGCGTATACCCTCGTCGATTTTCGCCTCGCCAATTTTCGCTGAAGTCATACCGCCTCCTCCTCGGTCCCGATGTAGGCCGCGATCACTTCCGGATCCGTCCGGATCTTCTCCGGATCACCCGAGGCGAGGACTGCGCCGTAGTCGAGCACGTGGATGGTCGAGCACACTTTCATCACCAGCGGAATGTCGTGCTCCACCAGACAGATTCCGAGTCCACCCGCAGCAAGTTCGGTGAGCATCTCGGCAAAGACCTCGGTTTCCTGCTCCGTCTGACCCGAGGCCGGTTCGTCGAGCAGAAGCACTCGCGGATCGGTCATGAGGGCTCGTGCAACTTCGACGACGCGAGCCCGTCCGGTGGGGATGTCCGCGACGTCCTTGTCCGCGACATCCGTGAGCCCGGTCAGCTCCAGCAGGCGATCGGTCTCGCCGTCCACGTCGATCTTGTTGCGGCCGTTCGCCTTGTGGATGTCTCCCGCGACGCGCAGGTTGTCTCGCACCGACAGCGAGACGAACAGTTCGAGCCGCTGGAAGGTACGTGCCAGCCCGCGCCCCGCCCGCTTGTGCGGCGGCAGCTTCGTCACGTCGACGCCACCGAGGAACACCTGACCGGACGTGGGTTTCTGCAGCCCGGTGATGGTGTTGAAGAGCGTCGTCTTGCCGGCACCGTTCGGTCCGATGAGTCCTGTCACCGTTCCGGGTTGCACGGTGAGCGAAACGTCCTTCACCGCGACGTGTCCACCGAAACGAACGCTCACACCGCGCGTTTCGAGAAGTGGTGTATCAGACATGGACGGTCAACTCCTTCGGCGAGCCACCCTGGTACTGAGGAATCCCCAGTTCGCGGTCGATCTCGTCACGGATCTCGGGGCTGTAAGGGACATCGATCCCGATGTCCTCGGGAACGACTGTCGCTTTGGCGGCCAGTTCCTCCGGAGTGAGAACCGCGCTGGGCATGACCATCTCACCGATCACCGGCAGCATGAACACCACCGCGATCGTGATGGACGCGAACCACCAGTTGCCGAGTACACCGGTCAGAGCAAGGACGTAGGTCAGCAGAACGACTGCGGCGCCGCCGATCAGAACAGGCTTGGCACCGGCGAGCCGTCGGTAGCCCTCGATCACGCTGTGGACCGTTCCGCTGGGGTTCGCGCCGACGCCGATGCCGATCAGTGCCGGGCTGACTGCCGCGATGTTGCCGAAGAGCAGCCACATTCCCTCCAACTCCGGTTGCGCCGAAGCCAGATTGGTGAACGAGACCATGATGACCGCAAACCCGATTCCGGCCATCAGTCCACCGAACAGGGCGCCGGTGACGTATCCGATACCCGCGACGACGGTCAGCATGAGCAGCGAGAGGCTGACCATGATGGCAAAGCTCTCGCCCGAGACGGACCCCATGGCGCTCGACATCAGAATGCCGCCGAGACCGGCGATCCCCGAAGAGATCATGAAGACGCTCAGCTTGAGCCGAACCAGGCTCTGTCCGAGCATGGCCGAACCGGCCGGGCTGTCCTTCATCGCCGCGAGTCGGCGCCCGTAGCCGCTGTTACGCAACGCGATGACGCCGACGCCGAGTATCGAGAACAGCGCGGTCACGGTCATCAGGAACACCGTCTCGTTGCTCAGATCGAGCGGACCGATCTTCAGCGGAGGGAGGGCGATGTTCCCGTCCTTGAACAGCGAGTACTTCATGCCGAACATCTCGTGTTCGGTGGTGTCACGAAGAACCATGTTGGAGAGGAACACTCCGAAGGCCATGGTTGCCAGCGCGAGATACAGCCCCCTCAGCCGCAGCGCCGGTAGGGCGACGAGGCCACCGATCACGGCGGTGACGAGGACTCCGACGACGATGCCCCACAGGTTGAGGTGCGCAGCCAACCCGGAACCGGAGATCCCGAAGTGGAAGGCCACGATGGTAGCGATAGCGCCGAAAGACACCGGCGCCAAGTTCAATTCACCCGCGTAACCGGTGAGGAGTGTGAGCGAGAGCGCGATGATCGCGAAAGTCATTCCGATGGTCAGTGTGGTGACGGCGGACGTCACCATCAGCAGACGGATCAGGTAGACGATGACGATCAGGGCCACGCCCCAGACGACGGCCTTGCGCACGCTCGGCACGTGGTAACGCTCGCGAGTACGGGTGACCGCTCCACGCAACCGGTCCTGTGGGAGCACGATCAGCACCACGAACAGCGCGATCATCGGCAGGGAGACACGGAAATTCGACGTCCAACTCCAACTCGTCGGGAAGTACGCCAATACGTACGTACCGGCAAGCCCGAGGACCACGGCGCCGACGAACGTGCGCGGAATGCTGCGCAACCGGCCGAACATGGCCGCGGCAAACGCGTCGATCACCAAGAGTGTCAACATGTTCGCCTCGAGTGTGCCGCCACTGATCGGGGTGATCAGGATGCCGGCCAGGACTGCGAGCGTCGAACCCATCGCCCAGGACAGGGCCGCAAGACGCTCCGGATTGTGGCCGTTGAGGCGCAACAGTTCCGGATCGTCGACGACGCCGCGCATCGCGACACCGGCGCGGGTGCGCGTGAACAGGATGCGCAGGCCGACGGCGATGGCGATCGCAACGAGGATGCAGATCAACTCGTGGTAGCGGATGCTCGCGCCGAACACCGTGATCTTGGACTGGTCGCCGAAGAACATCTGCATCGTCCGAGCGGTCTCGGGGTGCCAGAACCAGTGCGAGATCGAGAGCATTCCGAGCAGGATCGAGACCGTCACAACGATTTTGGTGACCTCGGCGGTATCGCGCAGACCCTTCATGATCAGGACGTAGAGGCCGAGGCCCATCAGTGGCCCGACCAGGACGAGTGAAACCAGCAAGGCGACGAAAGTGGGAAGTTCCCAGCCGTAGCGCAACTGCCAGTAGATGAACGCACCGAGCATTGCCTGTGCACCGTGCGCGAAGTTGAAGATGCCTGACGTGTTGTACGTGAGTACCAGCCCGGAGGCGGCGATCGCGTACACGGACCCCAGGACCAGGCCCAGGATCGTGAAAGTGACAAAAGTGTTCATGGCTGAACCCTCGTTAGGGACTCGGGCGGCGGTTGGCGCTCGCCGCCCGAGTCGGAAGAATCAGGACTGCGGCTTGATGACGTTGGCGTTCTGGTACTTCGTCGACACGCGGTCAGCGCCGAGTTCGGTTCCCCAGGTGCTCTTGTCGGTCGCGACGAGGTACTTGGGGTCACACTTGAATTCGCCCGCGGTGGACGGGAACGCCTGCGAGTAGGTACTGCCCTTCAGCGAGGTCATGAGTCCGCAGGTGGCCGGCATGTTCTTGCCGGGATCGGTGACGGCATGCAATCCGCCGCCGTCCCACTCGTGAATGTTCGAGAGTTCGTTCACCATGCACTGACGCGTCAGATCGCTACCGCACTCGTCCGCGGCGGCCGCCCACAGTAGGAACGACGACGCCGCCTGCATACCGAGGAGCGCGGTCTTGCCACCCTGCTCGGAGACCAGATCCACGTACTTCTTCACTGCGGGCACCTTGTCCGCGTTCTCGAGCATCTGGAAGGTCATGCCCGCGTTGAGGTTGTCGAGCAGTCCGGTGTCCTTGTTCCAATCGGAGACGGTCGCGCCGTACCAGGTGGCTTCACCGAAGAAGACGGGATCGATCCCGACCTGGTCGAGGGCCTTCACGAAGTTCAGCTCCGACGGGCTTGCCGATCGTGACGTCCAGATCCCCTTCGCGCCGCACTCCTTGTACTTCTCGGCGAACGGCACATAGCTCGATTCCCCCTCGTAGTTGAGTGTGACGCCGCAATCCTTGAGCTTGAAACCCGCAGCCTCGGCGATCGAGCGAATCTTCGTGGTGGAGCTGATGATCGTGGGCATCGTGCTGTTGACGACGTCGAAGTCGTTCACCAGATCGGGGTGCATCTCGGCCATCTGGAACCACTGCGAACCGTTCGCGTAGTCGACCGGGAACGGGACACCCTGGAATGTCATCGGTCCGTTGGCTGCGTCGGGTGACACGGTGAAGCCTGGCACGGACACCAGGTTGCACGCGACACGCGTCTGCTCGGCGGTCTGATCCATCGCGAAGCCGTAGCCGACCATCATGAACTGGCTCGCGCACGCTTCCTGCATGACCGAGTTGGCCTGCGTCATCGCGGCGTCGTAGTCGGTTCCGACGACCTTGCGGCCGTTGATGCCGCCCTGATCGTTGCACCAAGAGATGAGCGCGTTCACCGCATCGCTCATTTCCTTGTTCAGCCCAGGAGACTTCACATAACCGCGGTCGTCACCGAACCCGATCTTGATCTCGGTGTCGCTGACGCCTTGATCGGTTGCGCCGGTGGCGTCGCCTTCACCACAGGGCGAATCGAGGGTGCCGAACTTCGCGTCGGATGTGCTCGACGCAAGGTCTGCGCTGACGCCGGGTCCGCCGACAGCGACGGCGTAGGGATCGTCACCACGATTCGATGCGCAGGCTGACGCCAGAACGGCGGTCGCGGCGAGTGCCACGATCAGCTTCGTGGACTTGTTGGGCTTCACGGTCGGAGCTCTCCTTCTCACTGACAGACACCGAGAAACAGGGGTGAAACCCCTGTTCCGGTGCGCTCGGTGCCCGTAGGTAATCAGCGTTTAAAACGGTCCGAATGTGCCTTCCCGGTGAGTGAGACCAAAAAGTGAGGTCCCACACAGGGTTCCGATTTCGTGGCGCTGAACACATCGCGAACGGCAGCGCCGCAGCCCACGCGCGGGGACGTACTCCGCGGAGCCCCTGTTCGCATCCCGTTCGCTGTACTTTTACGCGTTCGATACGCACAATTCACGTTGTGACCGCAGAGCTCGTAATCCTCCTGGTGGTAGTTGTCACCGCCCTCGCGTTCGATTTCACGAATGGTTTTCACGACACCGGTAACGCAATGGCCACCTCCATCGCGACCGGAGCACTCAAGCCCAAAGTTGCGGTCACACTTTCCGCGATCCTGAACCTGGTCGGTGCGTTCCTGTCCGTCGAGGTCGCTGCGACCGTGGCCAAAGGCGTCGTCAACCTCGGCGCGGTCAGTGGGCAGGATCTGCTGCTGATCGTCTTCGCCGGTCTCGTCGGCGGAATCATCTGGAATCTGGCGACCTGGCTGCTCGGATTGCCGTCGAGCTCCTCACACGCACTGTTCGGCGGATTGATCGGCGCCGCAATCGCCTCCATCGGTATGGGCGGCGTCGAGTGGGGTGGAGTTCTGACCAAGGTCGTCGTCCCCGCGATCCTCGCGCCGGTCGTCGCGGCCCTGGTCGCAGGCGTCGGTACCAAGCTCGTGTACCGAATCACCGCATCCGTCAAGGAAGACGAGCGTGAGCGCGGTTTCCGTTTCGGCCAGATCGGCACCGCCTCATTGATCTCACTTGCGCACGGCACCAATGACGCCCAGAAGACTATGGGCGTCATCTTTTTGGCCCTGGTCGCTCACGGCACCATCACCGCCGAGACCGAGATGCCGTTCTGGGTGAAGTTCACCTGTGCCGTCGCGATCGCTCTCGGCACCTACCTGGGCGGTTGGCGCATCATCCGCACCCTGGGCAAGGGCCTTGTCGAGATCGCCGCGCCGCAGGGTCTGGCAGCCGAAGCGTCGTCCGCCGCCATCATTCTCACGTCGAGCCACCTCGGACTCCCCCTCTCGACCACCCACGTCGCCACCGGATCGATCCTCGGTACCGGCATCGGGCGCAAGGGCGCCGAGGTCCGCTGGGGCGTCGCAGGCCGGATGGCCGCCGCCTGGTTGATCACCTTGCCGTCGGCCGCAGTGGTCGGCGCCATCTGCTGGGCACTCGCGCATCTGATCGGCGGCCTGGCCGGCGTGCTCGTCGTCTTCGCTGCCCTCATCGCGTTCGCGATCTTCATGTACCTGCGTTCGCGTAAGGAACCCGTAGACGCCGCCAACGTGACCGCCGAATGGGACGAGAATCCGGATGCGACGGCTCGCGAGATTCCGACTGCTGATCCCACTCCGTCCACCGAACCCACTCGCAACTCCTGAAAGGGGCGCAAGAGAATGCATCTACTCACCGATACCCTCGATTCGCTCTGGCAGGTAGTGGCAGTCGGACTGCTCTTCGGAGCCGGACTGCCGGCGATCTTCGCCTTCGGCCTCAAGTCGCTGAGTCTGCCGAACGCCGACGGCACCGAAGGACCGTCCACCCTGGGTAAAATGGGTGCGTACCTCTGTTTTGCGGTCGTGCTCGTCACGATCTTCGCCGGAATACTGTTGTTGATGAAGAACTTCTTGGCCAGCACGTTCGGAATCCACGTCTTCTGAGTGGTCGTCGCGGCACACCACTGAAACCACCGAAACGAAAATGAGGCCGAGGATTTGAGCAAGTATTCATTGCGCAGCGTGCTCGACTGGCTGCGTGCCGGGTATCCCGAGGGCATCCCGGACAAGGATCATTTTGCGCTGCTCGCCGTTCTCCGTCGTCGTCTGACCGACGAGGAGATCGAGCAGGTCGTTTCGATGTCCATCGAGTCGGCACACGAAGTGCCGGACCGCCATGTCGACTACGACACCATCCGCGCCATCATCGAGGGAATCCTCAACGAGGAGCCGTCCGAGGACGACGTCGATCGTGTCACCGAAAGGCTGCGCGCAGGTGGGTGGCCGGTCATCGAAGACGTGGACACCGACAACGAAGTTCGAGACGTGAGCTGACGTCATGGCCCTTCCGCCCTTCCTCACGTCGATAGTCGGCTGGTTGCGGGCCGGCTATCCCAATGGCGTCCCCGAGCAGGACTACATCCCACTTTTCGCGCTCCTCACTCGCAGACTCTCCGAAACCGAGGTCGACGCCGTCGCCGATGCGTTGATCGAGGACGGCGATCTGCCCATCGAGAAGACCGACATCCAGGTCCTCATCACGAAGATCACCAACGAGATGCCACTCGAAACCGACGTCGACCGCGTACGAAGCCATCTGGCTGCCGGTGGTTGGCCGCTGGCTGGACCGGACGTCCGGTGAACGTTCTTCGCACACTGGCCGTTCCACAGGGTGAGGCGGTCTTCGAGGTACTGCCTGCCATCGCGCAGATCCTGGACGGCGTGCACGACGCCGTGCTTCCCGTCCCGGCGGCCGACGCACGCGAGACGGCCCGACTGAGCGACGCTCTGCACCCCGATCAGCCCATCGACGACGGCATCTCGCTGGTGGTCGCCACGTCGGGGACCACCGGAACCCCGAAGGGCGCGATGCTCACCGCGAGCGCACTGCGAGCCAGCGGCGACGCGACCCACGAACGCCTCGGCGGCACCGGATCCTGGTTACTGGTTCTCCCCCCGCACCACATCGCCGGGATGCAAGTTCTGTTGCGCAGTGTCCTCGCCGGAACACAACCGGTGATCGTCGACGTCAGTGCGGGTTTCGACCCTGCCGCATTGCCGGGCGCTGTCGCCGCGATGAGCGGACCGCGCCGCTACACCTCGTTGGTGCCGACGCAGTTGGTCAAGGCACTCGGTGATCGCGCCGCGGTCGAGGCTCTGGCTTCGCTCGACGCGGTTCTGCTCGGCGGCGCTGCTACTCCCGCACCGGTACTCGCGCAGGCCACCGAAGCGGGCATCACCGTCGTCCGCACCTACGGGATGAGCGAAACGTCCGGCGGTTGCGTCTACGACGGAATCCCGTTGTCCGGAGCACAGATTCGTATCGACGACGGGCGAGTACTGCTGGGCGGTCCGATGCTCGCGTCCGGGTACCGCGGGCTTCCCGACCACCCCGCTTTCGCCGAACCCGGATGGTTCCGGACCGACGACGCCGGAGCTGTGGTCGACGGGGTCCTTCGCATCAGCGGCCGGTTGGACGAGGCAATCTCCACCGGCGGGCTGACCGTCGTACCGCAGGTGGTCGAGGCCGCGCTGGCCGATCACCCCGCCGTTCGCGAGTGCGCGGTGATCGGCATCGAGGACCCGCGGCTGGGGCAGCGGGTGGTGGCCGTCGTCGTACCCGAGGGCGAAGCTCCGACGCTCGACGAACTACGCGCACATGCTCAGCGGACACTCGACGTCACCGCAGCGCCGCGGGAACTCTTCGTCCTGGACGCGCTCCCCCTGCGCGGACCGGGCAAGCTCGACCGCGCCGCCCTGGTAGAGCGGTTCAGCTAGCAGCCGCAGCACCGACCTCGCGCGCTGTGCAAGTAACCGCAAGTTCCACGCAAGGTCCATGCAAGATCGGTCTGCCAAGCTTCATCCCATGAACCACACAGCTTCGCCTCTTGCCATCGAGGCCGACGGACTCGTCAAGAAGTTCGGCGAGCACCGCGCGGTCGACGGCGTCAGCCTCACCGTCCCCACCGGCTCGGTGTTCGGCGTCCTCGGGCCGAACGGCGCCGGCAAGACCACCACCGTCCGCATGCTCGCCACTCTCCTTCGCCCCGACGGCGGTGAGGCGCGCATCTTCGGCCACGACGTCAGCCGTGAACCCACCGCGGTCCGATCCCTGATCGGCGTCACCGGCCAGTACGCCTCCGTCGACGAGGATCTGACGGCGACCGAGAACCTCGTGATCTTCTCGCGGCTGCTCGGCCTGAGCCGCCGCGATGCGCGCACCAAGTCCCTGGAACTCCTCGAGGAGTTCGATCTGGTCGAGGCCGCGACCAAACCGCTGAAGAACTTCTCCGGTGGCATGCGTCGACGCCTGGATCTGGCGGCAAGCCTGATCGCGCGCCCGCCGCTGCTGTTTCTCGACGAGCCCACCACCGGCCTCGATCCGCGCACCCGCGCCCAGATGTGGGTGACCATCCGGCGACTCGTCGCCGAGGGTTCGACGGTGTTGCTCACCACGCAGTACCTCGACGAAGCCGATCAACTGGCCGATCGCATCGCGGTGATCGACCGCGGCCGCGTGATCGCCAACGGCACCGCCGACGAACTCAAGGCTTCGGTCGGGATCTCCTCGCTCCAACTCAAGCTGGTCGATCGTGATCGCACCGAGGAGGCTCGCTCGCTCATCGCCGCTGCGCTGAGCGTCGAGGTGGGTGTCACTCCCGAGGTCGGGCGGATCACCGCCCCGCTGAGCGACCCGTCGATCACGGCGGACCTGTTGATCCGTCTGCGTGAGCAAGGTATCGCCGTCGACGAAATCAACGTACAGAAACCCAGCCTGGACGAAGTGTTCCTGACCATCACCGGGCACCAGCCCGAAGACGGTGGTCGCAACGACGCCCAGTCCGACAACGACTCCGATCGGAGCGTCGCATGACAACCACTCTCACCAAACCCCGGTCGCCGATAGCCCAGCCGGATGTCGCACCCCGCCGCATCAGCCTGCAGCAGAGCTTCGCGAACACGTTCACGATGGCGTACCGCGGAATTCTCAAGATCAAGCACAACCCCGAGCAACTGTTCGACGTCGTCATCCAGCCGATCATCTTCACGTTGATGTTCACCTACATCTTCGGCGGCGCGATCGCCGGTGACGTGACGGCATATCTGCCGACGATCATCCCCGGCATCCTCGTCCAGACCGTCATCACCGGTTCCATCGTCACGGGCACTCAGCTTCGTGAGGACATGGACAAGGGCGTGTTCGACCGCTTCAAGTCCCTTCCCATCGCTCGTATCGCCCCGCTGTCCGGTGCATTGCTCGCCGACGTCGTGCGCTACGGCATCGCCACGACCATCACGTTCATCGTCGGTTTCGCGATGGGTTACCGCCCCGCAGGCGGCGTGGTCGGCATTCTGTCTGCCGCGATCCTGGTCATGGTGTGCGCGTTCTCCATCAGCTGGATCTTCGCTCTCATGGGCGTGCTGATGAACAAAGCGTCCACGGTGCAGGGTGTTTCGATGCTCGTGCTGTTCCCGCTGACGTTCCTGTCGAATGCGTTCGTCGATCCTGCCACCATGCCGAGTTGGCTTCAGAAGTTCGTGAACGTCAATCCGGTCTCACACCTGGTGACCGCGGTTCGCGAGCTGGCCAACGACGGCCACTTCGGTATCCACGTCGTGTGGTCGCTGGTGGGCGCCGCGGTGATCGTTGCCGTCATGGCACCTTTGACCGTGCGGATGTACATGCGCAAGACATAAGTCCCGCACCATCGTCCAGACCTAGTCCAGCACCGGTCCGCGAAGCGCAGCCAACACTGCTTCGCGGACCGCTCTGCGTGAGTAACCCGATACCTTCTCGGTTTCCACAGACCACCTGTCGGCTCCGACCAGACCAACCGCGAAGTCGGAGAGGCGCGCGTGATGGAGCGAGACGAAGTCTTGTCTCCCCGGCATTTTCAACGACAAAGCCATCAGTTCGACTCCGCGTTCGATGTTGCCCGTGACAAGATCGAACGACCCGATCGCCGACGCCAACGAACCCGCGAGCGGCAGGTCCGCGTAACCGTTGGGATCGAGCTTGAGAGCACTCGACTCCTTCATCTGCAGAACGCGGCCCGCCACCAGTTCGTGCCGGCCGTGAACTGCGTGAGCGCACACAGCCGCGGCACCGAGCAGAACGACGAAGGGATCACCGAAGATGTTCTCGATCGCAGAACCCAACAGCTCCAGCGCTTCTCGATACCGAGCCAAGCCCTCGTCGATACGGCCGTCCGCGAGATCCGCCTCGGCGATACTCGCTATGAGCGCCGCGCGCCGTTGATCGGTTTCGATGGCCCCGGTCCCACCCGAATGCGCCAATGCCGGACGTGCACGATCGAGAAGCACCCGACCACCAGCGGTGTCACCGGCCGCGATCATTGCTCCGGCTTGAAAGCAGATGAGCTGCATCGCCTCGTCACGCGCACCGAGGCGTTCCATCGACGCCGCCGCGATCGCGTAGAACTCGATGGCCTCGCCATAGCGGGCGGATTGGCTGTGAACCGACCCGACATGTTGGGCCGCCATCGCCAGACCCCACTCGTCACCGATGCTGGTGGCGTAGTCGAACAGAGTCTCCCCGTCCAGCAACGCACCGCGCAGATCTCCGATGTTCTCCCGCATGTTCGAACGCGCGGACAGCGCCGCCATTCGGGTCTCGGGATCGGAACTGCGAACGCCTTCGGCCACCAACCGCGCAAGTTTGTGGTTGGCGATCCCACTCGTGGTCAGCTCGATCAGAAATGCGAACAACGGACCGAGATCATCGCGCTCACGCAACAGCTTTCGAAGTCGGATCCGCGCACGGGCATGGTTTCGATCGGCCTCTCCGAAGAAGAGATGCATCGCCACCAGGATGAACGTAGCGCCCACCAGTTCTGCATTCACGTCGCGCAGATCGTTGTCCGCGGTCGCCCCGACGATCTTCGACGCCCAGTTCGAAATTTCCGAGTTCGATCCTCGTACGGCCCACAGAATCGCAAGGACGGGGAAGACGTTGGCTACGGTCACCGCGTCGCCGCGTTCCACGGCCCAGCGAAGTACAGCCAGAAGGTTGTCGTGCTCGGCGTCGAGGTCGGCAATCAGACGGAGCTGATCCGTCCGTGCACGCACGACGGCATCCTCGGCGATCGCAATCGCCCAGTCGTCGAGGCGCCGAATCACTTCCGGTCCCTCCCCGGACGCGGCGAGTTGCTCCTCGCCGTATTCACGGACAGTCTCGAGCATGTAGTACCGAAGATCTCCCTGCCCGTCGCTGACGGAAAGAAGTGACTGATTCACCAGCGCTTCGACGGCACTTGCCACATCGGTCAACTCGCCCCACCCGGCAACGGCTTGCGCCGAAGAAAGGGTGAAGCCGGCCGGGAATCGGCACAATCGACGCAACGCAATCTGATCCCCGCTGCCCAACAGATTCCAGCTCCAGTCGATCACCGCGTGCAGGGTGCGATGCCGATCCGGAGACGTCGGATCATCGGAGCGCAACAACGCGAACCTGTCTCGCAGTCTCGAACCGATTTCGTCGACGCTCATGGTGCGGACCCGCGCGGCAGCGAGCTCGATCGCCAGCGGGAGTCCGTCGAGCGTCGTACACAGCTTGACTACCGCGTCGACGTCCAGATGAACAGACGGCCGCACCGCACGGGCTCTCGCCGAGAAGAGTTCGACTGCCGAGCCGGTTCCGTCTTCGATCGCCAACGGCGGCAACGGGTACACCGCCTCGGCACTGATCATGAGCGGAGAACGACTGGTGGTCAGTACCGTCAGCTGACGACCGGCCGCGATCATCTCGGCCACGATCTCCGAACACGCGCCGATCACGTGCTCACAATTGTCGAGGATGAGCAACATCGGACCGGCGGACAGCGCCTCTTTGAGTCGCTCTCTCGCCGAATGCGTTCGGCCGACGGTCAATTTGCCTGGCGCCAGATCGGATTCGCTGATTCCGAGGGTGCCTCCGATGGCCGCGATGACATCTTCGCTGCTGCGCAACGACGCCAACTCCACGAGGACCACCGAGACGCCCGGCTGGTTCACGGATCCGCGCAGGCCCAATTCGTGTGCGAGACGGGTCTTTCCGGCGCCACCAGGTCCGAGAATGGTGACGACGCGCGAGCGGGCGAGCAAGGATTCGATCTGGTCGATGTCGTTGTCGCGACCGAGCAAGGTGTTGGGGGCAGCGCGCAGACCGATCGCACGCGCGGCCCGCGGTGTAGCCGCAGGTGCCCCGAGAAGTTCCGCGTTGAGAGTCACCAGTGCGGGTGACGGATCAGCGCCCAGGCGATTGGCGAGGTGGTTGCGGAACTCCGCGAACACTTCGAGTGCCTCGTTGACTCGGCCTGCTCCGGCGAGCGCACGCATCAACGCCTCGGCCGCTGTGTCGTCGAATGGGCTCGCCAGATGGCGTCCGCGCACCAGGGGAATGGCTGCCGCGTACTCCCCCAATGTGAGCAACGCGTCGATCTGCGCCGTCTCCAGTTCGTCGTACACCCGGCCTGCGTCGAGCGCCAGACGATCTGCAACGTCGCCGACGACGTCACTCCCGGGGGTACCGCGCCACAGGCGCAATGACGCGGTCGTGACGGCGAGCGCTTCGGACGCGTCGGCGCCGACGGTGCGCAGACCACGGGCGGCGTCCGCTGCCCTGGCCAGGTCGACACGCTCCCGAGCGAGAGTGAGCCGGTATCCGGCCGCCGTGACTTCGAGGGCCCCGTCCGGGAGTGCAGATCGCAGGCGCGAGACCTGAGTGTGGAGGGCGTTCATCGGTGAGCGCGGCGGCTCCAGCCCCCAGACGTCGTCGATCAGGCTCTGCGCGGTACGTGGCTCACCCGGATTGCGAGCCAGCGCAACCAGCAGAGTTCGAGCTCGCGGACCCGGCAACGGAACCAGACGACCGCCCACTTTGGTCGAAACGGGTCCGAGCAAGGCAATGTCTGCCAGGTCTTCGCCCGACTGCGCGTACCTGGCGCGCTCACTCACGTCTCGAGTCATGTGCTGATCCACCGCGTTCGATCGTATTGCACAGTGCAAAGATCGTTGTATGGCAACAGCTGCTCAATGGATCGAAGGCGCGAGGCCGCGCACACTCCCGAACGCGATTGCGCCCGTGCTGGTCGGCACCGGAGCCGCGGCGTCCCTGGACCTCGCAGTGTGGTGGAAGGCGCTCCTGGCACTGATCGTCTCCTTGGCCTTGATCGTCGGGGTGAATTTCGCGAACGACTACTCCGACGGAATCCGCGGAACGGACGACGACCGCGTCGGGCCACTGCGCTTGGTCGGATCGAAGTTGGTCAGTCCCGGAGCCGTGAAGGCCGCGGCGATCAGCTGCTTCACCGTTGCCGCGGTAGCCGGGTTCGTTCTGGCGGCGACCACAGCCTGGTGGCTGGTTGCGGTCGGCGTGTTCTGCATCATCGGTGCCTGGTTCTACACCGGCGGCAAGAAGCCTTACGGATACAGCGGGTTCGGCGAGATCGCCGTGTTCATCTTCTTCGGACTGATTGCAGTGCTGGGAACTCAGTTCGTACAGGCCGAGCGGGTGGATCTGGCCGGGCTGGCCGGCGCGATCGCCATCGGTTCGTTCTCGAGCGCGGTGCTCGTTGCCAACAATCTTCGAGACATCCCGACCGACACCGAGTCCGGAAAGATCACTCTCGCAGTCCGGCTCGGCGACGCCAGGACCCGCACGCTGCACGTGATCCTGCTGGCCGTCCCGTTCGTCGCGACCCTGCTGCTGATCCTGCGTACTCCGTGGGCATTGCTCGGATTGCTGGCGTTGCCACTGGCAATCCGAGCCAACGCCCCACTGCGTTCGGGCGGGCAGGGTATGGCCCTGATCCCCGCGTTGCGCGACACCGGACTCGCCATGCTCGTCTGGGGTGCCGCGACCGCAGTTGCGCTCAGTCTCGCCTGAAAGTCGACGGACTCAACGGTTGTCCGGGACGAACGCGCTGAGCAGGAAGTTCACGATCGAGATGATCAGCGCGCCCCAGACTGCCGTCCAGAAGCCGTCGACCGTCAAGCCGTAGGACGTTCCGGACGAGATCCACGCCGTCAGCATCAGCATGAGGGCGTTGATCACGAGCGTGAACAATCCGAGAGTCAGGATGAGCAGCGGTAGCGAGAGAAGCTGCACTACCGGCTTGATGAACGCGTTGACCACCGTGAAGATCAAAGCGATCACCGCGATTACGAGAACCGTGCCCCAGGTGCCGTTGTCGTGGTTGGCGATCGTGATGCCGGTGACCCACGCCGACGCCAGCCAGATGGCTATGCCGTTGATGATGAGACGTGCCAGAAATGTCATGTCTGAATGCTGGCACATCCCGCCCCGTGCATGCGGAGCCGTGCCGAATCTAGGCGGCGCGATTCATCTTCGCTTCCAAGCGCTCACGGATCACCGACATCGTGACCTGCGTTTCGAGGGCCTGACGGGTAGGCCCGTCGGCGACACGCAGGATGCCGAGCAGGATGTGTTCGGCGCCGATGCGATTGTCCTTGTGCGCGAGCGCTTCACGGAGCGAGAGTTCCAACACCTTCTTGGAGTCCTTCTCGAATCGTGAACGAGGGAACCCGAATCGGCTCTTGCGAGAAGTGTCGACGCCGTCCGGCACAGGAGTCTCGTCCAGCACACCTTCGCCGAAGGACTGCTCGAGACTCTCCCGAACCGCATCGAGATCGATGCCGATCGACTTGAGTATCTCGGCGTCGTCGTCGAAATTGTTGGAGCTACCTTCGTTCGATCCGGCGCCGGCGTGGCGGATCACGTCGAGCGTGACACCAGACTCGGTGAGCACCTCGGTGGCGATGCCCCGATCAGAGGTGAGCAGCGCGGTCAGAAGTTCCATCGGCGTGACAGGACCGGAGCCGGCGACAGCATCGACAACGACGCCTCGAGCCTGTGCGGAGAACCTTTCGAACATGGCAATTACCTGCCCTTCTCGCGCAGTGAACGCAGCATCGATTCCGACTGCGCGGACGCGTATTTCTTGTGGACGGCTTGACGGCTGACCTCGAGAGCTTCCGCGATCGCCTGCCAGGACCATCCGTGACGGCGCGCATTGGCGACCTGAATGGCCTCGAGTTTTTCGAGAAGACGACGCAGCGCTCGAACAGCACGCAATCCCTCGGTGGGATCCGGGCTACCAGCGGCAGCAGCGAGAGAGGTCGCTTCGGTCATGATGTCAATTTAGGTTGACAACCGGAATCTGTCAACCAAAATTGACAGGCGCGCCTAGTATCCGGCGACGGCCCCGTTCACTGCCACCTGCAAATCCGCCTGCACAGTTCGGGCGATATCCATCGGCTTGTCCGGAAGTTCGGTCACCGGCATTCCGACAAAGACACTCGCAGCCTTGACGTCGCCGGCCACCGGACCGTAGTTGATGCCGATCGACACCAGAGCCGGTGAGCATCCCAATTTCTCGGCGCGCGCGATGATGTGGCCGATTCCACTGTTGACGTGCTGCAACCGCGTCGGATCTTCGGTGTTGCACGTCCCTTCCGGGAAAATCGCCAGACAATCCCCGTTGCCCAGACGCTCGGCCGCGACGTCCATCATCACTCGGCCGGCATCCGAAACAGCCCGGAGGCCGTAGTTCTTGCTGCGAAAAACCGGGATGCTGCCCATCATGTCGACCTTCTTGCGCTGTGAAGGATCAACGAAGAGTTCGTCTTTGGCGAGGACCCGGGTCCGTCCGATCACTCGACGCAACGGAGTACGCCACGCGGTCGCGGCGAGCGTGAACTGGTCGCTCTCGGTCAGATGATTGACCGCCACGACCAACTGCGTCTTACGTTCCAGCAGAGTCTTCAGCGCAGCTTCCGCACCCGGCGCGTACCTCACTCGCGGGCGGTACTTCAGCGCCAATGCGGCATAAGCGAGCTTCGCCACGAATCGGTTCTGCTGATGACTGCGGTAGTACTCGTACACAGCCTCGTAATTGTCGAGTGAAACTTCAGGATTGCCCATGGTCCGCCCTCGCTGGAGAAGTGCCCCTTGACCAAACGATACACAACCTACGGTTGCGTAGGTTTGCGTTACAGAAGGCGTAGCGCTGGGAGAAACTCCACTCTCGAGGTAAAACGGTTTCTGTGATCCGCTCGGCCATATCCACCGACCTACCCGCACTGCAACAGATCGAGATAGCCGCGGGCGAACCGTTCCGAGACATCGGGATGGACGCCATCGCAGACGATCCACCGCCGACGCTCGACGAGTTGAACGATTTTCTCGCAGCCGAGCACATCTGGGTTCAGACCGACGCAAACGACGTACCCGTTGCGTACGCGCTCGTCGAGATCGTGGACGGCGGTGCGCATATCGAACAGGTCTCCGTTCACCCCGATCATGCCCGCAAAGGCCTCGGAGCTCAGCTGATCGACGCCGTCACCGAATGGGCGGCGGACCATCACCACGATCTCGTGACTCTGACGACGTTCGTCGACGTTCCGTGGAACGCGCCGTACTACGAGCGACTCGGGTTCGTGCGTCTGGCCGAGAACACGCTCTCTCCCGGCCTGATACGCATCAGAACGGACGAGCAGTCGTCCGGGCTGGACGCCTGGCCGCGGGTGACGATGAGCCGCCCGTCACACGGTCCGGCGCCGGCGATTCAGGAACTGGCCGTCCACGCACCCGAACGGACGAACTCGTCCAGCACTGCCGTCGGACCGAGCAGGTCGATCCCTTCCGACGCCACCCATTCGTCGTTGTAGTACGTCCCCGAGTAACGCTCTCCGCCGTCGCACAGGAGGGTGACGACGCTGCCGCTGCGCCCGGCCGCCATCATTTCGGCAATCAACGCAAAAGCTCCCCACAGGTTCGTCCCCGTCGAGCCGCCCACTTTGCGCCCCAGGGCTGTGCTGGCGTGCCGTGCGGCCGCGATCGAGCCTGCGTCCGGCACCTTGATCATTCGGTCGACCACCTGACCGACAAACGACGGTTCGACGCGCGGACGGCCGATGCCCTCGATCCGGGAACCTCGAGTACCGACGATCGACGGATCGCTCGCTCGCCACGCGTCGAAAAACACGGAGTGCTCCGGGTCCACCACGCACAGCCCCGTGTCGAATTTCCGGTAACGAAGAAAGCGGCCGATCGTGGCACCGGTTCCGCCCGTCCCGGCTCCGACGACCACCCAGTCGGGAATCGGATGTTCCTCGTGTTCGAGCTGAGTGAAGATCGATTCGGCGATGTTGTTGTTTCCGCGCCAATCCGTCGCGCGCTCGGCGTGGGTGAACTGGTCCATGTAGTGACCGTTCAACTCACTCGCGAGCCGATGCGATTCCGAGTAGATCGACGACGGATCGCTCACGAAATGACAACGTCCCCCCTGCGCCTCGATCAACGCGATCTTGGCGGGACTCGTGCTCGCGGGCATCACCGCGACAAAATCCAGGCCCAGCAACTTCGCGAAATACGCCTCGCTGACAGCCGTCGATCCGGACGACGCTTCGATGACAGTGGTCTCTTCGGTAACCCAGCCGTTGCAGATCGCGTAGAGGAAAAGCGACCGTGCGAGTCGATGCTTGAGACTCCCCGTGATGTGGGTCGACTCGTCCTTCAGATAAAGCTGGACGGTCCAGTTACTCGGCAGCGGATAGCGCAGCAGGTGAGTGTCCGCGCTGCGTTGCGCGTCGGCTTCGATCAACCGCACCGCGTTGTCGACCCACTGGCGTGAGGTCCGACGGTCGACGTCGAGCGACCCCGTGGTCACCGCCCGTCTCCGCGCAGCTTGGAGCGAAGATCGTCACGATCGGACCGACGCTGGGCGTCGACCGCCGCAATGCCCGCATTAACACGCTTGCGCAGTTTCGCGAAGAGCAGCAACGACAGCGGCAGCGCGATCAGAACTGCAAACAGCGCCGCGACGATCAAGGGAACGTCCGTGCCGGCGAGCTTTCCGCCACCGATGATGACGGCACCGATCACGACGACAAGCAGCAGCCGAGCGACCGAGTACAGCACCACGTCGCGGGCTAGTTGACCCTTGGTCACCGGCCCGGAAGCCGACTTTGCTTGCCCAGAGTTTGCGGAAGGTTTACTGGCCTTGACCGGCTCAGAAGGAACATTTTCGGGGTTTTCAGACAACTGACTCACCCTCTCAGGTTACCCATTCCGAATACGGGTGGGACCGAGCCCGCTATATCCATTTTGTCCTTTACTTAAACATTACTTTTTCTTGAAAGATCGACTACCCGGCTATATCTGTGCAAACATTGCGCTACCACTCAGAAAACGGTCGAATGTGAGCGAAGGACTTCGAAACAAACTCGACGCAGGTTTTTGGCAACTGGTCGACACACCGGTTCGGAACCAAAGTTCGGAATCACTGCTCGGTTCGGAATCACTGCTCGGTTCGGAATCACTGTTCGTCAAACGTTCGACATCAACATGGAGGACCTCACAATGAGCGCACCAACCTTCAATACCGCCGCAGACGCACTCATGACGCCCGGACAGGTAGCGGCATTGTTTCATGTCGATCCCAAGACCGTGACCCGCTGGGCACACGCAGGACGACTGGGCTCGCTTCGCACGCCAGGAGGACATCGTCGATTCCGTGAGACCGAGGTCATGCAGCTTCTGCGCTCGCTGACCACCGAAGCAGACAACAACTGAGCAAACTCGGCTCACTTCGAAGCACTTTGCAGTACCCGACAGATCTTGCAGTACCCGACAGATACAGCACTAGCGCACTGAGCCGAAACGCTTGTCCGCACCACTTCTGGTGAAGCGGGGCGGAGACTGAGTAGGCTCGACTTCAGTTCCCTGAGGAGGTGCGCCGTGTTGTATCTGTTGGCGTTGGTGGGTTTGGTGACATTGATCGTTCTGATGTGGAAGGCATTCGGGCCCGATCCGTCGACGCGCACCCCGGTGAGCGGTGTACGCGGGCCGGATGACGATCCCGAATTCCTGTGGAATGTGAACCAGCAAACACGACGCAAGCGCACGGAAGGTCCGGACGTACCGCCGACTGACGCGTCGACGTAGCGTCCGGGCTCGCCCGGCTATCCGATTACCGCCCCGTCAACGCGAACGGGGAGGCCGGAAAGTCCTGCGCAACCACCGCAGCCAACTCCAGCACCGCTTCCCGAGTACCTGGACGCAGCCGGTCCAGATCGATTTCGGCGCCCTCTTCCAAATGCGGATCGAACGGAATCAGTTTCACCGCTCGACAGCGCTGCTCGAAGTGCTCGACGACCCGCGGCAGATCAACCTTGCCCGAGCGAGGCCGTACCGCGTTGATGACAGCTACGGACGTGGCGACCAGCCTGCTGTAACCGTGAGCGTCGAGCCAGTCAAGTGTTGCGGAGGCGCTACGTGCACCGTCGACGGAACCGGAACTGACGACGATCAACGAATCTGCACCTTCGAGAATGGCCTGCATCGCCGAGTGCATCAATCCGGTGCCGCAGTCGGTCAGAACTATGCTGTAGAACTTCTCGAGCATGTCGACCGTGCGCGTGTAGTCCCCACCGCTGAAGGCCTCTGAAACTGCTGGATCGCTGTCGGAGGCAAGCACTTCGAGCCGGTGTCGATTTTGCGATGTGTAGCCACGGACGTCGCTGTACTTCTCGATGCTGTTCTCGTCGCGCAGCAGGTTTCGCACTGTTGCCGGAGTTTCGAGCGGGATCTTCTGGCTCAGCGTTCCCCGGTCGGGGTTTGCATCGACAGCGACGACGCGATCGCCGCGGATCGAGCCGAACATCGACCCCAGTGTCGCTGTGGTCGTGGTCTTTCCGACGCCGCCTTTGAGACTGAGCACCGCAACCTTGTAGCAGCCCTGCAGCGGCTGGTTGATCTGGCGCGTCAACTCGACGAGGTGCTGCTCTTTTGCACCGTTTCCGAGGTTCACCGATCGGCCGGACAACGTGTACAGCGCCTTGCGCCAGCCGCCCACCGGGGCAGGCCGGACAGGCCGCTTGACGAGGAGCGCAGCCGAGAGATCTTGCGCAGTCATCGGGAGAGCGGACTCGAAGCGACTGTCCGGAGCCGAGGTGAGTCCGGACTGCGGCATCGGAGCGCGAGTAGGTGGCGCCGTCGGCGGGGCCATCGGCACGGCCTGACCATTCTGGAGGGTGTGGCCGTTCTGCACCGGCGCAGCGCCGGGATGACCGAACTGCCGAATCGCGGGATTGGGCGGATGGACGCCGGGCGAAAAAGGTGCCTGCGGTTGCTGGAGCGGTCTCGCGGATGAATGCGCCGTCGGGCCGGGCTGCGAATTCTGAACAGGATGCAGGTTCTGAACAGGCTGCGAGTTCCGAACAGGCTGCGAGTTCCGAACAGGCTGCGAATTCTGAACAGGCTGCGGAACGCCAGTTCGTGAATCCGGAAGCGACCCTCCACGATTCGTAGGTTCGTAGGTCTGCATCGGCATCGCAGGCGAGGTCGAGAACTGGCCGTTGATCGGGCCTGGCTGCGCTGCCGGATACTGGATGACCGGAGTCTTGGGACCTGGTACCGGAGCCGCTGGGGTCGTCGTCGGCGGCGGAGCGGCGGGTGCACTGGGCGCCTGGCCGGCGACTTGCTGGAGCGGCCCGGAGTCGACCGGGGCCACGAAGAGACTACGAACGTCGCTGGGAACCGAGTCCGATGACGGCTCGGGCGCGGATGCGCGCGGCTCGCGCCGCGTCGGCTCGGCAGGGCGCACCGGCTCCCACAATCCTGCTCCGGCGTCTTCAATCTTGTCGGCCATCTCGCCGCTCCCCCTCGTCGATCCCACAGCTACCAGACAGCTAGTAATTCGCCAAGCTGCATCGTAACTGTTGCCCGCCCCTGACGTACCTACCGGTAATACCTACAGACCGGTCGGCAGCCACCCACGGTACCTCGAGAGGATCAGGTGAGTCCCGCGTAGGAGTGCAAGCCGGAGACGACCATGTTGATGATGAAGAGATTGAACAGCATCGCAACAAAACCGGCGATGTTGATCCAGGCGGCCTTCGTCTCCCGCCACCCGGAGGTTGCCCTCGCATGCAGGTAGGCCGCGTAGATCACCCAGGCGATGAAGGACATCGTCTCCTTCGGATCCCAACCCCAGAAGCGTCCCCACGCAGCTTCCGCCCAGATGGCACCGAGGATGACGCCGGCGCCGAACAGCGGAAACGCGATGATCGTGCTCTTGTACGCCAAGCGGTCGAGAGTCTGGGCATCCGGCAGTCGCTCTGCGATCCGGCCACCGATGCTCGTGCCTTCGTCACCGGGCGGGAACTTCAGTCGCAGCAGGAACAGAAGGCTCGCGATACCGCCGATCATGAAGATTCCGGAGCCGACGCTGACGATCGTCACGTGAATCGGAAGCCAGTACGAGCGTAGCGCCGGCACCACGGGAGCCGCGTCGGCGTAGAGGACCGTGCCGGCGAGGAACATCAAGATCAGAACCGGCACCAGCAGGAAGACCCACATCGGACGGTACGCCGGCTTGATCAACAGGACGTGCCCGACCAGCAACGACGCCGCACACGCCATCGCCACGAATTCGTACATGTTGCCGAGCGGGAATCGTTCCGTCGCAAATCCGCGGAGCACGATCGACGCGATGATCAGCACCGTTCCGACGACCAGGACAGCTCGGCCCATTCCGCCGAATCGTTCCGAGAGCGACTTGCTCGGAGTCTCCGCGACCCTGCCAGGCACGGATGCGTCGACACCGCCGGCGGAGACCAGTTCCTTGTCCTGAACCGCCTTTGCTCTGGCCGACGCGTACTGCACGATGAGCAGCACAAACGCCAGCACGAGCACGGTGAAGGCGGACTTGAAGGCCCAGTCGCTGTACTGCGCGAGTGTCTCGTTCGTTGTCATCGGGCGTTCTCCTGCGCGTGCGGTTGGTTCACCGCGGTGGTCGGATTGCTTTTCAGCAAGCGGTCGGCGAGGCGGTCGAACTCGTCGCCCCAGCCTGCGTGGTCGGTGCGGGCAAGCCCACCAAGTTCTACTACAGTACGTCGTTCGTCATCTGGATAGATACGTGCCCAGACGCGGCGACGCTTGATCACGAGCGAGACGAGTAGGCCCGCCATCATGGTCAACGCCGAAACCAACACCCACACCTGAGCGGGATCGTGGGAGACCTGCAGGTTCACGAAGTCGACGGCACCATCGAATCGCACCTGGGTTCCGTCGGCAAGCGTCGCGCTCTCCCCCGGAAACAGATTGACTCGATCCTGCTTGACCAGTCGGCCCTGATTGATCAGTTCGGTGTTGAGTTCGAACAGCGATTGCGGGTTACCGGTATCGAGTCCGGTGTCGCCCTTGTAGATGTCGATGGCGACTGCCGGATCGTTCATCGCCGGGTAACTCGACGACAGCAGGTTGCCGTGGAACAGCGCTGTGGGCGCGAACAATCCTTCGATGGCAATCTGATTCTTCCGACGCTCGTCCGCATCGGGATACATGCCGCCCGGCGGGTCGAAGCGCATCGCGCCACTGCTCAGGAACGTCGTGGCGTCGTCCGGACGCCACTGGAGCGTCTCGGTGCGGGTCTCACCGTTCGGGAACGTGACGGTGAATGTCGGCGCGTATCCGTGTCCCTGCAGGTACACACGATCGCCGGCGATCCGCAGTGGGTGGTTCACCTGGATGGTCGTGTCCCGCCAGGTATCGGACTCGAGGTCGTCGCCTGCCTGGTACGAGATGTCCGAGGTGAACATCTCGGCCTGACCGGTCTCGAGGTAGTCGGCCTGGAAATTCTTCACACGTACACACAGCGGGGTCATGCCGGTGCCGTCGAGGCTCAGACCGGCGACGAAGGAGTCGAACACTGCCGGCGAGGTCGTGCAGAACCCGGGGCCGTCGTTGGCGATGACGATGCGATTGCCCTCGTAGCCGAACAACTTGCCCGCGGCGATCGCGATCAACAATCCGACCAGCGAGAGGTGGAACACGAGGTTGCCGAACTCGCGGAGGTATCCCTTCTCCGCCGAGATGGTGATCTCGCCTTCGCGTCGTGATTTCGAATCGCCGCGACGCGTTTCGACGCGCCACCCGCGCAGTTCTTTCGACACCCGGGCAGCAAGTTCGTCGGGAGTCTCGCCGTCCACGACGCTCTTGGTGTGGTGCGGCAGGCGAGCAAGATTGCGCGGCGCATTCACCGGACGGGTGCGCAGCGCCTTCGCGTGCTCCACGCAACGCGGCAGGATGCAGCCGACCAGCGAGATGAAGAGCAGTGCGTAGATCGCGGTGAACCAGAAACTGCTGAACACGTCGAACAATTCGAGGCGGTCCATCCACGGACCGAGCGTCGGACGCGCGGCGATGTAGTCGGTGACCTTGCCCTCGTTGAGGGTTCGCTGTGGCAGCAGGGCGCCGGGGATCGCAGCGAGCGCGAGGAGGAACAGCAGTACCAGTGCGGTCCGCATCGAGGTGAGCCCGCGCCAGGTGTTGCGCCCGAGTGCAACGACTCGACCGATCACCGACTGCTTCGGCAGCACGGGTTTCGGGTGGTCGTTATTGTCGTCAGCTGTCATATCGGCAGCGTCACCTCCGAGATAAATGCGTCGCGAACCCAGCCGACGAACTGGTCCCACGCGCCTGTGACGAGGGCGATTCCCACTGCCACCAACATGATTCCGCCGAAAATTTGAATGGTGCGTGCATTACGACGCAACCAGCCGACGCCGGTCAGCGCGCGCGCCGATCCCAGCGCCAAGATGATGAACGGCAGGCCGAGTCCGATGCAGTACGCGACGATCAACGTGACACCACGCGCGGCGGTCATCCCGTCGGTTCCCGCCGCTACGGACATCACGCCTGCCAATGTCGGACCGAGGCACGGCGTCCAGCCCAGAGCGAACACTCCCCCGAGCAGCGGCGCACCCACCAGTGACGACACGCGACGCGGTTCGAAACGAACGTCCTTCTGCAGCGCCGGAATCAGCCCGATGAAGACGAGACCCATTGCGATGGTGACGACACCGCCCACTCGCATCAGGACCTCGCGGTTGACGAGCAGCGTGGAGATCACGCCGAATACCGACGCGGTCGCGAGGACGAACACAACGGTGAAGCCCGCGACGAACAGTCCGGCCGCACCGGCCACCCTCAGTCGACTGCTCCGGGTGATCGTCCGCGTCTTCGCCTCTTCGGCGGTGATCGCGGGAGCGTCGGCACCGACGACGCCGGCCAGGTAGGACAGGTAGCCGGGAACGAGCGGCACGACGCACGGTGAAGCGAACGACACCAGACCGGCGAGCACACAGGCGCCGAGGGCGAGCAGAAGCGGACCGGACGACGCCGCGTTCTGAAACGCTTCGCCCACACCGGCACTCAATGTGTCGCTGCCGGCCAGCAGCGTAGTGGTCGTGGTTGTCATTTTTACTGCGCGTCTTCCTGAGCTACTCGCTGGACGACGGGCAGCAAATCCTCGGCGAGAAGTTCTTGGAGGAACACCGCGGCGACGCGATGCTGGCGGTCCAGGACGATCGTCGTCGGAATGACCGACGTGGGGTAGCCGTCACCGAGGGCGATCAGCGAACGCATCGACGGGTCGTAGATCGACGGGTACGAGACCTTGTTGTCGACCACGAAGTCCTGCGCTTTGTTCTTGGTGTCGTCGCGGACGTTGATGCCGAGGAACTGCACGCCCGAATCCTTGGTCTGCTCGTAGACCTGTTCCAGGTCGTCGGCTTCGGCGCGGCACGGTCCGCACCACTGACCCCAGACGTTGAGAACGACGACCTTGCCCTCGAAGTCGTCGACACCGACCTTCTGACCTTCGTTCATCAGATCGGGCCCGGAGAGCTTGCCGATGGTGCCTCGGTCGGACGGCGGATCGTAGAAGATCTTGGTTTGTCCGCCCGGTGAGACGAAGTCGAAAGTTCCGCCCTGTGCGACGGCGTCGTCGCCGGTCGCGCAGGACGAGAGAAGAAGCATCGCCGACGCAGCGGCTGCGAATGCTGCGGCGATGCGGCGCGAAATCATGCTCCTGTCACTCTCGGGTCGGAGGCGCCGGCAGGTTCGGAGTAGACGATGTCGACCAGGGTGTCGCCTTCGTAGACCAGTGAGGTCAACGAGGCCAGTCCGCACTGACGGTGACGGGGGTCGTGCCAGAGACGCTCGCCTTGCAGGAATCGACGCAGAGTCCAGACCGGAAGCTGGTGGCTGACGACGACGGCTTCGTGTCCGACTGCCGCTACGCGGGCGGCATTGACGGCTGCGAGCATGCGATGCGCGATCTGCAGGTAGGGCTCGCCCCAGGACGGGGTGAACGGGTCACGCAGTTTCCACCAGTGACGCGGACGCGAGAGCGCACCGTCCCCGACGGCAACCTTGAGACCCTCGAACTCGTTGCCTGCCTCGATCAGATTTTCGTCCGTGACGATGTCGAGCTTGTGTGCCTCGGCGATCGGAGTCGCGGTCTCTTGTGCGCGCTGCAGCGGCGACGCGACCACGTGGGTGATGTCGTGATCGGCGAGCACCGACGCGACCGCACGAGCCTGAGCTTCGCCCGCCACCGACAACCGGAAACCCGGGAGCCGTCCGTAGAGGATCCCGCGCGGGTTGTGTACTTCGCCGTGGCGCAGGACGTGGACGATGGTGCGGGTGGACGTGTGGTCGGGGTGATCGGCGTCGGTCACAGTCGAGGGTCCTCGCTGAAGATGATGGATGTCGGAAGCGTGCGGGTGTTCTGGAATGGGAACTGGTCAGGGCTTGACGGCAGCAGCTGCGGCCTTGGCTGCGTGCGGCATGGCGTCGGCGATGATCGAGAAGGCTCGATCGTCGAGTGCTGCGGAGACGAACCACGCTTCGAACGCGCTCGGCGGCGGGTACACGCCGCGGGAGAGCAGTGCGTGGAAGAAGGCGGGGAATCGCCAGGTCTGCGCGGCTTTGGCTTCGTCGTAGTTGGTCACCGTGTTCTCGGTGAAGAACACGCTCACCAAGGTGCCTGCGTACTGCACTCGGTGTTCGACGCCTTCGGCGGTGAGTGCTTGGGTCATGAGGTCGCCGAGGGCGGTCGCGTTCCGGCCGAGCTTGGCGTACACCTCGGCGTCGGCGGCGCGCAGGCTCGCGAGTCCGGCGGCGACGGCTACGGGGTTACCCGAGAGGGTGCCTGCCTGGTAGACGGGACCGTCCGGTGCGAGGTGGCCCATGATGTCGGCGCGGCCGCCGAATGCTGCGGCGGGCAGTCCGCCGCTCATGACCTTGCCGAAGGTGTAGAGGTCGCCTGCGACGTTGTCGATGCCGTACCAACCCGAGGCACTGACGCGGAATCCGGTCATCACCTCGTCCATGATCAGGAGTGCGCCGTGCTCACGGGTGAGACGACGCAGTCCCTCGTTGAAACCGGGAAGCGGTGCGACGGCGCCCATGTTTCCGGCGGCAGCTTCGGTGATGACACACGCGATGGCGCCGGGATTGGCCGCGAAGGCCGCGGCCACCGCGTCGAGATCGTTGTAGCGCACGACGATGGTGTCTTCTGCTTGAGCGCCGGTCACGCCGGGAGAGGTCGGCAGCCCGAACGTCGCGAGGCCGGATCCGGCGTCGGCGAGAAGGGCGTCGACGTGGCCGTGATAGCAACCGGAGAACTTGACGATCTTGGTCCGCCCGGTGAATCCGCGGGCGAGGCGGACTGCGCTCATCGTGGCTTCGGTTCCGGAGTTGACCAGACGAACCTTTTCCACGGGCGCGACGCGGGCGACGATTTCCTCGGCGAGAGCAACTTCGCCTTCGGTCGGCGCACCGAAGGAGAGACCTCCGAGGGCTGCTTCGCGAACTGCTTCGACGACTGCCGGGTGAGCGTGCCCGAGAATCATCGGACCCCAGGACGACACCAGGTCGACGTAGTTGTTTCCGTCGACGTCGGTGAGGGTGTAGCCGGATGCTTCGCGAATGAATCGCGGTGTTCCGCCGACCGAACCGAACGCGCGGACGGGCGAGTTGACGCCACCCGGAATCACGTTGCCGGCACGTTCGAAGAGCCGAGCGGAGTTCGTTGCATGCACGTCGGGATCACCGGAAGACACAGTCACGGCTTCCAGTGTCCCAGTTCTGTCGAATCTGACAACGACAGGGTGTAGGACTTCGGTGCTCGAGGCGAGTTTTCCGGTCGAACGGGGCCCCGCGTGAGACGATTCCGGGCATGAAGCGACTGTTGACGACGCTGATGGTCTCGGCTGCGATTCTTCTCACATCGTGTGGTTCGGACGCTTCGAACGACGACAAGGCGACAGTTTCGTCGCCGCCGAGCACCACCGACTCGGCTCGAACCACCGCGGCGACGAGCACCGACCCCGCGTTTCTCGGCGGGTGTTCGGCGGTGTCCGTCTACGTTCAGCAGCGTGTTCAGAGCGGCGACACGTCGACCCAGACGGCGGGCGCCGACTTCCTGAAGATCGTCGAGAACGACCCTTCGTACCAGGCTATGTCCGAGAGCGAGAAGGAACTCTTCCGCCAAGGAATCGAAGCGGGTGCCGCGGGCTCCTGCTGAATGTGAGGTTGGGATCGAACCGGGTTGCCCGCGGTGCGCTACGCGCTATCGTCGGTTCCATGGCCACCACAGCGGACCACCTCAGGACAACACTCGACGGACGCTGGCGGGAGGTGCGTGAGCGCGTTCGCGGCGAATTGAACGACGAACGTTTTGCTCCGCACTACACACCCAACACCGCCATTGCGCGCTCCAAGGCTCTCGAACAGATGCGGGTCCTCGCCGATCTCGGGTACGCCGCAAACGGTTTCGCCGTCTCTCACGGCGGAACGGGCGACGCGGGTGGCGCCGTCACCAGCATCGAGATGCTCGCGATGTCCGACCTCTCACTGATGGTCAAGGCCGGCGTCCAGTGGGGTCTGTTCGGCGGCGCCATCGAAAACCTCGGCACCGAGCGTCACCACCAGGCGTACGTCAAGCCGCTGATCGATCTGGACCTGCTCGGTTGCTTTGCGATGACCGAGACCGGTCACGGCAGCGACGTCCAGGAACTCGAAACCACGGCGACCTACGACGTCGAGACGGGCGAGTTCGTCGTCAACTCCCCCACTCCGTCCTCTCGCAAGGACTACATCGGCGGCGCTGCCCAGCACGCCACCGTCGCAGCGGTGTTCGCACAGCTGATCACCGGAGGCGAAAGTCAGGGCGTCCACTGCTTTGTCGTGCCGATTCGTGACGACGCCGGCAACGACCTCCCCGGCGTCACGACGTCCGACTGCGGGCTCAAGGGTGGACTGCCCGGAGTCGACAACGGCCGCATCGTCTTCGACCAGGTCCGCATCCCGCGTGAGAATCTACTCAACCGTTACGCCGACGTCGCCGAGGACGGCACGTACAGCTCGGCGATCGAGAACCCGAACCGTCGTTTCTTCACGATGGTCGGCACACTGGTTCGTGGACGTGTCACCGTCGGTGGTTCCGCGGCAGCGGCCGCCCGCGTCGGATTGGCCATCGCCGGTCGATACGCCCTGCAGCGCAGGCAGTTCAGTGCTCCGAAGAGTGACGACGAAGTCCTGATCATGGACTACCTCGTCCACCAGAAGCGTCTGCTGCCGTTGATCGCCCGCTCGTACGCTCTGCAGTTCGCACAGAACGAACTCGTAGCCGCGATGCACGACATCCAGAGCAGCGACGACCCGGATCCGCAGGAGCAGCGCGAACTCGAAGGTCGCGCCGCCGGACTCAAGGCCGCCAACACCTGGCATGCCACTCGGGCCATCCAGGAGGCACGCGAAGCCTGCGGCGGCGCAGGCTATCTCGCCGAGAACCGCCTCACCGCACTCAAGGCGGACACCGACGTCTTCACCACGTTCGAGGGTGACAACCACGTTCTGACGCAGTTGGTCGCAAAAGAACTCCTCACCTCCTACGCCGACGAAGTCCGCGGCATGAGCCCTGTCGACTGGATGCGCTTCGCCGCTACGACGGTCTCCGACGTGGTCAAGAAACGCACGGCAGCGCAGCAGATCCTGCAGACGATCGTCGACACTCGCCAGGACAACGAAGAGGACGGCAGCCTCTTCAATCGCGGCACCCAGATGAAGATGTTCGAAGACCGCGAAGAGTACCTACTCGCCACTGCGGCAAGGCGATTGCAGGCAGCGCAGAAGCGCGAGGAGAACCCGTTCGACGCGTTCAACTTCGTGCAGGACCACGTGCTCAAAGCCGCTCAGGCGCACATCGAGCGCGTCATCCTGGAAGCATTCGTCGCCGGCATCGACTCGTGTGAGGACGAGACCGCAAAGGAACTCTTCGGCGAGGTGTGCGATCTCTACGCACTGTCCGTGATCGAAGAGGACAAGGCCTGGTTCATGGAGCACCGGCATCTGTCGGTGGAGCGTTCGAAGGCCGTGACGCGCGGAATCAACGAGCGTTGCCGCACCCTGCGCCCCCACGTCGAGACACTGATCGACGGGTTCGGCATTCCGGACATCCTGCTGGGGTCCGCGATGCTCGACGGACCGGGCACCGACGCGGTACGGCTGAAGTAAAGGGTTCGGGTAGGGTCGGCAATCGCCGGCCCCACCACACTCAGTGCGCTGCTGCCTTTTTCGACTGGCGAGAGGCGAGCAGTCCGGTCAGGCCGAGTGCCGCGACCAGCCAGATCCCCAGAACGAGCAGGTGCGGTCCGGCGCCGTTGCCACTGAAGTAGATGACGGAGCGGATGGGCTCCATGGCTGCCGATCCGAGCCAGAACGAATGGATGTGCTGCCAGAATCCCGGCAGGAACGACACCGGAATGGCACCACCCGAACTCGGGAAGTTGATGAAAACGAGCACCGTCAGCACCGCGAAGATCGCGGCTTGGCCGAGCAGTCGATTGAGCAGAATGCTCACCGCACCGACGGTGAACGTGTAAACCATCGAGATTCCCAGCAGTTGCAGGATCTGGCCGAATGACGCCCCGAAGGCGTGCATGAAGATGCTGGTGATGCCGAAGGCTATGAGCGGGGTGAGTATCGCCGCACCGGCCAGGATCGAATACTGCTCGCGCAACCGCATTCTCGGCGCAACCTGACTGAGCACCGTGATGGTCAGGTAGCCACCGAGGGTGCAGACGATCAGGAAGTAGAAGAGTCCGACAGTCGAGGAGTCGCGCGCCGTGACAGGCGCCGAGTCGATCACCGTGACCTGCTGCCCCGTCTGCTCCGCAACCGAATGCGCCAAGCTGCTCACCACGGAAACCGTCGAGGCGCCCGCGCCGGTGGCGATATGTGCGGTCACGGCGTCACCGATCTCGATGGCGCCGATCGCATCGCGGTTGTCGATCCGAGAGAGTGCGTCGGCGGCGTTGGCTGTGGCAACGATGTCGAACTTGTCACCCGACGAAGCCTGGATTCCGTCGATCAGCGGGGCCGTGACGGACGGCGACCCGACCACCACGATCGGTGCCTGATTCGGCGTCGGCGAATGGAAGGCGCTGACGTAGCACAAGCAGAACATGATGACGAAGAACAACGGAAATGCGAGTCCACTGCCCACCATCTTCCAATTGGTCGGCGGATCGACAACTTCTTCGCTGGGTACTCGGACGTCGGTATCTGTCATATTCCACGCTCTCTTCACTAACCGCATCTAGCTGTCAACACCGTTGACAGACTCAACAGTCAACACCGTTGACACGTTATAGTCAACGCCGTTGACAACGCGGTCGGCGAGCGAGCACCGAGGTCGATGTCGTGACACCCACGAGGCACACGCCAGAGCAGGAGCACCCCTCGACATCCGAGGCGATTCGCGCGGCGGCGTTCCAACTGTTCGGCGAGCACGGGTTCGGCGGCACGTCAGTTCGCGCCATCGCCAAAGTTGCCGGAATCGATCCGGCCCTGGTCATCCGGCATTTCGGGTCCAAAGAAGCACTGTTCCTGGAAACCACGCCGGTTGCGGACTACTTCGAAGGCCAGTTCGACGGCCCACTCGACACCCTCGGTGAGCGAATCGCCGCCTTCGTCCTGGGCAAGGCCGACGCCCGGATGCTGTCGGTGTACACAGCGCTCATGCGAGCGTCGGACAGTCCACGCATCCGGGAGCGACTCCGAGACATGACCGGAGTATTCGCCACCAATCTCGCCGCTCGTCTAGACGGCGAAGACGCGTACACCCGCGCACTCCTGGTCTCCGCCCAGGTGTCCGGGCTGTTGAGCGTCCTCAGCGACGAGAGTATCCCCCAGTCCGCAGATCGCGACGAGTTGGCAAAACTCTACGGCCGGGCGATGCAGACGCTGATCGATCAGTACTGAGCGATGACCTCCTCGGCAAACCGCCGAACGGAGTCGAGTCGTCCCTGACGATCACCGGAGTCAACTCCGTAGTGATACCAGGGCAAAACTCTGATTTCCGTGACTCCGAGAGTCTCGAGTTCGCGATATCCGTCCAGATCACGAACATCCGTCGGCGAGACGTTGACGCCGAAAGGAACATCGGCACGACCGTACTCGACCCGCAATTCCGTGAGACGATCGATGGCGCAGGCTAATTCGGCTTTGGTCGTGTTCACCGACATCCAACCGTCAGCCAGCCTGGCTGCACGACGCAACCCCGGTTCGCTGTGCCCACCGATGTAGATCGGAACCGGAATCTCCGGAGCAGGACTGATCATCAGAGCGTCGAAATCGTAGTGCTTGCCGTGGTATTCGACCCATTCCGGCCCACGTCCCGCACACACCGCCTTGATGATCTCGATGGCTTCGTCGGTACGCGCGCCGCGGGTGCGCATCTCGGTACCGGTGAAGGTGAATTCCTCGGGAATCCAGGACAAACCGACGCCGAGAGCGACGCGGTTCCTCGACATCACGGCCATGGTCGCGACCTGCTTGGCAGTCAACAGCGGATCGCGCAGTGGAAGTTTGAACACGTTGGTGTAGAACTGAATTCGCGATGTGACGGCCGCCATCGCCGCCATGGCAATGAACGGATCAGGCATCGGCGTCTCGGGCGCCCACATCCGCTTCCCGTCAGCAGTGTACGGGTACGGCGCCGACACCTGCTCCGGATAGAACACGGAATCCGGCATCGCGATTCCGTCGAACCCCACCTCTTCGGCGACCTGCGCCAACTCGCACAGTTCCAGCGCGTCGATCATCGCACCCGCCAAGGACCACTTCATCGTTCCACCGTTTCGCCGTTGGGCGAGATCCAAGCGCCGCCCAAGAACATGATGTCGGTGATGTTGCGAACGACGCCGTGAACGTTGCCGTCCCATGCGGTCAACACCGACGCCGGCCCCCAGATCACGTAAGGCACAGTCGCGTTGGCGTACTCCTGCACCTTGCTGATCGCCTCACGGACAGCATTGTCCGTCGATGCCGTCTGCACAGCTGTGATCATCGCGTCCATCTCCGGGTCCGCGAAGCCGGACGGGTTGTTCTTCGAATCACTGGCCATACTGTTGTACAAATTGAGGTACGGCGCTTCTTCTCCGACCGGAGCGCCACCTCTGGTCATGTCGAAATCGTGGTCCTTGTATACCCGTCGAACCAGATCGGTCACATCGGTCGCGTAGTCGATGGTGACGTCGAAACCGATCGCGTTCAGCGAAGCCTGAACCGTCAGTGCCGTCGCCTGTTGGCTCGGCTCCGAGGTGGTGAGGTAGCGGAGTTTCCCGTCGTACCCGTCGGACTTCGCTTGACCGAGCAGCGCCTTTGCCTTCACCTGATCGAACGGAATGCCTGCTGTGTTGTTGTACCAACGTGACGTCTGCGGGACCAGTTCGGAACTGGCGGTGCCCAATCCGTTGTTCGCCCGGGTATTGACCACCGCCGGATCCACCCCGTAGGCGATCGCCTGACGGACGCGAACATCGGCCCCGGGCTTGCCCTCACGGTTGTTGATCGTGCCGATCCCGTTCTGTCCGGTCGGACTGAGGTAACCCGAGTATCCGTCGTCGAGAGCTTGTTCGATCACGGCCTCGTCGCGGAGAATGTACGTCATGTCGATCTGGCCGCTCTTCAACGATTCGTACTGAGACTGCGCACCCGACGTGGGAACAAACCGCACTGTGTCCAGTGGAGGTTTACCGCCCTGATAATCCGTGCGTGCGGCGAGTACCAGTTCTTCGTGCGGGGCGAACTTGGCCAAGGTGAACGGACCCGCCCCGATCGGTGTGAACGCTCCCTCCCCGGTTCCTGAAACCGACCCTGCCTCTCCCCCTGAACTTCGCGCAACGATCATTCCGGGCCCGAGCGACAACAGCGCCGGGAATTGACGCCAGGGCCGCTCGAGCACGAATTCGACTGTGGTGGCGTCGGGCGTCTCGATCCGATCCACGATGTTGAGCCAGGTCTGCGATACATCACCCTTGCCTGCCACGAATCGATCGATACTCCACTTCACCGCTTCCGCGTCGAGCGGACTTCCGTCGCTGAAGGTGAGGCCATCAGCCAAAGTGACGGTGTACGAGGTGAAGTCGCTGTTGTTCGACAGTGTCTTCGCGAGTTGTGGCACGAAGCTCCCGTTTGTGGAGTCGCTGCGTACCAGCGTGTCGTAAATCGCGGCCATTTCGGTTCCGCCGGTCGAACCGGCGGCTTGCGTTCTCGTGGGGTCCAACGAGGAAGGGAACGAATAGGACCCGAAGGTGAGAACACCGCCGTCGATCCGCTCCCCCACATCTGGGGCGCCCACAAAACCAGCTGCGCCACTACTGCTCGGTGAAGCCGATCCCGAGTTGTCCCCACTGCTCGACGCGCAGCCGGCCAACATCAATGCACCGGCAAGCCCGAGCGCGACAAAGCGAGGGCCGAACCTAATCTTCCTGGTGTACATACGTTCCCAATCTCCGTCAGCGTGTCAGATCTTGACTACCTTCGACGTCGGGATCGGGTGCGAGTCCGCCTTGATCCAGCGCAGCGCCCATGTCCCCTCGGCATGCGAATCGGTGTCGATCCAGTTGCCATAACCCGGATCCTTCGCCGCCACGACGATTGTCATGGTGCCGTCGTCGTTGAGCTTCGCGGTGTGATTGTTGATGTAGATGTTCGTGCGGTTGTAGTCGAGGGACTCGACCCAGAAGTTCTGCAGCACGAAGTTGAAGTACTCGCAGTTCGGAACCTCGGTCTCGATGACCCACGCCTCGTCCTCGGCGAGCTTCCAGTAACCGTGGAAGTAGAAGATCGTCGGATCGCCGCCGGCATCCTGGAAGTAGTCCTGTCCCCAGTCGAAGATCTCGTTGGTGTGCGGCTGGAATTTGCGCGACCATTCCAGGAAGGTCTCCGCCATCCCCTTCACGATCCCGACGGACTTGGTGAGGCGCTCGCCGATCTCTTCCGGAGTCAACGGGACGAACTCCCCGTCCGGGTTCAGGCATTCGATGGTCAGATCACCGATGACCTCGTTGCGCCGATCCCGGTGAGTTTGCCGAACGGAGATGAGGTTGCTGTCGGGCGCCAAAGGCAGCCAAGCACCCTCGTCGGGCTTGTCGACGCTCGCGATGAACTCGAAACGGCCGTTCTCGTCGACCTCGAGGTCGTGGATATGCAGATCGCCGGTCTGCAGCATGGTGCCGTCGATGTGGTACCGATTTACGCGCGAGCCGAAGGTGATCAGCGGGACGGTGCCTCGGGTGCCGATGATCCGGTAGTTGTACTTACCGGAAATGTTGGCGCGCATGTAGACGTTGTCCGGGTTGTCGGCACCGATCTTCGTCATCATGTTCGGGTTCGGAGCCGACGAGAACTGCGGCCACCGCGGATCGGTGTACTCGACACAGTTGATCGTGCCGTACCGCAGCAACCGACTCAGGTAGCGGACGCCCTCGGCTTGAGTCAGCGGATCCTGAGGGACGATCTCGTCTTCCAGGACCTTTCCGACCTCGAGCAGATCTGCGCAGAACTTTTCCCAAACAGCATTCATGTGAATCTCCTTGTTTCGGTTGGGGCTTCGCCCTGTGCGCCTTTTTGGTAGTCGGCACTACCAAAAAGGCGCACAGGGCCGGAGGCCTTCAGGGTGTGGTGGAGAACTTCGCTTCGACGTCGGCAGCGCTCACGCCGAAATCCTCGAGCGAATAGCGATGCGACGGACGACGGTGCTCGGCAAGGCTGGCCTGATGCGACGCCTCCACCGCGGCGCGGGCGTCGTCTGTGAAGGGCAGGGCGAACTGTGCATAGATCTTCTCGACGGTGCCGACCGCATCGGCGATGAAGTCCTTGTAGTCGACGTCGATGAACTGATCGGGGTTGTAACGGCTACGGGCATTGTTGAAGTTCGCGTTCCCTCGCGCCCACAGGTCCAGTTGCGTGCGCCCGATGGCGGGACGGTCGAATGCCTTCGACATGTCGTGTCCGCCCTGCTCTACGAGGCTGAAGGTGGACGCCATCGATGTCAACGGGTCTCGGAAGGTCCGAACGAACAGTGCATCCGGATAGACCGACATGATCTCGTCGATCGCGAAGACATGGCTCGGGCTTTTGAGCACCCACCGTCTGTCCTGGTCGTGCAGCCCGATCAACTGCAGGTTCTTCTTGTGCCGCGCATATGTTTCGGTCCAGTCCTGCTCCGCCAGCCACCGGGTGTAACTCGGCACGTACGCCACCGTCTCGAACGCGGTCGAGAGCATCGTCTGCTGCAGCAGCCGCCAGCATTCCTCGACCTCCTCCGCCCCCATGAAATGAACCTTCATCAGGTCTGCCTCGTTACGCTGGCGAGCACGGTAGAAGGCGTCGGAGCGAACGTAATCTTCGTTCTCCGACCACGTGTCGCGCTCGGGGCGCGGCTGCGGCGTCTCGGCGAGCCACATCTCGGCGCCCTGATGCGCTGGGTCGGCACCGAGCAAGCGGTGCAGCGCGGTGCTGCCGGTGCGGGTCAACCCGACCACGAAGATCGGGCGTTCGATCGGAACATCTACGTGCTCTGGATATTTCGCGAATCCGGCCTCACTGGTCAGGCGACCCGCGAGCGCTCCGACGATCATCTTGCGAGCGATCACCTTGCCGTGAGGAGTGAGGTCGGCCTCGTTCTGGAACGACTCGAGGAGAACTCGAAGTCCTTCGAGATAGCCTTCGCTGCCGAAGTTTTCGTACCCGGCCGCCTCGCACGCAGCCTGGTGCAGGTGATCGATGGAACCGATGCCGTCGTAATCCTGTGTCATGGCTAGTCCTTGTATGAGTTGATCAGTGGTGCGTGTGACCGCAGTTGACGTCGAGACATTGCCCTGTGATGGCCCTGGCTGAATCGGACAGGAGGAAGACGACAGCGTTTGCGATGTCATCTGGCTCCGGCAATCGGCGCAGATCGGCGCCCGCTGCGATCTCGTCGTAGATCACCTTGGGGTCGACTCCTGCCTCCGCCGCCTTCTTCTCGAACATGTTCTTGACCGAGTCCGCCCAGATATAGCCGGGAGCAACCGAATTGACTCGAACGCCCTTGGGACCGAGATCGATCGACAAACTGCGTGCCATTGCCAGGAGCCCGGATTTCATGATGCGGTAGGCCCCGAACCCGGGAAGCTGGTTGCGCAACACCATGGACGTGACCATCACGACGGACCCGTGCGACTCGATCAATGCCGGAGCAAATTCTCTGGTGACGTTCAACGCCGCGAGCAAGTTGATGTCGATGCCCGACTGGATGGACGCCACGTCGGCGTCCAGGAGCGGGACCTGCGCGGGTTGAACAAATGCGTTGTTCACCAAGCAATGCGCCGCACCGAACTCAGCGACAGTTGTCTCCGCCAACGAAGCGATCGAATCGACGTCGGTGAGGTTCGTCGGTACGGCCAACGCGATTCCGCCGCGGTCTCGAATCTCCCTTGCCACCGATTCCAAGCGCTCGGGTGTGCGGGCAGCCAGAACAACCTTCGCTCCGGCCGCCGCACTCTGCAGCGCAATCGAACGACCCAGCGCCGGGCCCACTCCCGAGACGACGACAACCTTGCCTGCCAGCAGGCCCTGATGGGTCAGCACAGCGCCTGCGGATCGAGAACAACACTCAGGGAGATGATCTTGCCGTTCTCGTCGAACTCGAACACGTCGGTGGCAGCGAAGTCAGGGATACCGGCGCGCTGCACCCGAAGCTGCATCGCTGCGTACTTTCCCGTCACCGAAATCGGACCGAGCAGGCTGACTGTGAAATCGACCTGCGCGTTCGCGGTATCGAATTCGCGAATCTCGTCGATGCCGCGGTAGGTCTGGACCCCCAGCGGTTCGTGTTGAACTGCGTCGGGCGCAAACAGCGCAACCAGTCCGTCGACGTCGTGACTTCCGAGACACTTGACGTAATCTTCTACGGCAGAAACTATTTCAGCCCTGTCAGGCATGGATGCTCCTCGTGTTCAGGCGGATCAAGAAATGGTTCCGCGGGCGCGGAGATGGTCGACGATCGCGATCGCAGCGTCCTCGGTCGTCGTGACACTGGTGTCGATGTGAATGTCAGGGTTCTGCGGCGGTTCGTACGGCGAATCGATTCCGGTGAAGTTCACCAACTCGCCCCGTCGAGCCTTCTTGTACAGACCCTTGGGATCTCGCTCCTCTGCGACGGCAAGAGCGGTGTCGACGAAGATTTCGACGAACTGTTCGTCGCCGATCAATTCGCGGGCGGCATGACGCTCGGCCTCGAACGGTGAAATGAAGGACGCGAGCACGATCAGACCGGCGTCCGCCATCAGTCGGGTGACCTCGGTGACGCGACGGATGTTCTCGACGCGGTCGGCTTCGGTGAATCCGAGGTCTCGATTCAGCCCGTGACGGACGTTGTCTCCGTCGAGGAGGTAGGTGTGCGCGCCGAGTGCGTGTAGTTGACGCTCGACATCGTTCGCGATGGTCGACTTTCCCGAACCGGAGAGACCGGTGAACCACAGAACTGCGGGTTGGTGTCCCTTGAGCCTGGTGTGCGCGGCCTCGTCGACGTCGACGGATTGCCAGTGAATGTTGTCCGATCGACGCAGCGAGTGCGTGATCATGCCCGCACCGACAGTGCCGTTGGTGAGGCGGTCGATGAGGATGAAGCTACCGGTGTCACGGTTGCCGACGTACGGGTCGAACGGGACCGGTCGATCGAAACTGAGGTTGCACACACCGATTTCGTTGAGCGCGAGAGTAGTCGTTGCGGTCTTCTCGAGAGTGTTGACGTTGATCTTGTGTTTCGGTTTGGTGATGCGCGCAGTGACTGTGACGGTACCGATCTGGCACAGGAACGGCCGTTCGGGCAGCATGGGAGCCTCACCCATCCAGACGATGCAGGCCTCGAACTGATCGGCTACGGCCGGCGGATTGTCGCCGATGGACAGCACATCACCGCGACTGATGTCGATCTGGTCGGCGAGCGTGATGGTGACCGAGCGGCCCGCACCGGCAACGTCGAGGTCGCCACCCATGGTCACGATGCGCTCGACTGTGGACGTCTTTCCACTGGGGAGCACGCGGATGGGATCTCCGGGAGATACGGTGCCTGAAACGATCTGGCCGGAGAATCCGCGGAAGTCGAGGTCCGGCCGGTTGACCCACTGCACCGGCATCCGGAACGGAGCCGCGGCGGCAGCATCGTCGATGTCCACGCTTTCGAGATGCTCGATCAGGCTTGGTCCGGAGTACCACGGGGTATTCGCACTGCGCTCGGTGAGATTGTCACCCATGTATGCCGACATCGGGATGGCGACGAACCCGTCCAGACCGATCTCGTGAGCGAACTCTGCGTAATCCGCGGTAATGGCATCGAAGACCTCTTGCGAGTAGTCGACGAGGTCGAGTTTGTTCACGGCAAGCACCACGTGCTTGATCCCCAGCAACGACACCAGATACGAGTGCCGGCGGGTCTGAGTCAGTATCCCCTTGCGGGAATCGACAAGGATCACAGCAAGATCGGCGGTCGACGCGCCCGTCACCATGTTTCGGGTGTACTGCTCGTGCCCCGGAGTATCGGCGACGACGAACTTGCGTCGCTCGGTCGTGAAGTAGCGGTAGGCGACGTCGATCGTGATGCCCTGCTCACGTTCGGCGGCGAGACCGTCGACCAGGAGCGCGAAATCGAGCCCCTCCCCCTGAGTTCCGCTCTTGCGCGAATCGGCTTCGAGCGCCGTCAACTGGTCGTCGAAGACGAGTTTCGATTCGTAGAGCAGACGGCCGATCAAGGTGCTCTTGCCGTCGTCGACGCTGCCGCACGTGATGAATCGCAGCATGCTCTTGTTCGCATGACGTTCGAGGTACGCCTCGATGTCGTCAGCGATCAGATCCGAGGAAACAGTCATCAGAAGTACCCCTCTTGCTTCTTCTTCTCCATCGACGCACTGGAGTCGTGGTCGATGACCCGTCCCTGGCGTTCGGAAGTGGTGGTGAGCAACATTTCCGAGATGATCTCGGTCAGGCTCGTGGCGGTCGATTCGACGGCTCCGGTCAGCGGGTAGCAGCCGAGGGTGCGGAAACGAACGCTCTTGAGTTCCGGAGTCTCTCCCGGCAGCAACGGCATCCGGTCGTCGTCGACCATGATCAGCGCACCGTCCCGCTCGACGACGGGCCGCTTGTCGGCAAAATACAGCGGAACGATCGGAATCTCTTCCTGGCGTATGTATTCCCACACATCCAGCTCGGTCCAGTTCGAGAGAGGGAAGACGCGCAGGCTCTCGCCCGGCGCTTTGCGGACGTTGTACATCCGCCACAGTTCCGGTCGCTGCTGCTTGGGATCCCAACGGTGCGCAGCTGATCGGATCGAGAAGATGCGTTCCTTGGCGCGGGATTTTTCTTCGTCACGGCGGGCGCCGCCGAATGCAGCGTCGAACTTGTAGTGATCGAGGGCTTGTTTGAGGCCTTCGGTCTTCCACATGTCGGTATGGACAGCGCTGCCGTGAGTGAACGGGTTGATCCCCTGCTTCACGCAGTCCGGGTTGGTGTGGACGATCAGATCGAGATCGCCTGCAGCGGCGGTACTGTCACGAAGTTTGTACATTTCACGGAACTTCCACGTGGTATCGACGTGCAGAAGCGGAAACGGCAGCTTCGACGGATAGAAGGCCTTGCGCGCCAGATGCAGCATCACGGCGGAGTCCTTGCCCACCGAGTACAACATCACCGGGTTCTCGCTCTGGGCAACAGCTTCACGCATGATGTGAATGCTCTCGGCTTCGAGTCGTTCGAGGTGCGTCAGTGTCGCGGTCATCGGCCCAGTTCCTCCAGTGCTTTCGGGGCGAGTTCGGGTCGGCAGATCAGCAGATCCGGCAACCACGGGTTTTCCTGGTTGTAGCGCAGTTCGCTGCCATCGATACGCGAAACATGCAGTCCCGCAGCATGTGCGACAGCAACGGGCGCCGCCGAATCCCACTCGTACTGTCCGCCCACATGTGCGTAGATGTCTGCCTCACCCGAGACGACCGCCATTGCTTTGGCTCCGGCGGATCCCATTTCGATCAACTCCGCGCCCATCGAGTCGGCCATGCGCATGACCGGTTCCGGACGACGCGTCCGCGATACGACGACTCGAACCGGCGTCGCGGCATCCCGTTCGGTCCGATCATCGCTGCTCGAATAGGTGACGCCAAGGGCAGGCATTGCGACCGCACCGGTTGTGAGGACACCGTTTTCGGTCAGCGCAACATGAACGGCCCAGTCCGATCGTCCGGCCTCGCCGTACTCACGGGTGCCGTCGAGAGGGTCGACGATCCACACCCGATCCGCAGCCAGCCTCGCGAGGTCGTCAGCCCCTTCCTCCGACAGCACTGCATCCGCAGGAAAGCGTCGGGCAAGTTCGGCGACGATGAATTCATGACTGAGCCGATCGGCCGCGTTCTTGAAAGTCGCGACATCACCGTCGTTTTCGCCGAGGGATTTCCGATGGTCGAGCAGAAGTTCTCCAGCCGCAGCGGCGATGTCGATCGCCGCGCGTTCATCGTTAGTGCGTGTCATAGGTACTCCACAACTGTGTAGACCTCCCGATCGATACGGGAAGAAAGGTCAGGCAGACCGCAGAGTGTCCAGCGCTTTGCACTGGCCTCGATGTGGTCTGCGCCATACCGTAACACCAGAATGAACGATGTTCATTCTATTTCGAACAATGTTCATTCTATGATCTGAGTCACATTGGTTTCTGGGCGGCGTTCGACAACGAACAGTGTTCGATGTGAATTGAGGATGCCGACCACCGCGACTACGGTGATCAAATGAGCAGTACCAGCAGCAAGTCGATCTACGGCGACGCCGAAGTGCGTCGACGCCGAACTCTCGACGCGGCGATCTCGCTTCTGGACGAAGGAGGCTACTCCGCGCTCACGATCCGCGCTGTCGCCAAACGAGCCGGCACCAGCACTGGCCTGATCTACCAGTACTTCGTCGACAAGCAGGACATCTTCGCCGCCCTCCTCAGCGAAAGTCAGCTGGAAATGGCGGACTTCGTGAACTCGCTCCCCCGCGAGCAGGGACTGAGCGCCTTACTCGAGTCCATGATTTCCGAGTTTGCTCGGCACTGGGCACGGGTGGGTCGACTCACCACCACTTGGCGCGACATCGAAGGCATGGCCGGGTCCGACCGAGAAAGCATGCGGGAACTTCACGCATCCGTAGCGGTCTACAACTCGGCATTGATTCGAGCGCTCACCGAATCTGCTGCAGCCGAAGGGAGCCGGTTGATCGACGACCCCGCGTTGATCCATCTCGTGCTCTCCGGACTCAAAGGCCTGTCGGACACCATCGTCATCAACATCGCCAAAGAAGTCACACCCGAGTACTTCGTGAGCTTCTCCGCCCGGGCGCTCGCGCGGTCCATCACGGAGTGACGGACCGACACCTTACGAACGAACGAGGCGAGCGATGGCCGCCTGAGCTTCCTTGATCTTGACGTCCGCTTCCGGACCACCCTGCTTGGCAGCTTCGACGACGCAACCCGCAAGGTGGGCGTCGAGAAGCTTCAGGGACACGGACTGCAACGCGCTCGTCGCGGCGGATACCTGGGTGAGCACGTCGATGCAGTACCGGTCGTCTGCGACCATGCGTGAAATTCCGGCTACCTGACCTTCGATACGACGAAGGCGCTTGAGCAGATCGTCCTGCTCGGGGCTGTAACTACTCATACCGCAACTATACCCCCTACCCGTATGAGGGCTACTGCGATGCGACGAAGCCCACCCGGACGCGGCGCACGACATCGATGGCCATCAGCCCCGCAATCAGAATCGACAACCCGGCGCCCGAGATCCAGAGACCGTCGTAGTGCGTGCTCTCGAACGGTGGAGCGCCCTCCAGTATCGGTCCGAAGTCGGACGTCGTCGTACCCGCTCGCCAGCACACGACCGCCAGAATCGTTGCGGCGACGATACCGAGTACACCGATCCACGTCTTCACGTCGACACGCGGGGATGGCTGTGGCTCAGTCATCGGCAGACCCGTCCGGTTCGACACCAACCACAACGACCTGACTCAACGCCTCGCGCAGTGCCTGATCGTCCTTTGCCCACGCCCGCACCAATCCCCCGGTGGTCAAACGTAAGCCGATACCGTGCCGACGCCTGGGCACTCCGGACAGCTCACCGAGCGCGCGTGCCGTTTCCCACGGTTCCATTTCGTCCTCGTAGGCAGCGTCGTCGGACTCCGGGAACACCTCGGCGATCTCGGTGATCGGCACCTCTTCGGTTCCCTGACGCAACGTGGTCGCGGTCAGAAGTACGCTCGCGTGCCGCCGTGCTGCGATCACCTGCACGTAGACCAATCCGGTGAGGATCACGGCGAACATCGCCAGACCGAACCAATGCACCACCGGGCCGGTGAACAGTTCGATGACCAAGGCGATCAGGCAGAAGATCGGACCGAACGCGATGGCCCACCACCGAGAACCCGGTTCGTAGTACAGAACGTCCGGGCCGATTTCCGGCGCGCGATCAGCCACGGGCAAACCAACTTCGGGTGGTGTCGCGGTAGATCGCGACGCAGGCACAGATCAGCATGACGGGAACAACCAGCGCGAGCACGGTACTGATCCCGGCCACGACCAGCGCGATCTGCAGCACCGCGAACACTCCGGACACGATCACCAGGATCCGTCGGCACAACGCCCTTCCGGCGCGAGTGGGACCGGCGAGGCCGCCGATCGCGAGGCCGGTCAACAGCAGAACCAGCCCTGACACCCGCACGAAGGTGACGTAGATGTCGATGTTTCCGGCCGAAACGCCTTGATCGGTGAACTGCTCACGCAACGAATACGAAGCGCTGGTGACATTGATCAGGCCGAAGAGTATGAGCAGGAACGCGCTGGCGATCCACAGCCAGAATGCTGCCTCGACAGCCGTCGGGCGCCTGACCTTCGTAGAGATACTCACGGGTTCAAGTGTGCGCTATCCGCTGACGATGCCCGGAATCATGAGCATCAGGAGTGTCACCAGAACAGAGGCTCCGAGGATCGCGAACAAGATCACTTCGGTGCGTGAACCACGTTGGCGCAGTGGCGCGTCGTGGGTGCTTTCCGTACGCAGGGCTTCCTGAGAACTCATCGCGTCCGACCTCTCCCCTACTACTTCAGTGACCCGTTTCACAGTACCCCGAGCTACCTACCGGTTCCCCGCCGGGGGGAAACGAAGAAAGTACGGATTGGACTCTTTTCGGTGCATCATCACGATCGCCCCGACAGCAGCAACTGCCTGCAGGATTTCCGCTCCGCCGAACAGCAGAGTGGCCGCGCCGCCGTCTCCGCCGAGCCCGAAGATCACCGGGATCGCGGAGACCAGCATGAAGACGCCACAGAACGTCAGCAACATTCGAGCCCAGTTCCTGCCGCGACTCATCGCGCGCACGAACAGAAGGAACACCGCGGTGACGATCACGACCAAAACCGCAGAGAACACGATGACCAGTGGGAACATGCCCTCCACGTCGGAACGCGTCAGACCGGCGTCGACAGCTGCCTGATTTCTGAGCATCTCGTCGACGAACATCGACTTCTGCCCGAGCAGCATCCAGATCATCGCGCCGCCCTGGACCAACCCGAGCGCCGTCACAGCCCACCACAACTGAATCGCAGTCACGACGTCCGTCGGCGGCTCGGGTTTCGGCGCAGGTCCCGGGTATCCGTTGTAACCGGGGCCGTATCCCGGGATCTGACCCGTCGGCATCGGTCCGAGTTCGCGGTACGGCTGATTCTCGAACGGCTGGTTCTCGTAGGGAGGTTCCCGGCGGGGCGGTTCCTGGCGCGACGGCGGCCACTGCTCGGTCATGACACCAGCGTATCGGTCGATACCGGCGCAGCCACCATGCGTGACTCCGTCACAGCCATCCGGCAACTTCCGACGCCCAGTACGTGAGGACCACGTCGGCACCGGCGCGGCGAATGCCGATGAGCGATTCGAGAATCGCCGCGTCCCGATCGATCCACCCGTTCTGCGCGGCCGCGGTGATCATCGAGTACTCCCCCGAGATCTGGTACGCAGCGACCGGAACCGGGGACCGGTCGGCGGTCTCACGCAGAATGTCCAGGTAGGACATTGCAGGCTTGACCATCACCATGTCGGCGCCCTCGGCGACGTCGAGGTCTACCTCGCGCATCGACTCGCGGCGATTGGCGCCGTCCTGCTGATACGTACGACGGTCGCCTTGCAGTGAGGATCCGACGGCTTCACGGAACGGCCCGTAGAACGCTGACGCATATTTCGCGGCATAGGCGAGCTGACCGACATCTACATACCCCGAAGCATCGAGTGCACCGCGGATCGCAGCCACCTGACCGTCCATCATGCCGCTGGGACCGAGCAGGTGCGCACCCGATTCAGCCTGCGCGAGAGCCATTTCTACGTATCGGATCAAGGTCGCGTCGTTGTCGACAGCGCCGCCGGCAGTCAACACGCCGCAGTGGCCGTGATCGGTGAACTCGTCGAGGCAGGTATCGGCCATGATGACCGTCGAATCGCCGAGTTCGTCTGCCAGAGCGCGCAATCCGACATTGAGGATTCCGTCGGGATCGGAGGCACCGGACCCCTGGGGATCCTTGTCCTCCGCCTTCGGGACACCGAACAGCATCAGGCCACCGACGCCGGCTTCCACCGCTTCCACCGCTGCGGACCGCAGCGAATCGAGGGTGTGCTGGAAAACGCCTGGCATGGAACTGATCTCACGCGGTGCGTCGATGCCGTCGGCGACGAACATCGGCAAAACGAGGTGCCGGGGTTCGAGCGAGGTCTCTGCCACGAGTCGCCGGAGCGCAGGAGTGCGCCGGAGCCGGCGAGGGCGATGAGTGGGAAACACGAGAAGTAGCCCTCCTTCGTCGGAACCTGTGAGCGGTTGAGGAGTCCACAGACTCCTCAACCACTCACGGGTGCGCTAGCGCCTTCGAGACTTCTTGCGCGGGGGCGGCAAAGCACCTTCGGCGCGCAGGCGAGCAGCATGCTCGGCGAGAGCCTCCACCAGCGGTCCCACCTGCGAGGTCTCGGGCTGCACGTCGACGCGCAGACCGAACTCGATAGCGGTTTCGGCCGTCTTCGGGCCGATGCACGCGACCAACGTGCGGGCGTGCGGCTTGCCGGCGATGCCGACGAGGTTGCGCACGGTCGAGGACGAGGTGAAGCAGACGGCGTCGAATCCACCGGTCTTGATCATCTCGCGGGTCTCGGCCGGCGGCGGCGCTGCCCGGACGGTGCGGTAGGCGGTGACGTCGTCGATCTCCCAACCGCGTTCGCGCAGGCCCTCTGCGAGGGTTTCGGTCGCAATGTCCGCCCGCGGCAACAGAACCCGGTTGACCGGATCGAAAACGTCGTCGTACGGGGCGAATTCGGCCAACAGGCCTTCGCTGGACTGCTCACCGGTCGGGATCAGCTCGGGGTTGATGCCGAACGAGCGCACCTTGGCTGCGGTTGCTTCACCGATGCAGGCGATCTTCACACCGGAGAAGGCGCGAGCGTCGAGGCCGAACTCTTCGAACTTCTCCCACACTGCGCGAACAGCATTGGTGGAAGTGAAGACGACCCACTGGTAGCGACCGTCGACGAGTCCCTTGACCGAACGCTCCATCTGAGCCGGGCTGCGAGGCGGCTCGACGGCGATGGTCGGAACCTCGATCGGGATCGCTCCGTGAGTGACCAGACGGTCGCTCATCTCGCCGGCCTGATCCTTGGTGCGCGGCACGAGGACGGTCCAGCCGTACAGAGCGCGCGATTCCCACCACGACATCTTGTTGCGCTGCGCGACAACCTTGCCGACGGTGACGATGAGCGAGCCCACCAGTTCGGATCCGGCTTCGTTGAGCGTCGCGAGAGTTGCCTCGACGGTTCGCTGCTGACGAGTGGTACCGCGGACGGTGATCGCAGCAGGCGTCTGCGGGGCCAAGCCGTTCTCGACCAGCGCGCTGGCGGTCTCGGCGAGATGTCCGGACGTCGCGTGCAGGACAAGCGGTCCCGGTGCAGCGGCCAGAGCAGCCCAGTCGACTTCACCGCGAACGTCGGCCTCGGTGTGACCCGAGCCGAGCGCCATGCCGGCGTAGCTCGGCACAGCCGAACCGGAAGGCAGACCCGGGAGAACCTCGAACTGAACCTGCGTGCGGGCGACTGCGGTGACCTCTGCGATCACGGAATCCGTGGTCAGCGGGTCGCCGGAGACCAGACGCACGACGTCGTGACCGTTCTTGGCCTCGTGCACCAATGTCTTTGCAACCTCGGCAGGCTCGCCGAGTGCCGGACGCACGTCCGCGATCAGCTCGCCGGTCTCCTCGTCGCGGCCCATGTCGATCCCGACGAGTGCGACGACGCCCTTGTCGACATCCGGATCGGTGAATGCCATTGCGGCGCCGGTGAGGACGTCACGTGCGCGAACGGTGAGCAGGGCGGGGTCGCCCGGTCCCGATCCCACGAACAGGATCCGTCCGGGAGTGTTCTTTCGGACTCGGGTCATCGGTGATTCTCCAGTGCGCTGTATCGAAATGGGAACTTGGTGCAAGTGCAAAGTGGGGCGTCAAACATCGGCTGCCTCGCCTGTAGTCACGTTCATCAACTCGCGGGCGCCGAGTTCGAGTAACTCGCGCGCTACCGCTCGGCCGAGTTCCTCGGCCTTGTCCGGCGCACCCACTGCGCCGGTACGGATGACGTCCGAACCGTCGATGGCGGCTGCGCAGCCGCGTACCGACAGTTCGTCGAAGATTCTGCCGTCGTCGTCGAGGGATTCGACGATCTCCGCGATCGCTCCCACCGGAGCGGTGCAGCCGGCTTCCAACTCGGCGAGCAGGGCGCGCTCGGCAGTAACTGCCGCCCGGGTACCCGCGTCGTCGTGCTCGGCGAGGATCGCCGCCAATTCCGCATTGGCAGAAAGGCATTCGACGGCCAGAGCACCCTGCGCCGGAGCGGGGAGCATCTGCACGGGCTCGATGTTCTCGGTGATGAGATCGAGCAGGCCGATACGGGACAGGCCGGCGCGAGCGAGGATCACGGCGTCGAGTTCACCGGATTCGACTTTGCCGAGACGGCGCTGCAGGTTGCCCCGCAACGGCACGATGTCGAGGCCGAGACCGAGTGCCTTCAGCTGCGAAACACGGCGCGGCGCCGAGGTTCCCACCTTGGAACCGGCCGGAAGCTCCCCGAGGACCAGACCGTCACGGGCGACCAGCGCGTCACGCGGATCTTCGCGTGGCGGAATCGCCGCGATGACGAAACGCGGGTCCTGCGCGGTCGGTAAGTCCTTGTAGGAATGCACCGCAACGTCGACGCGGTTGTCCAGCAAGGCTTCTCGAAGCTCTGCCGTGAACACTCCGACGCCGATCTTCTGGACGGGATCGGTGGACTGGTCGCCCTTGGTCTTGATGATGACCAACTCGGCGGGATGTCCGGCCGCAACGAGGGCATCGCGCACGGTACCGGCTTGCGTGGTCGCGAGAAGACTTCCGCGAGTGCCGATCCGCAGCGGGCTCCCCGATCGAGGGGTGGTGACGCTCATGCCTGCAGGTCCCTTCCAGTGCGGTCGCCGTCCACCAGATCGGTGGGTGTGGCCACGGCCGCGGGAGATCCGGGGCTGAGTTCGAAGAGTTCGCGCAGCGCTGCTGCGTAGGAGTCGCCGCCGGGGGCCGACGCCAGTTGCTTGACGCGCACGGTCGGGGCGTGGAGAAGCTTGTCCACGACGCGGCGCACGGTGCGCGCAACCTCGTCGCGCTGCGGATCGTCCAGGCCGGGCAGACGCGAATCGAGCCGCATCAGTTCGGCTTCGACGACGTCGGCGGCGCGCTGACGCAAAGCCGTGACGGTCGGAGTGACCTCGGCGAGACGCTGTCCCGCGAGGTACGTCGCAAGCTCACCGGCAACGATGGTGCGTGCGGCATCTGCGTCGGAAGCGGCGGCGCCTGCCGCTGGATCACGCTGCAGCGTCTCCATGTCGAGAACGGTCACACCCGGCAGGCCGGCGACGGCGGGATCGATGTCGCGCGGCAGCCCGAGGTCGCAGATGACGAGGTGCTTGGTGTTGTCGCGATCGGGCTCGGCGAGTGCGCGGTGCACATCCGCCAGGGTGACCACTGCCCCGACCGCGCCGGTACAGGTCACCATGACATCTGCCTGCGCCATCGCGGCCGAAAGCTGATCGAAGGCAACACCGTCGGCGTCGACGCCGTTGGAGCGTGCCGTCTCTGCCAGGTGCTCGGCGCGTTCCTGTGTCCGGTTGACGACGACGATGCGTGCGATTCCGGCGCGGGTGAGATGCGCAACCGACAGACCGCCCATCGAGCCTGCACCGACAACCACGGCAGTGCGGCCGACCAGGCCGCCCTCACCGATGATGCCCGCTGCACGATCGAGAGCCACGGACACGACTGATGCTCCGGCGGAGTCGATTCCGGTTTCGGAATGCACTCGCTTGCCGACGCGCAGTGCCTGCTGAGCCAGTTCGTGGACGACGCGTCCGGCGGCCTGCTGCGCATCCGAAGATGCGTAGGCCGAACGGATCTGGCCGAGGATCTGCTGTTCGCCGATCACCATGGAATCGAGGCCGCTGGCCACCGCGAAGAGGTGCTCGACGGCTGCTTCGCTGTAGCGGACGTACGCGTGAGCGTGCAGCGCTGTCAGGTCGAGACCCGAATGGTCGGCCAGGATTTCACCGACCTCGGTGAGTGCACCGTGGAACGCGTCCACCACCGCGTAGACCTCCACCCGGTTACAGGTGGAGACGATCATCGCTTCGGAGATGTGCGAAGACGCCAGAAGCTTGTCGATCAGCTTCGGACGATCGGTGTCGGTGACAGCTACTCGCTCGAGCACCGGGACGGGCGCGGTTCGATGCGAGACCCCGACAAGCAGAACACTCACGGCGCGATCACTGATCCGTTTCTTGTCGAACCTGCTCCGACCGGAGCGGGTGAACTGGTGGATGGGACTGACGAAGCGGATGCGGCGTGAGCCACTCGTACTCGCGGCGCGCTGGATGCCTGATCGGCATTGCGCGCACTGTTGAAGGAGAGAACCTGCATCTCGACGGCTAGATCTACACGTCGCAGTTCCACGTGATCGGGAACGTCGAGGGCGATCGGCGAAAAACTCATGATGCAGCGCAGCCCGGCGCTGACGAACTGGTCGCACACGCCCTGAGCTGCCTCGTCCGGTGTGGAGATGACGCCGATGGTCGCATTCAGTTCACGGCAGGCGACGGTCAGTTCCTCGGTGCTGCGCACGACGAGATCCCCGACTCTGCTTCCGATTCGATCTGCATCACTGTCGAAGAGTCCGACCATCTCGAAACCGCGGCGGCTGAATCCGCCGTAGCCGACCAGCGCCTTGCCGAGGTTTCCGACTCCGACGAGAACGACCTTGTGCCCACGATCGAGTCCGAGTGCACGCTCGATGCGGATGCGGAGCCTGTTGACGTCGTACCCGACGCCACGGACACCGTTGGGTCCGAGGAACGACAGATCCTTACGCAACTTCGCTGATCCGACACCTGACGCCTGCGCGAGTTCCTCGCTCGAGACGATGGAGGTACCCCGGTCGGACATCACTCCGAGGACCCGCAGGTATGCGGCCAAGCGCGTCACCGTAGCCTGGGGGATGACGCGATCCTGAGCGATCGGGTCGGTAACCGAGGCGCTGGAAGCGTCGGTGACGGAAGAGCCCGCAGCGCCGGTGACGCGCTGAGCCACAGGCTCATGCGTCTGGTGCGGTTCGGTCACGTCGCTGGCTCCTCGTCCGGTCGACACGACTGTCGACCTCCACGATGCTCCGGGGGAATGTTCACACCACGGTAACCGCTTGTGAACCCATGCACAAAGTTGCTCGAGACGGGTTCGATGTGCCGTTCACCTGCAAAGCGGCTCCGCGGACAACTTTGAGGGTTGCCTTACTTGCGTAAATCGTCACGAAGGCGCTCCTCGTCGACTTCCCAGTAACCGTGCTCGCGTCCGTCGAGAAGAATGACGGGCAATCTGTCTCCGTACTCCGCTCTCAGCTCTGGATCCGTCGCGGCAGCTTCGTCCACGTCGATGCACGTCAATTCCAGCTCGAACTCGGAACAGACCCGTCGCAGGACCTCCGCCGCGCCGACGCAGGACGCGCATCCTGCGCGTGTCAACAGGGTCACTTCATGCGTAGCTGCAGTCATCGACGCATACCTTTCTTCTACGGGGACGCCATCTACTTGATCGGTCGAGTGTGCCTCCGGAGCCCCACTCGGTGCCAAATCGGCGGAGAGGAACGTCACACACCACAGGGAAGGTCACCATCCAACCCATCGGGCCTCATCGCGGAGGATAGGCTGACTCGAAGAGTTCTCTGCTCGAGAATGCAACACGGGAGGTGCGGGTGCCTGCGCGATCACTACCGAACGGCTCCGGATTCGGATCAGGGCTTGCCGGGGTCATTCTCCCCGGACGTCGCCATGTGAAGAATCCGCTGGGCCCGAGTGAGTCGGAAGTTCGAGCCAATCTCGCCGGCGAGGCGAGCGCTGACGCAGCTCTGGCATTGCACGAAGCTGCCAACCCCACAGAACCGGAAACCGGCGAAGAGCCCCCGGCCGTTCCGCGCGACCTCACGGCCGCCGCATTCTTCGACGTCGACAACACCATGGTGCAGGGTGCGTCGATCATCCACTTCGCCCGTGGTCTCGCTGCACGAAAGTATCTCAAGACCTCGGATCTGGTGGATTTCGCGTGGAAGCAGATCAAGTTCCGAGTCACCGGCCGAGAAAGTAGCAACGACGTCGCCGAAGGCCGCGAGAAAGCACTGTCCTTCGTGGCCGGTCGATCCACCGCCGAACTCGCCCGCCTCGGCGAGGAGATCTACGACGAGGTCATCGCCGACAAGATCTGGCCAGGCACGAGGGCGTTGGCCCAGATGCACCTCGACGCCGGACAACAGGTGTGGTTGGTGACGGCAACTCCGGTCGAACTGGCTCAGGTCATCGCCGAGAAACTGGGATTGACCGGCGCCTTGGGCACTGTCGCCGAGAGTGAGGACGGCGTCTTCACCGGCCGACTCGTCGGCGACATCCTGCACGGCATGGGCAAGGCGCACGCCGTACGGACGTTGGCGGTGCGTGAAGGACTCAATCTCAAGCGCTGTTCCGCCTACTCCGACAGCCACAACGACGTTCCGATGCTCTCGTTGGTGGGGACACCGGTGGCGATCAATCCCGACGCAGATCTTCGTGAACTCGCGAAGAACCGCGGGTGGGAAGTTCGCGATTTCCGCACCGGACGAAAGGCCGCCAAGATCGGCGTACCGACGGCGCTGGTGCTCGGAGCGGTCGGCGGGGCGCTCGCGGCAATTCTCGCCAGGCGCAAAGAACAGAACGCCTGAGCGGGTTCGGTCCGGATCGAGCAGCGATCCGGACCGAGCTCAGCCGAGAAAGACGTTGCGACGCTTGGCCAACAGTCGATACAGCGTCTGCTGAATCGTTTCTCGGACGTGGTCCGTGACCTCGAACAGGACCATCGGATCGTCGGCGGCACCGCTCTCGAAGGTGTCGGTGACGATGGGCTTTCCGAACTCGATGTACCACTTCGACGGCAACGGAACCAGGCCGAGCGGCCCGAAGTGTGGAAACAGCGGTGTCACCGGGAAATACGGAAGACCGAGAACGCGTGCGAGTGTGGTGAGATCACCGATTTTGGGATAGATCTCCTCCGAACCCACGATCGAGCACGGAATGATCGGAACACCGGTTCGCATTGCGGCCGACACGAAGCCACCGCGCCCGAACCGCTGCAACTTGTACCGCTCACTGAACGGTTTCCCGATGCCCTTGAATCCTTCCGGGAACACGGCTGCGACTTCACCGTCGTTGAGCAGACGCTCGGCGTCGGGGTTGCAGGCCAACGTATGACCGGCTTTGCGCGCCAGTCCACCCACCACCGGCATCTCGAATGCCATGTCCGCAGCCAACATTCGCAGTGGACGATGCGCTGGATGGTGATCGTGCACGGCAACCGACGTCATCAGTCCGTCGATCGGGATCACACCGGCGTGGTTGGCGACCACAAGCGCTCCCCCGGTGAGGGGAATGTTCTCGATCCCACTGACCTCGACGCGAAACCACTTCTCGAACAACGGGCGCAACATCGGCATGACCACGTTGTCCGCGAAATGCGGGTCGAATCCGAACTCGTCGACCTCGTAGTCGCCGGACACCCGACGTCGGAAGAATTCTGCTGCCGAGGCGATCTGATCGACGATCGCCGACCTGGCCGAATCGACGAACGTGCTCTCACCGCCGTGGTCGGCCGCCGAGGACACTCCGGACGGATGCCGGCGCTCACTTTGTTCACGGATGTCACGCTCCGCACCGGTGACGGACTCACGCGAACGGGAAGTTGCCGACTTTCCGGTGTGAGTTGCGCTGGGCCGCAGGGGAATTACCTTCGCCACGTCAGTCACCCCTTCACCGCACTTCGTCCCGACAGCGGCATGTGCATCACGTCTGCACTTGTTGCCGCCGCGGCGGTGTCACCGCCGAGGATGGTGGTCAACGCATTCTCCGCCCGATCGATCCACTCGGACTTGATGATCCGGCGCGTCTGCATCGCACGCATGAAATCGTCGAGTGCTTGCATGGTGGTCCATCGCGGCTCGAACCCCAGCTCGCTGCGCATGCGAGTGGTGTCGAGTCCGCAGCCGAACCGGAAGTACTCGAGTTGCTCGTCGGTGTACAGCCTCATGGACGACCCCACCAACGCGCTCCCGACGCTGCGGAACAGAGCGAGCGGCATGGGAACTTCCACCCTGCCTGCCCGGCGGATCGCCTGCGACATCATGACCACTCCGTCGCCGGCGATGTTGTACGTACCCGAAGCGTGTCCGATGGTCGCCTTCTCCAGCGCCGCGAGGGCATCCTCGACGTGGAGCAATTGCAGGCGCGCGTTGCGCCCGACGATGGTGGGCACGAGTGGGGCGGTGACGTAGTGCCCGACGGTTGCAGTCAGCTGAGGTCCGATCAACGGCGCCAACCGCAGAATCCCGACCGAGATGTCCGGGCGCCGACGCCCCATTCCGCGGAGGTATCCCTCGATCTCGAGGCTGTCGCGGGCATATCCGCCCGGCGGCCGGCGGCGCGCACTCATTTCTTCGGTGAACTGAGCGGGATCCTTGGCACTGCACCCGTAGACGACCGAAGCCGAGCGCAGGACCACCTTGCGAACCGTCGGAGCTTTCTGACAGACCGCGAACAGTTGCATGGCGCCGATGACGTTCATGTCCTTCATCGCGGCGCGGCTGCCGGCTTTGGGGGCTTTCTGAAGCGTCGACGCGTGCACGACGGTGTCGACCTCGGCGTTTCGGATCACTTTGCCGATCAGCGGATTGCGGATGTCTGCTCGCACGAATTCCGCGCGGCCCATTCTGCGCATCATGTCCTTGCTCGGACTGACGGCGTCGACGGCGATGACACGCTCGATCGACGGATTCTGCGCAAGCCTGGTCACCAGGTAGCCGCCGAGAAATCTGCTCGCCCCGGTCACCAGTACGACGCGAGGCGTCGTGCCCCCTGAAGTGTTGTCACCTTCAACCACCAAGTACCCCCATATCCAGTAGAAACGCGCTCTGCCGAAGCGTCCCTCCCGCGATTTTCCCCCACTTTACGGGCAGAGGGGGTCCCGCGCTGACTACCCAAATTTCGGCCATTCAAGACAAATCGCCCAGCCAATGAGACGTGGCACACATCGCTTCCCCCGAATATGCTGATGCCCGCCACCCCGGAAGGGGTGGCGGGCATCAACAGGTACTGCTTATTTACCGAGTTTCCTGCGCTGTACTCGGGTACGACGAAGCAGCTTGCGGTGCTTCTTCTTCGACATGCGCTTGCGACGCTTCTTGATCACTGAACCCATAGCGGGTGTCCCTCACGTTCTTCTCTAGCGTTCCTGCGCACGCCGGTCACGTACGCCTGCGCCAAGCAATTGGCGCCTGGCCCTCGTTTTAACTAGCTCAGCGCCTTACGACACCAGCTTGCTGGTACGACAGTGACTCATCGTACCGGTGTGGAGTCACTCGGCATAAACCGAGCCTCCGGCACAGCAACCGCTGTGCCCGCGACTCGGCTCACGCCGAGGTCATCCTCTTCGAACCGGCTGGTCAGCCGGCATCGAAGTACGAGGTTTCGAGGTAATCGTGCACTGCCTTCGCATGTACACGGAACGAACGGCCCACTCGTACAGCGGGCAATTCGCCACTGTGTACCAACCGGTACACAGTCATTTTCGACACCCTCATCAAAGTTGCTACCTCAGCAACAGTGAGGAATTGCGTGCCGGCCACTGCCGGCTTTCCGTCGTGGGACGAACCCATGGACGGCTTGTTTGCAGACACCATTAATCCACATACCTCCAGCACGACTCGCGCCGCCGGCTTCCCCTCCGGCGGAACAGACACGTACGTACTAAGTCGAGCTTAGCTGTACTGGTGGGGTTAAAGCGACGGGTGTGGCTAAACGGACGACTAATCCGCAGCTGCACCCATCGCGGCCGAGCGCGACTTGGCGGCATCCAAGGCATCGAAGAACGCCGTCCGCAGGCCGCCCGCTTCGAGCTGACGCAGTGCCGCAGCCGTCGTTCCGCCCGGTGACGTCACCGCGGCGCGAAGATCCGTCGCGCTGTCGCCGGTGCGATCGAGCATCGCTGCGGAACCGACCATCGTCTGCACCACCAATTCGGTAGCGACTGGGCGCGTCAGGCCGAGACCGACTCCCGCGTCGATCATCGCTTCGGCGACCAGAAAGAAGTAGGCCGGGCCGGAACCGGAGACAGCCGTGACCGCGTCGATCTGCGATTCGGGAACCGTGACCACCTTGCCGACGCTGCCGAGGATGCCGCGTACGAGCTCGAGATGCTCGGCCTTGACGTGCCGTCCGGGCGAGAGCACGCTCACGCCCTCCCCGACCAACATGGGGGTGTTCGGCATGACGCGGATGACCGGGAACCCTGCGGGCAGACGCGTTTCGAAGAATCCCGTGGGGATTCCCGCCGCAAGGGAAACGATCAATTGTTCGAGGTCGCCGTCCAGATCGACCTTCGTCAACGCCGTGAGCGCTGACTCGACGTCGTTCGGCTTCACCGCGATGACGATGACGTCCGCACCCTCGGCGGCATCGGCGACCGTGCTGACGCGGATGGAGTATTCGGCGATCAATTCGTCTGCGCGAGGCTGATATTGCTCGGCGACGACCAGATCCTTGATGGCGTGGCCGGCCTGCAACAGCCCGGAGATCAGCGCCTCGCCGATCTTGCCGCCACCGATAATCGCAATTCTTGTCATGGCGAACAGCCTGCCACGACCGCAGCGATCGACCCTAGCGGGGCATCATCGCCAATTGACGACTCTGGACGACGACTGCGCCCGTCGAATCGAGAACAGCATGATCCTCTTCGAACCACGTGCTGCCCAGAACATCCGAGCTCGCCCGCACGCGAAGCCATCCCGGCGTCGGCAGTCGGCGCAGGTACGTCGTCAACTGCACGGTCGGCGCCCACCCGAACAGGCCGCGGTTCATCGTCACCGGCGCGCTGATGTCACCCGCCATGATCGCGAACAGCACAGCGGTGTCGAGGTCGTTTTCGTCCTCGGGTCGAGGACGGACCCACATCCTGACCTCGGCCTCGCCTTGGCTGCCGGTCAGGAAGTGCGCCGAGGTGGTGTCGATTCGCATGTCGCAACCCTGACCGACATGCACGACCTGCGCCATCGGGTGATCGCCGATGACTGCCACCGCACTCTCCGGCGGTTCCGGTGACATGTCGTCGATCGACGAGGCCGTGACGAAGGTGGGGTCGCCGTCATCGGGGAATCCGAGCGTGACCGCCGCGCGAACAGCGCTGCGGCCCGCCTGGCTCAACTCGACGTCTAATAACGCGACCTGGCGTCCCTGCTTTCGGACGATCACCTCCAGTTCGACTTCACCCGGATCTGGGGCCGACAGATAGTTGGCGCTCACCGCGAGTGGCTGCATCTTCAGAAGCGAGTCGTTCTCACCTGCGCCGTCTCGCAGACATTGACGCGCTGCAGCGGCGCACACAGCCATCATGGAGCCGCCGTGCACTTTCGGCCCGATGGTCCAGATCGAATCGATCGTTGCGGTGTATCGCCCGTCGCCGAGCGAGGTGAGGCGATTGAGATCTTGAAAGGGACTGGTGCTCATCGATTTTCCTGTTCGGTGCTTTCTCGGTGTTGCGGGAAATGTCGTGCGGCCAAATCTTGGTGCGCCAGGCGTCGCAAAGCTGTCAGGACGGGTTCGTACATGGCGGTTCCGAGGACCGCATAGCGAATGCCGTCCTCGGTCGAACTGGTAGGCATCAGCTCGATTTCCACTTCGGCAATCCCTCGGATGTGGTCGCCGTAGGCGCGCAGGCGCGCGTCCGAGAGACTCAGTCCGGCATCCTCGAGGCCGATCAGTGCCCGCTCGAGGTGCGCGACCGCCACGTACCTCGGCTCGAAAACCTGACCGAGAAACTCCAGAACCTTGCGAGCTCTGGGGAACTCTGGATCCGGTTCAGGTTCGACGTACGGGGGTAGTTGCGCGATTGCGCGGCCGAAAGTCTCGAATTCGGATCGTTCGTCAGTGTCCACCAGTTCGAGCACCGCGCGAATCCGTGGAATCGCGAGTCCCGCCCCGGCCAGGGCCCTGATCAACGCGAGTCGCCGGACGTGCTGTTCGCCGTACCTCGCTCCCGTTGCGCTGGTCGGCTCACCCGGCATCAGCAGACCTTCACGGAGGTAGTACTTGATAGTGGCCAGTGCAACGCCGGACTGTGCGGCCAGTTCGGAAACCTTCACCGCTCCTCCGTCCAACTCGCTCGACCCATTACTGGATAGTGATGCTATCCAATGGGGGCCGAGCATCGGTAAGGAGGACACGCCTTGCGCTAGGGTTGAACCTTCTTTGCGCACACCACCAGAAATTTCCGAACGGAGCGAACAGGCGGAATGACGGATTTGCAGTCGGAGGCTCAGCCCGACGAACAGTGGCGCATCGTGGAACCACTGACGCTGACTCCCCTGCTCACCGCCGCACTCGAGGTGTTCCACGAACTCGGTTACCACGGAGCGTCGGTTCGTGACATCGCAAAACGTGCCGGCGTCACCGTGCCGACGCTGTATTACCACCACGGCAACAAACAGGGCATCCTCGTCGCGCTGATGGAACCGGGCATCGAGAACGTCACCGCACGCGCGAGCGCTGCGGTCGACGCTGCCGGACCGTCGCCGACGGCACAGTTCGGCAATCTCGTCGAGGCGTGTGTTCTGCACATGACCAGTCGCTCCGACATAGCCTTCCTCGATTCCGAACTGCGGTACCTCGAGGACGCGGAACGAAAGAGCTACGCCGCCAAGCGAAAGAAGCTCGAGAACCTACTCGTCGACGTACTGACGGCAGGCGTCGAGAGCGGTGAGTTCACGGTCCCGGACATCACCGGAACGGGCCGTGCACTACTGGGAATGTGTCAGTCCGTCGTCCTCTGGTATCGACTCGACGGACCGCAGACTCCGCGCGAAGTCAGTGTTCTCTACCGCGAGATAGCCCTGAAAGCCGTCGGCGTCACTTCTTGAGCACTGAACTTCCCGGCATGTCCGATTAGCCCTTAACTGACGAACGTCACACCTGTCGGCTGACACCGAAACCGGGACGCGCCCACGGTCGCGGGTCCACACTTAGAAGCAGAGATGCGCGGGGTGGATCCGCAGACCGAGGGAGTTCTTGACGTATGGCCAACAGCAATCCATTTGTTCCTCCTAGCGCGGTCGACGTCGACCTTTCCGCGGTCGCCTGGGGGGCGAACCGCACGATGTCCGACTTCGAGACTGGAATGTGGCGGATGGAAGAGGCGCAGCCGCAACTGCGCTCACCGATCGTTGCGGTAGAGGTACTCGATCGTGCCCCGGACTGGGATCGACTTCTCGACGCAGTCGAGTGGGCATCGCACGTGGTTCCGCGTATTCGTATGCGAGCAGTGGAACCGGCAATGCAGCTGGGCAATCCGGTGTGGTCCGTCGATCCCGAGTTCGACATCGGCTACCACCTACGACGCGTCCGCTTACCTGCACCGGCGGACTTCGATCACGCACTGCGCATGTGTCGTCACCTTGCGACGGAACCTTTCGACAAGGCTCGACCGCCGTGGAGCGCGCTGCTCATCGAAGGTCTCGACGACGGTCGCGCCGTGTTCGTGGTCAAGACTCACCACTCCATCACCGACGGCATGGGCGGCATCCAGATGATGACGCTCCTGCACAGCAGACGCCCGGACCCCACTCCGAACAAGCCCGACCGCACACCGCCTGCTCCTGAGCATCTGTCGTCGGTGGGCGCCTTCGGCGAGGAGGTGGTCAGCGAGATCCGGCGTGCGCCCTCGCGTATCGCCAAGCTGGTCCGTGGTGCCACCAATGTTGCGACCACGGCGATCTCGAGTCCGATCACGACAGCTTCCGAGGTCCTCGGTTACGCCAATTCACTCCGCAAGATCGTCACTCCCCCAGCTCGTTCCGGTTCCCCTCTGCTCCACGATCGTGGTCTCGGACGATGGTTCGGAACTCTCGAAGTGGGTGTTCCCGAGCTCAAGGCCGGAGCAAAAGCTGCCGGCGGCTCACTCAACGACGCGTACGTCGCCGCTTTGCTCGGCGGCTTCCATCGCTACCACGAAGCCTTCGGACAATCCGTCGAGAGCATCCCGATGGGTATGCCGATCAGCATGCGCACGGGCGCGGATGCCAACGGCGGCAACCGGTTTGCAGCCGTTCGCTTCAACGGCCCGGTCGCCGAAACGGATCCGGCCAAACGCATCAGGCAGGTGCGAGAGATCGTTCTGAGTCTGCGTGAGGAACCGGCGTTGGACGCTATCGACGTCGCCGCCCCGATCCTCGCTCGCCTGCCGAACTATCTACTCGCGAACTGGTATCTGTCCCAGTCGACAGGACTGGACCTGCAGGCGAGCAACGTCGCCGGCGTACCGGTACCGGTCTATCTCGCCGGAGCGAAGATCGAGCGGATGTTCCCGTTCGGCCCGGCGCCCGGTTGCGCGGCGATGGCGACACTGGTCTCCCACGTCGGGGTGTGCTGTATCGGAATCAATCTCGACACCGCCGCGATCACGAAGCCCGCGCTGCTGATGCAGTGCTTGCAGGAGAGCCTGGACGAGATCGTCGCTCTCGGAGTCACAACGGAAGGTGCGTGAGTCATGAGCGAGAACACGACTAACCCGCGCGTGTACCTCACCGAAACCATGACAGAGGCCGAAGCCGGCGTGCTGCGAAAGTGGCTTGCCGACAAGGCAAGCTCATCCGAAACTCGGCCGGTCACCGTCAACATCACCGACAAGACCCTGGCAGAACTGGCGGCACGGACCGACGACCCGATGCTCGCACCGCTTCGCGTGGTGTGGATTCCGGACACCCATACCAAGCACAACGTCGCGGTGCGACTACGTGATGCGCTGGCACCACGCGATCCTCTCCACCCCGGACGCGGTGCACAACGCAGAACCCTGCGCACCGACCCCTCTCGGTGCCAGGTCATCGAAGGTGAACCCGCACCACTGAGCGATCTCGAGCGTCGCCTCGAAAAGAGCGGTGGCGGTTCGCTACCGGAGTTCATCCGACGGCAGGCCGCTCTGGCACTCGAACGCGCCGAATTGGGCCTACTGGGTGGCCAGTACAAGGTGTCACGGTTCGTCGTCGACGAGATCACCGACACCCGCCGATTCGCCACCGAGGTCATGGCTTTGGCCGACCGGTTGAACATCGCCGTCGCCGAAGTCGATCGCCGCGCACGTGAAGCTCTCGAAGAAATGGTTGCCACCCAGAGTCGCCAAGCCATCGCGGTGTGGGATCGCCTGGGCCGCTACTTCGCTCGCGCCTACAAGCTGGACGTGGACACGAGCCGCTTCGAGGAACTCCGTGAGCTGAACAAGGAACACTCACTGGTCTTCCTCCCCAGTCACCGTTCGTACCTCGATCCCCTCGTCCTGCGTCCGGCGTTGATCGCGAACGGCTTGCCGCTCAATCACGTCATGGGCGGCCTCAACATCAGTTTCTGGCCCATGGGCTCGATCCTCAAGCGCAGCGGCACCGTCTTCATTCGTCGAAGCATCGGCAACGACGAGGTCTACAAGTGGTCGATGCACGAGTACATGCGCTATCTGCTGACCAAGCGCTTCAATCTGGAGTGGTACATCGAAGGTGGACGCGGACGTACCGGGAAACTACGCCCGCCGCGCTTCGGTCTCCTGACCTACCTGACCAAGGCATTTCAGGTCAGCGGAGCGTCCGACGTGTACCTCGTCCCGGTTGCGCTGAGCTACGACCAACTCTACGAGGTCGGGGCCATGGCTGCCGAGGCGCTCGGCGCCGAGAAGACACCGGAAGGCCTGCGCTGGATGGTGGGTTACGTACGCGCCCAGGGAAAACGCAACGGTGTCGCGCACGTGACCATCGGCCGGCCGCTCTCACTCGCGGACGCACTCAGCCAGGAAACCGATCAGCGCCTCGCCATTCAGAAGGCCGGCATCGAGGTGTGTCACCGCATCAACGAGGTCACCCCGGTGACCGTGTCTTCACTGGCGATGTTGGCGTTCCTCGGAATCGAAGACCGGGCGTTGACAGTTCGTGAACTCACCGCGATTCTCACGCCGCTGTTCGGCTACATCACCGCGCGAAATCTTCCGATCGCCGGCGACGTCGAACTGTCCGATCCGCGTGTCATCGAGAAGGCATTGCAGACACACGTCGATTCCGGGGTGCTCGAGCGCTTCGATCGGGGCGGCGAGCAGGTCTTCTACCTCGGCAAGGACCAGCATCTTGTCGCTGCCTTCTACCGCAACAACACGATTCACTTTCTTGTCGTGCGTGCCATCACCGAACTCGTACTTCAGGCAGCCGTCGAAGAGCGGTTCGAGGACCCCATCGGGGACGGGTGGGCAGAGGCCAAGCGCATCCGAGATTTGTTGAAATTCGAGTTCTTCTTCAGTGACCGGGACACGTTCGAGCAGGAGATGCGGACCGAGCTGACGCTGATCGACCCCGAGTGGGAAACCGTCATGGCCGACGACAAACGAACCGAGCACATGATCGAGACGGTTCGCCCGTACCTCGCGCACCGCGTGCTCCAACCGTTCCTCGAGGCGTACCAGGTTGTCGCCGATCAGCTTGTGCTCGCGCCGATTTCGACATCGTTCGACGAAAAGTCGTTCATCAGCAACTGCATCGACGTCGCACATCAGCGTCGACTGCGGCAGCAGATCGCCAGCAACGAATCCGTCTCCGGCGAATTATTCGCCACCGCACTGAATTTGGCGCGCAACCGTAACTTGATCGAAGTCGACGACGACGGAGTCCGGGCCCGGCGCCTGGCATTCGCTGCCGAGATCAAGGTTCAGGTCGAGCGCCTGCGTCACCTTCGCGCACTCGCGCATGCACGACTCGATCAGGTGGCGATGCCGGTACCGGACGCCGCTGCGGTAGTGACCATTCCAGAAGCAAACCGAGCGCCCGCCGCGAACGAGGAAGTAGGACTGTGACCGGACTCGAGCGTCTGCACTCCGCCATCGAAGCCGCCCCGCCCGGGCCCGGAACGATCGCCGCCTTCGACCTCGACGGCACCTTGATCAGCGGGTACTCGGCCAGCGTTGTGTACCGAGACCGCCTGCGACGCTTGGATATCAGCGTCGGCGAACTCTTGCGCACCACCGGTGCCGCGATCGACACCCAATTCCGCGGTGCTGACGTCGGAGCACTCATGGACATCGGCGTTCGAGCCTTGGGCGGCCGTACCGTCGAGGAACTGAACGACTGGGGGCGACGGCTGTTCAAGCAGGAAATCGCCGCGATGATCTACCCGGAAGCCCGCGGGCTACTGGCGGCACACCGGCGAGCCGGCCACACGATCGTGATGGCTACGTCGGCGACTCCGTTCCAGGCCAAGTACGTCGCCGAAGATCTCGACATCGAAGACGTGCTGTGCACCGAGCCCGAAGTCGTCGACGGCATGCTCACCGGCGAACTGTCTTCGCCCGCACTGTGGGGGCCGGCCAAGGCCAATGCCCTTGCAGGCTATGCCGAGAAGATGGGCGCCGATCTGAAGAACGCGTTTGCGTACTCCAACGGTGTCGAAGACGTCTTCATGCTCGAGGCCGTCGGGCGACCTGTCGCGTTGAATCCCGATCGTGGTCTGGCCAAGATCGCGTTGCGCAATCACTGGCCTTCGGTCAGCCTGCGTAAACCGCAACGAGGCGCAACACCGATCTCCACGATCCGAACGGCGACGGCCATGGGCGCGCTTGCTGCCACCGCCGCCCTCGGTGCGTCGGCAGGCATTGTCACCGGGAACCGTCAACTGGGTGCGAACCTGGTCGGCACGTACGGCCCCGACATCTCGCTCTCACTGCTGGGCATCGACGTCGAGATCGACGGCGAGCACAACGTGTGGGATCACCGCCCGGCGGTGTTCATGTTCAACCATCAGAGTTCCCTGGACATGTTGGTCCTGGGCACCGTGATCAAGCGTGACGTGACCGGCGTCGCGAAGAAGGAAGCGGCAAGCGATCCGCGGTTCATGCCCGTCGGTGCACTGCTCGACGTCGCCTACATCGACCGCACCGACACCACGAAGGCGAAGGCTGCACTGCAACCGGCAGTAGACAAGCTGAAGAATGGTGTCTCGATAGTCATAGCTCCGGAGGGCACCCGTTCTCCGACGCCACGTCTGGGCCCTTTCAAGAAGGGTGGATTCCACTTGGCGATCCAAGCCGGTGTGCCGATCGTGCCCGTGGTGATTCACAACGCGGGTGAACGGATGTGGCGCAATTCGCTTGTCGCCCATCCAGGCCCGGTCTATGTCTCGGTGCTCGATCCCATCTCGACCGAAGGCTGGGAGACCAAAGACCTCGACGCACACGTCGAGAAGGTGCGCGCGCAGTTCGAAGCTGCGCTACTTGCCGGCCACCGCTGAGCGTGCCAGGTGCTCGCGTGCAAACGCGAGCGCCTGCGCCAGCATCGACGACCGCTCCCGCCGGGTGCGCGCGTTCTGCGTGTTGATCTCGATGACTGCCTGGCCGCTGAATTCGCTCGCAGCCAATTGCTGACACAACTCCGCGCACGGCTGTGAGCCATGCCCCGGAATCAGGTGCTCGTCCATCGACGCCCCGCGACCGTCGGCCAGGTGCAGGTGCTCGAGCCCCTTGCCCATGCGGGAGGCCAACTCCAGGGCATCCATGCCCGCCGTTGCGGTGTGCGACAGGTCGAGTGTGTAGTGAGCATGATCGGAATCGGTCGGGTCGTACGACGGACTGAACGCGGACAACGCTGCCCCTGGACCGCCACGTTTACGCAGACGCTCCGCGGACTTGTCCTTGCCGCCGAAGAAGCTGTCGGCGCGCATGGGGAACATGTTCTCCACCGCCACCACGACGCTGCTCTTCGATTCGAGTTCGACAACCTGTTCCGCGAAGCCTTCGGCGTACTTGCGCTGCCACCGGAACGGCGGGTGGACGACCACCGTCGTCGCTCCCAAGGTTTCGGCGGTGCGCACCGAACGCTCGAGCTTCTCGACCGGATCGGAACCCCACACGCGCTGCGAAATCAGCAGACACGGCGCATGCACGGCCTGCACCGGAATGGCGTACTTGCGAACGAGGGCAGCAACAGCACCGATGTCCTGACTCACGGATTCGGCCCACACCATCAGTTCGACGCCGTCGTATCCGAGATCAGCGGCGTAGCGAAATGCTGCTTCCGTGTTCTCCGGATATACCGAAGCCGTCGACAGGCCGACGGCTATCGGCCGACGAACCATGCGCTGCGATCCCCCGATCATCGTCCGATCAACCCGAGGTCAACAAGAACGCCAGTGGACCGAGCGTCACGATCATGCCGACGACCACCGCGATCACGAAACTCGTGATGTCGTCTGTCTTGCGCAGAACCCGCACGACGGCAACCAAGCCGACGATCACGATCAGCGCGAGCACCAACGCCACCCATGGCAGCATGTCCCACAGCTTCTCGAAGCCCTTGAACATCGCGCCGCCGACGATCAGTGCAACAACCACCTGACCGGCAAGCACTGCCCATTCACGGATCGAGTTACGCTCGCCTGCCTCTTCCGCTGCCGGTTCGGCTTCGACATCGGACTCCGCGGCGGCACTGGTCTTTTTTGCACCGTCATCGACAGCCGGCGCCTTGACCAGATCGACCACGGCGGTGGATTCGGCCTCGCCGGCATCCGCGTCTGCAATCTTGTCGATCAGTTCGGTGCTCTCTTCCGGCGCGGCCGGAGCGGGAGCGGTCTGTGCAGGTGCCTTGGCGACGGGAGTGGGGACACGCGGCGGCAGGATCGGCGGACGCAACGACGGCGACTGCGTTGCGGCGCGCTCCTGACGCATCAGGTCGCCCGCCAGGGTCTGACCCGACAGCAGGGCTGGTTCCTGCGTTACCTGCGTCGGTGACGAGGAGTTGAGCGGTGCCCGGCTCACCCACTGCCCGGGCGAGGACTTCGAGGTCTGTCCCGGCGAACGTGTGGAAGTCGGCTTCGGAGTGGTGACCGGCGGCGCAGCAACCGGCTTCGACTCACCCTTGGGTGCCTGCGGCTCGTCATCGTCATCGTCGTCGTCGAACGAGACGGCGAAGGCTGCGGTGCGATCGGCGGGAACCTTCGGTGCCGGTTCGACTGACTTGGCGGTTTCCGCGACAGCCTCGGCCGGCGCTGAAGGTGCAGAGTTCTCCGGCGCAGCGGTTTCCGGCGCAGCGGCTTCAGGCTGGGCTGCTGGTTCGTCGGACTCGGGCTCGGCGGCCGCGCGCGATCCCGACTGGCGAACGATCGGGATCTCACCCGTCAGTTCGGCGACGGAGATGCCACCGGCTACGCCGCGCCGGCGTCGTCCACCTCGGGATTCGACGCTCTGACCGTTCCGCTTGAGCAGTTCCGCTACGGAAATCTGCTGACTGTCCTCGGTCATCAAGCACTCACCACCAATTCACCGCCCATTTCTGTGTCGAGCTTTCGCAGAATCAGACCCTCACGCAGTGCCCAGGGACAAATTTCCAGTTCGTCCACTCCGAGCGCCCGCATGGTTGCCTCTGCGATGAGCGCGCCGGCCACAATCTGCTGTGACCGATCCGAGCTCACTCCTTCCAATTCTGCACGGTCCGCTGCCGTCATCCTGGATATGAAGGCTATGAGTTGCCTGAGTCCGCTGGAAGTCAGGGTCCGTTTTGCCCGGGGGCCTGCGGCAGAAGGGGCCGCGCCGGTGAGCCGAGCCAACGATCGGAAGGTCTTCGAAGTCCCGACCGTGCGGTCCCAGTCGCCGGCGGCGCGCAGTTCCTTGGCTGGTCCGACCAACTCCGCGTCCAGCCAGTCGCGCAACACAGCGACCCGGCGCTTGCCCGGCGGATCGGCCTGTAGCCAGTCGCGCGTCAACCGTCCGGCACCGAGTTGCAGTGAGAAGGCGACGTCCGGATCCTCGTCACCACCTGCGGTGAGTTCGAGCGAGCCGCCGCCGATGTCCAGGTTCAGGATGCGTCCGGCGCTCCAGCCGTACCAGCGGCGCACGGCCAGAAAGGTCAAGCGGGCTTCGTCGACCCCGGACAGAACCTCGAGGTTGACTCCGGTCTCGGCGCGGACGCGGGCGAGTACGGCTTCGGAATTGTTGGCGTCACGGACCGCGGAAGTGGCAAAAGCCATCATTTCCTCGCACCCGGACGTCTTGGCGATACCGGCGAATTCGGAAACCGTCGAGACCAACCGATCGGCTCCTGACGTGGTGATATCGCCGCGGTCGTCGGTGTTCTCTGCCAGCCTCAACGTGGACTTGGTCGAGCTCATGGGTGTTGGGTGGCCGCCCCGATGGGCGTCCACAACCAATAGATGGACGGTATTGCTTCCGACGTCGAGTACCCCTAGTCGCACATCGCCACGTTACTGGGTCTACGGTCGGCCCTTGTGACAGCAGGTAACCCAGACCGGTCCCACAAGATGACTCCGAGCCCCGAGGTCGATCTCGATTTCCCGCGCGAATGGGTCGAATTTGTCGATCCGGATAACTCCGAACACCTCATTTCCGCTGATATGACGTGGTTGCTCTCGCATTGGACCTGCGTGTTCGGCACGCCGGCGTGTCAGGGCATCATCGGAGACCGCCCGGACGACGGTTGCTGCTCGCACGGCGCTTTCCTCTCCGATCAGGAAGATCAGGACAAGCTCGATGCGTCAGTGAAAATGCTCACAGCCGAAGACTGGCAGTTCATGGAAAAGGGTCTCGGCAAGAAGGGCTACGTCGAAGAAGACGACCTCGAGGACGAGCCCGCGCTGCGCACCCGCCGCTACAAAGGAGCGTGCATCTTCCTCAACCGGCCGGGTTTTGCCGGAGGCGAGGGCTGCGCTCTGCATTCCATGGCGCTCAAGAAGGGCATCGAGCCGCTCGAGGTGAAGCCGGACGTGTGCTGGCAGCTACCGATCCGCCGCACCCAGGACTGGGTCGACCGGCCGGACGGCGTCCAGATCCTCAAGACCACGATCACCGAGTACGACCGCCGCGGCTGGGGTGAGGGCGGCGACGACCTCGCCTGGTACTGCTCCGGCTCCCCCGACGCTCATGTCGGGGAGCGGCAGGTCTGGCAGTCCTACGGGCCCGAGTTGACGGAGCTTCTCGGAAAGCGCGCGTACGACGAGCTGGCTCGCCTCTGCAGACGTCGCGCGGGCCTCGGCCTCATCGCAGTCCATCCGGCGACCACGATCGCTCAGAACAAAGCTCAGGGCTGACTCCGCCTGAACAAAAAGAATTCAGCCGCTCACACGATCGTGTGAGCGGCTGAATTCTTCTCGACATTTCTTCTCGACGAGGTTCGATCACGCTTCGAGCTTGTAACCCAATCCACGGACCGTGACCAGATGTTCCGGCTTGGCCGGATCCGATTCGATCTTCGAACGCAACCGCTTCACGTGTACGTCAAGGGTTTTGGTGTCACCGACGTAGTCGGCGCCCCAGACGCGGTCGATCAACTGTCCGCGGGTCAGCACCCGACCGGAGTTGCGGAGCAGGTACTCGAGGAGGTCGAACTCCTTGAGCGGCAACGTCACCGGGTTACCCGCGACCTGCACGACGTGGCGCTCGACGTCCATCCGTACCGGTCCGGCCTCGAGCACCCCGTTGTCGGAGGCGAGGTCCGCCTCGTTCTCCACCCCGCGGCGCAGCACCGCACGGATGCGAGCGATCAGCTCACGCGCCGAATACGGTTTGGTCACATAGTCGTCCGCACCGAGTTCCAGTCCGACGACCTTGTCGATCTCACTGTCACGCGCCGTCACCATGATGACGGGGACGCCGGAGCGCGACCGCAGCGCCTTGCAGACGTCCGTGCCACTCATGCCGGGCAGCATGAGGTCGAGCAGGACGATGTCCGCTCCGGAGCGATCGAATTCCGCCAACGCCGACGGTCCGTCGTTGACGATGGTGGTCTCGAAGCCTTCCTTGCGGAGCAGGAACGCCAGCGGGTCCGCCAAGGACTCCTCGTCCTCCACGATCAGCACACTCGTCATCGTTTGGCCTCCATGCCGTTTTCTCTACTGCCTTGTTCTCGTCTGCCGATCCGCGTGGAACCGGCGGTTCCCGCGTCGTCAGAGTCGATGTCGTCGTCCGACTCCACGTGTGCCGGTATCTGCAACGTGAAGGTAGACCCTGTACCCGGTTTGCTCCACAGTTCGATGGAGCCGTTGTGATTGGCCGCGACGTGTTTGACAATCGCCAGCCCCAGACCGGTTCCACCGGTCTGCCGTGACCGCGCCTTGTCCACGCGGAAGAATCTCTCGAACACTCGCTCCTGGTCCGCTTTCGCGATGCCTTCTCCTCGGTCGGTGACTGCGATCGCGACATTGTCGCCGCGTACCGACCGACTGACGGAAACCGGAGAACCCTTGGGCGAGTATGCAATAGCGTTCTCGATGAGGTTGGACAATGCCGTGACGAGGAGAGTCTGATCCCCGAGTACTTCCAGCCCACTCGGATGGTCGGTGGTGACCGTGATCCCGGCGGCCTCGGCCGACAGATTCGACCTCGACAGTGCTTCGGACACCACGGTGTCGACGTCGACCACGTCGAGATCCGGCAGCTTCTCGGCACCTTGCAGACGCGAGAGTGCGATCAACTCGGTGACCATCTTGCCCAGACGAATCGACTCACCGAGCACCCGTTCGCCGAAGTGGCGCACCGATTCCGGGTCGTCAGCGGACTCGAGCAGCGCCTCCGCGAGCAGGCTCATCGCACCGACCGGCGTCTTGAGTTCGTGGCTGACGTTCGCGACGAAATCGCGTCGGGTCGCCTCCATGCGGACCTGCTCGGAATCGTCGTCGGCGAACAGGACCACGAAGTTGCGATCGTCCTTGCTGAGCAACCGGGCCGTGCCACGTACCGCGATCTTGTCGCGGCCCCGCTGAGCGGTCTGCGCCGTCAGATCGACCTCGACGGGTTGACCCGTCCGCAGAACTTCCTGAGCAGCCCGCCAAGCTCGCTCGTCGACCAGACGATTCTTGACGAGACCGAGTTCCTCGGCGCGAGGATTGAAGAGCACGACGTCGTGAAAACCGTCGACGACGGCGATACCGCTTTCCGAAGCCAACACGATGAGGTCGAGAACCTGGGACATCGTGAGCCCGGTCTGTTCGTCCGAGCGCTGACTCTGGCGCGACGACAGCCTGGGGACCAGCACCCCGCCGACGAGGTAGCCGACCAAGCCGGCGACCACGACCAGCAGCACTGCAATCACGACACTCACGGCGCAATCGTACGTTCGCGCGAAGAGTCGGTTACGGCGGGTTCGGACGTTCCCACCCGTGTAATCCGCCAGGTGGACGGCGTTGGTTCGTCGTTCATCTGCTGTTGGCCGAGGCCCCCCGAAATCACTGTTCGGGGGGCCTCGACGCACATCATCGGGTTGCTACTTTCCGCCCTGATTCGCCACCGCGGCGGCGCCGGCAGCTGCGGCCTCCGGATCCAGGTAGGTGCCGCCGGGATTGAGCGGCTTCAGGTTCTCGTCGAGGTCGTAACGCAGCGGGATTCCGGTCGGGATGTTCAGGCCCGCGATGTCCTCGTCCGAGATGCCGTCGAGGTGCTTGACCAACGCACGCAGCGAGTTGCCGTGCGCGGTGACCAGCACGTTCCGACCGGCGAGCAGCTCCTGGGAGATGGTGTCCTCCCAGTACGGGATCAGACGCTTGACGACGTCGAGCAGGCACTCGGTCAAGGGAACCTCGTCGAGGTTCGCGTACCGGGGATCGGTGTCCTGGCTGTACTCGCTGCCGGCTTCGATGGCGGGCGGCGGGGTGTCGTAGCTACGACGCCAGAGCATGAACTGCTCGTTTCCGTACTCTTCCTTGGTCTGCGCCTTGTTCTTGCCCTGCAGAGCGCCGTAGTGACGCTCGTTGAGACGCCAGTCGCGCACTACCGGGATCCAGTGGCGATCGGCGGCGTCGAGCGCGAGGTTGGCTGTGCTGATCGCGCGGCGCAGCAGAGACGTGTAGAGAACGTCGGGCAACAGGTTGTGCTCGGCGAGCAGTTCGCCGGCGCGCTTGCCCTCGGCCATGCCCTTGTCTGTCAGGTGTACGTCCACCCAGCCGGTGAACAGATTGAGTGCATTCCATTCGCTCTCGCCGTGGCGGAGCAGGACCAGGGTTCCGATACTCATGGCGTTCATCCTGGCACGAGTACCGGAACCCTTCTTGATCAACCCTGTCCGGAAATCAGCTCGGGGCAACTTCCGCAGTTCGCAGATCCTTGCGGAGGATCTTTCCGGCCGCGGATTTCGGCACGGTGCTGATGAACGAAACCTGGCGGACCTTCTTGTGCGGCGAGACGCGCTCGGCGACGAAGGTGATCACGTCGGCTTCGGTCAACTCGGCGCCGTCCTGGAGCACGACGAATGCCTTCGGGACCTCTTCGCCCTCGGCGTCGAGCACACCGATCACTGCGGCGTCGGCGATCTGCGGATGGGTCAGCAGCAAGGCCTCGAGTTCCGCCGGGGGAACCTGGTAGCCCTTGTACTTGATCAGTTCCTTGAGGCGGTCGACGATCTTGACGACGCCGTCGCCGTCGACGGTCGCGATGTCACCGGTGTGCAGGTAACCGTCGTCGTCGAGGGTGTCCTTGGTGGCCTGGTCGTTGCCGAGGTAGCCGAGCATGATGTTCGGGCCCTTGCACCACAGTTCGCCGGGCTCGCTGACGCCGTCCGAGCCGAGAGCCGGGTACGCGACCTCTTCGCCCGTTCCGGGGTCGACGAGCTTGCATTCCATGTTGGCGATGGTCGGACCGCAGGTGTCGAGCGCGATGTCGTCGCGGTCGAACGGGATCGCGTGCGAGACCGGGCTCATCTCGGACATGCCGTAGCCCTGGCGGACGTGGCAGTTCAACCGGTCGGCGACGGCCTTGCCGAGCGCCGCGTCGAGCGGGGCCGCACCGGAGAAGATGGTGTGCACGCTCGAGAGGTCGTACTGATCGACGAGCGGATGCTTGGCCAGCGCGACGGCAACGGGCGGTGCGACGAAGATGTACGTCGACTTCTGCTCGGCGACGATCCGCAGGAACTCGACGAGATCGAACTTCGGCATCGTGATGAGGCTCGCGCGGCGATAGAGCGCAGCGTTGAGCAGGACAGTCATGCCGTAGATGTGGAAGAACGGCAGGACCGCGAGAATCTTGTCGTCGGTCTCGATGCCCATCCGCGGAATGATCTGGCAGACGTTGGCCACGAGGTTGCGATGAGTGAGCATGACCCCCTTGGGTCGGCCGGTGGTGCCAGACGAGTACGGCAGCACCGCGAGTTGGGTGGCCGGATCGAAGGAGACCTCGGGCGCCGCTGCACCCTCGCCGAGCAGATCACGCAGCGAGAGGTGGCCTTCGGCCCCGTCGAGCACGAAGACGTTCTCAGCCGGGATACCGACCAGGTCAGCAGCGGCCTTTGCCTGCGGCAGGAGCGGCGAGACGGTGAAGAGGAACTTTGCCTTGGAATCGGTGAGCTGCTTGGCGATGTCCTCGGCGGTGTAGAGCGCGTTGATCGTGGTCGCGACGCCACCGGCACGAAGGATGCCGTGGAAGACGGAACCGAAGGCCGGGACGTTGGGCGAATGCAGCCCGACCACGTCGCCGACGGCGAGTCCGCGCGCTGCGAGAGCGCCTGCAACGCCGTTGATCTGTGCGATCAGCGAAGCGTATGTGGTGACTGCGCCCGAACTGCCCTCGACGAAGGCCGTCTTGTCGAGGTCTGCGGGGTCGGTGTTTCCGAACAGGAAGTCGTAGACGCTGAGGTTGGGGATTTCAACGTCGGGGAACGGACTCTTGAAGCTCACTGTGCTCCTCGAAAAGTTGCGCGGCGGGGTGGTGTGACCAACTTACTGTGACTCACGGGAACAGTATTATTCCGTGACGACAGTCACAAGTAAAGGCCACTTTACGTGACACATCCGCGATGTGTCTCACCCCGCTCGATCAGCTCTGCGCGGGCTCTTCCTCGATGAGGTGCTTGAACGGTTCGAGATTCGCCAGCGACTCACCTCGCGACACCCGCCACGCCCACTCACGCTTGATGGACGAGGAGAAGCCGAGTTCGAGGATGACGTTGAAATCGCCGTCGGCGGCTTCGAGAACCTGACCGAGCACTCGGTCGAGTTCATCGCCGGTCACGGCATGCTCTGCGATCTTGCCGACGAGGTAGATGTCCCCGACCTTGTCGAGTGTGTACGCCACCCCGTACAGACGACGGTTGCGCTTGAGCAGGAATTTGTAGACGCCTTCGAAGTTCTCGTCCACCTTGCGGCACACGAAGGCCTCGACCCGCACACCGTGATTGCCGACGGTGAGCAGAGTCGACGTCTTGAGTTTGTGTTCACCGGGAAGTTCGACGATGAAATGCGCGTCGTCTTTTCTGGTGAAGTCGAGTTCGCGCTCGGTGAGGGCCTGCTCGATGGTGTCCGAAATGCTGCTCATGTACGCACTCCCCCGGTCCGGCGCAGACGCCACAGACCCCGCGCACGGCGGGGCGAGAAGTCGCTGGGACCGGTTCCGTTGTTGTAGTTGACTGCGGCTTTGCGATAGCTCTCGAGCAAACCGTCCGCGGTGTGTTCCCACGAGAAATTTTCGGCGTGGCGCGGTGCCTGCGCGGCGAGTTCGGCCAAGCGCGTCGGTGCTGTCACCAAGGATTCGAGGGCGCCGGCCCAATCTTCGGTGCGGTGTCCTTGAACCAGCAGGCCGGTCTCACCGTTGCGTACGGCTACTCCCAGTCCGCCGACGTCGGCGGCGATCACGGGAGTTCCGCAGGCTTGAGCTTCGATGGCGACCAATCCGAAGGACTCCGAATAGCTCGGCACCGCAACCAGATCCGAGGCACGGTAGACATCGGCGAGACGCTCCGGTGCCTGCGGCGGCAAGAATGTCACCTGCGCGCTGATGCCGAGTGATCGTGCAAGTTCGATCAGCACGTCCGGCCGCGCGAGGCCAGTTCCCGACGGCCCGCCGACGACGAGGATGCGCAACGGCAACTCGGGGCGACGGCTGATCACTTCGGCGGCAGCACGCAGCAGAACGTCCGGTGCTTTCAGAGGTTGGATCCGGCCGACGAAAGTCACGACGATCTCGCCCGGGTCCAACCCCAACGACGCGCGGGCGGAATCGCGATCGCCCGGTCGGTAGCGGGTGAGATCGGCGCCGGGAGCCACGACGTCGATACGCGTGGGGTCTGCGCCGTACAACTCGTGCAGCGCCTTGGCTTCGTCGGTGGTGTTGGCGACCAGGCGATCGGACTCGGCGACTACTTGCTGCTCGCCGATCTGACGTGCTGCCGGCTCCGGGGTGTCTCCCTCGGCAAGCGAAAGATTCTTCACCGCCGCGAGGGTGTGGGCGGTGTGTACGAGGGGCACGCCCCAGCGGTCGCGGGCCAGCCAGCCGACCTGACCGGACAACCAGTAGTGCGAGTGAATCAGGCTGTAGTACCCGGGCTCGTGGCGCGCTTCCTCCCGCAGAACTCCTGCGACGAAGGCACACAGTTGAGTCGGCAGATCCGCCTTGTCCAGCCCTTCGAAGGGACCAGCAGCAATGTTCCGAACCCGCACTCCGGGAGCGGCGTCCACCACGGGTGCGTCGGCCGAGGACGTCGCGCGGGTGAATATCTCCACCTCGACGCCACGTTTGGCGAGCTGAATGGCGGATTGCAGAACGTAGACGTTCATCCCACCCGCGTCACCGGTGCCGGGTTGCGCCAATGGCGAGGTGTGGACCGAGAGAACGGCCACCCGGCGAGGGCGCGAAATGTGCATGGGCGTCACGACTCCATACTGCCCCCTCACCGGGCGCGAACTCTAACCGAGGCTCGAGATGAAGGTTCGCACTTCGGACACGAATCGTGTCGGATCCTCCACGAACGGGCCGTGATTGCAGCCTTCCCAGTACGACGCCTGGGACTTGGGAATCAGTTCCTCGGCGTGCTTACCTGCGCTCACGTCGACGACGGAGTCGTCGGTTCCGTGCAGAACGAGGACCGGGATGTCCAGGTTGCGAAGCAACTCGTCGTGACCGACAGCACGGTTGAACAGTGCTGCGCGCACCCGCGGACGCGTCGAGAGGCTGTACCCGAACAAGGCCTGCGACGCTGCACCCTTGCCCTCGGGTGGGCCGGTGAGAGCATTGCCGAAAGCGCCGAGTGCACGGATCGCCTCGCGGGGATCTTCGGACATCGCGCCGGGAACTGCGCTACGCATCGCCGAGCCGACCTTGCCACCTTTTTCGCCGCGCCCGATGCTGGTGATCGCCCCGACCAGAACCGCGCCCGCCACCGCGCCGGTGCCGTGCGCTGCCAGGTAATCGCAGATCACCAGACCGCCGTACGACCAGCCGAGCAGGATCGCGTTCTCGGTGACGCCTTCGGCCGCAAGAACAGCCGCGACGTCGCCGGCCCAGTTCGCGGAATCGTCGTATCCGGATTCGGGCGCATCTGAGTAACCGTGGCCGCGCAGATCGACGGCGATCAGCCGATAGTCCGCGGCCAGGTCCGCGAGGACCTGCTCGCCCCAGCACTGCGAGGACTGAGCCCAGCCGTGCAGCAACACCAGCGGGGTCCCCGCCGAATTTCCGGTTACTCGATAGACGATGGACGTGCCGTCGACGCTGACGGCTTCACGAATAGACATGCCGTCACGATAGAGGCTGCGACTGCGGCGCCGACGGCGAGCATGTAGGCCGACGGGACGCCGTAGCGATCGATCAGCTGTCCGGCCAGCGCAGACCCGAGCGCCACGCCGACGCCGAGGCCGGTAACCGTCAGGGTCATTCCCTCGGTGAGCTTTTCCGGTGGGACGATCTGTTCGACCAGGGCTGTCGCGATGATGAGCGTCGGTGCGATGGTCGCGCCCGCCAGCACGTAGGCACCCGCAAGTGCGGCCACGTTTCCGACCAACAGAAGCGGGACGCTGAGAACGGCGACCGCCGAGGACGCGATCATCAACTGCCCGCGCAGCGATCGCGCCGGGTGCATCGACCCGAAGATCAGTCCCGCGATTCCCGAACCGCCGGCGAACAGCGCGAGGACCAGCGTCGCCGACCCCGGCGAATTCTGTTCCTTGGTGAACGCGATGGCGCCGACGTCGATGACGCCGAAGATCGTTCCGAGCATCACCATGATCACGATGACGATCCACATCACGTGGTTACCGAGAACCGATCGTCCGCGGCCGGGTCGACGCGGATGCACCTTCGGTTCGGTTCCGCGCTGTATGACCAGCAGCAGGGTTCCGGTGACCAGCAGGATCAACCCTGCCAGTGGTCCAGCCTCGGGGAAGAGCCCGATGCTCAGACCTACCGATATGACCGGGCCCGCCACGAAGCAGAGCTCGTCCACCACCGATTCGAAGGCGAAGGCGGTGCGCAGCTGAGGTTTTCCGACATAGATCGCCACCCACCTGGCGCGAATCATCGCGCCGATCGTCGGAGTGGCGCCGCCGGGGACGACCAGAACGAACAGCAGCCAGTCGGGAGCTTCCATCCGGACTGCGAGCAGGAGCGCCCCGATCGCGGTGACGCTCACGGCTGCGGCAATCGGCAGGACCGCTCGCTGTCCGAAGCGGTCGACCGCACGCGAGACCGCGGGCGCGATGATCGCCGACGAGAGCGCAAAAACCGCGGCGAGCGCGCCGGCGAGCGCGTAGTCACCACGAAGTTGCGAGATCATCGTCACGATTCCGATACCGATCATGGCGATCGGCAGCCTTGCGACAAATCCGGCGGCCGAGAAGGCGACCGATCCGGGGGCGGCAAAGATCTCGCGGTAGGCGCTCAGCAGGCCTTTGTTGGTGGATTCGCTCATGTCAGCTTCTCGTGCACTGAACAAGGTTCACAGAGCCGAGGCCGACTCGACAAATCGTTTTCACTGTGCGCTCGGGTTGACCTGTCGGTAACTTGCCTTACGATTGCGCGAATGAGTGTCCTGGTGTGTTTCCACGCCCATCCCGATGACGAAGTTTTCACTACGGGCGGCGTGATGAGAATGGCCGCCGACGCAGGTCACCGCGTCGTAGTCGTCACCGCTACCGACGGTGCTCTCGGTGAATTCCCCGACGGACTGTTGGACGAATACGAGACGTTGGCTCAGCGCCGCAGCCGTGAGCTCGAGGCGTCCACCGACGCGTTGGGTGCCAGTCGCGTCGTGTCCCTGCACTACCCGGATTCGGGGATGGTGGGTACGCCCGAGAACGAGAATCCGGAAGCGTTCTGCAACGTCGACGTCGAGAAGGCCGCCGAGCGTCTGGCCGAGGTTCTTCGTGAAGAGAACGCCGATGTCCTGACCATCTACGACCCCAACGGCGGATACGGCCACCCGGATCACATCCAGGTCCACCACGTCGGCGTTCGTGCTGCAGAACTCGCGGGCACGCCGTTCGTCTACGAGGCGTCCACCAACCGCGATCACATGAAGATGCTGATGCAGGCCAACCCCGAGTGGACCGAGGAGGCGCAGCCGCCGGACATCGAATCGTTCGGGCTTCCGGCTGACCAACTCACCACCGCGGTCGACGTCAGTTCGGTGATCTCGTCCAAGCGCGCGGCCATGTACGCGCACGCAACGCAGGTCGGCGATTTCGGCCCGTTCCTCGAAATGCCGACGGAGCAGCTCGCCGCGGCATTCGGCACCGAGTGGTTCCGTCGTCGCAACGCGCCGGAAGGGCTGTCGGAAACCGCCCTGCCCCTGTGAGTCACCGCCCTCGATAAACCGAAGTCCCGACGGAGGTTTCGGCGGCTCGTTAACATCGGTAGGCATGGACCTCGAACAACTTGTCGCGAGCATGCCTTTTGCAGTTCACACCGGAATTCAGTTGGACAGCGCGGCACCCGAACAGGTTGTCGGCCATCTGGATTGGGACAGCCACCGCACCACCGCCGGCAACGGAATGCACGGCGGCGCCTTGATGACGCTGGCAGACAGCGTCGGCGCCGTCTGTGCATTCCTCAATCTGCCGTCCGGCGCAAGTACGTCCACCACCAGTTCGTCGACCGTCTTCACTCGCGGCGTGCGCAAGGGCACGGTCACCGCCACCGCCCGGCCACTGCACGCGGGGCGCAGCACCGTCGCGGTGGTGACCGAGATCCGCGACGACGAGGGCCGCCTCGTCGCTCAGGTCACCGCATCACAGGCAGTACTGGGACCGTGAAGCTTCCCGCGTACCGCGCTTCGGGTGCCACCCTGCCGTACGGCAATCTGCTTGCCTCCCATGACGTTGCGATGGAGGGTTACTTCTGGCGATTCACGATGCCAGACAGCGGGCGGGTGGTGATCGCGCTCGCCGGAATCAACAAGGCCGACGGCGGCAGCTGGTCGACGCTCGGTCTCGCGGCACACCCAGGCGGATTCCTCCGCACTGCTGAGCATCCGAATGGATCGGCCGATCCCCGTATCCTGGGGGCCTACGCCGACAACGCTTTCCGCGGCAATGCCGATCGACTCCAGGTCGATTTCGGCGACAGTCATCTCGACGTGCGCATCAGTAGTCAGCGATTCTGGCCGCACCGCCGCTTCGGGGGATCGAGTTACTTCCAATCAATTCCCGCACTCAATCAGTACTGGCATCCGTGGCTGCTCGGCGGCCGGGTCGAGGGAAGCGCCGTCATCGACGGGCAGAGCTGGGATCTCACCGGAGCGCAGGTGTACGGCGAGAAGAACTGGGGAAAGGGAGGATTTCCGGAATCCTGGTGGTGGGGACAGGCACAGGGGTTCACCGATCCTCGAGCCTGCGTGGCGTTTGCCGGCGGACAGGTCAGCGCCGGACCTCTGCGCACCGAAGTCACCGCCGTCGTTGCCGCGCTACCGGACGGAACGGTATTGCGGCTGGGTAATCCACTGACGTCACAGGTGGAGACGACGGTGTCCGACGATCGCTGGACGCTTCGGGGTTACAGCCGGAAGTGGAGCGTCGACATCGACGGGACCGCACCCATCGCCGACGCACACATACTTCCTGTTCCGATACCTGCCGAGCGTCGAAACGTGCCAGGAGCGCTCGAGCATCTCGGTGGAACGATGTCGGTCATCGTCCGCCGGCGCGGCACCATCGTCTGGAAGGACAGGTCGAGGTTGGCTGCTCTCGAGCACGGCGGATTGGATCGGGCGCAGGCCGAACTCACTCGGCGGGAACAGCTCTCGCAAGATCGATGAGAGCGGAGGCCGCAGGATTCTTGCCGCCCGACGAACGCCAGACCAATTCCAGCCGAGATCGCGCCTCCGGTTCGAGATCGATCCGATGCAACTCCCCCACTGCCGACTCGGGAAGCACGGCCATTCCCAGCCCCTGCGCGGCCAATGAAACGATGATGCCGAGGTTGCTTGCCTCGAGCGCAACCGTCGGCGTGGTGCCGGCCGCGGCGCATGCGAAGTTCAGACACGTCCTGATACCGGTTCCCTCCGGCAGACAGATGACCGATCGCGTGGCGAGCTCGGCAAACGGTAGAGACGACACCTCGGCCAGCGGATGATCCGTTGCCACTCCGGCCACCAGTCGTTCGTCGGTGATCACCCTCGATTCGAGCCCTTCCGGCAACTCTCCCGCCACCCCGATGACGGCTATGTCGAAGGTTCCGTCCAACACTCCGGCAAGCAGACTGCGCGAATCGTCCTCGGCCAGCGAGATGTCCAGTCCGGGGTGTTTGTTGTGCAACCGACTGAGCAGATCTGTGAGGTCGGCGGAAGCGCAGGCGGTAACCATCCCGACCGAAACGGAACCGCGAACAAGTCCGTTCAGGGCATCGACAGCGTCGCGGGTGCTCTGAACGGAAGCGAGTGCAGCGTAGGCGTGCGGGAGGACAGCTCGCCCGGCGTCGGTCAGACGAACGGTTCGACCACTACGATCGAGCAATTCCTGCCCCAACTCACGTTCCAGCCGTTTGACCTGCGCACTCACACCCGGTTGGGCTACGTGAAGCCGCTCGGCGGCGCGAGTGAAGTTGGCTTCCTCCACTACCGTGACAAAGTATTCGAGCTGCCGAAGTTCCATAACTGTTGATTCTAGCTGCGAGACAAACTAGATCTTGGACTTATCACCGGTGCGGTAGAACGATGGAAGCATGACAACAACAGATGACGTTCAGAAGGCCGGAACCCCGGAAGACATCGCGAAGCTTTTTGTGCAGTTCGCCAACGCTGGTGACGCAGACGCCGTCGCCGCACTCTACGAGGAGGATGCGGTGATGGCCTTCCCGCCCGGATCACTCACCGTGGGCCGCCAAGCCATCCGCGAGGTGATCTCTCAGATGCTGGCAGCTGCACCGAGATTCACCGTCGAGGAAGCCCTACCAACGGTGATCAGCGACGACCTCGCCATGACCTCGACCAAACCTTCCGACGGAACCGGCGGACGCACACAGGTGGCGCGCCGCCAGCCCGACGGTTCGTGGTTGCGGGTGCTCGATCGACCGGAACTCTGACTGCCCTCTTCGCAGTCAGACGGCCGACGCACGCCGCATGGCCGCCGCCGGATCGGCGAACAGCGAGCTCAGTGACACGACCGTGGAAGCGTATTCCTGAACCCGATTGCCGAAACCGGTAATTCGAATGTCCTTACGCTCCAAGGAGGATGCCGTCGAGAAGGCCTCGGCGACATGGGGCACCCCGGCCGGATAGTCGGTGAATGCCTGACCACCCAGAATCACCCGATCCGGGTTGAACAGGTCACGCAGCATCGCCACTGTCCGGCCGAGGACGCGTGCTCGATCAACCAGAAGCTCGTGTGCCGGAATGGAACCCGACGACGCGGCCCGGTAGACGTCCGCGATCGTGACACGCTCGCTGCCCTGGATCACGGCGCCCGAAGACAAAGCCTGCGCGACTACGGCGCGGTCACTGATCGTCGCTTCAAGGCAACCCACGGCTCCGCAGGTGCACCGTGCGGACGAACCGGTGGGGAGGTGCGCGATCGAACCGGGTCCGCTGGACGGCGTGTGTACTCGCCCTTCGAAAGTGATTGCGATGCCGGCAGTTTCACGAGCGTAGAAGTACAAGCCGGTAGTGCCCGGCGTCGGGGCTTCGGCACGATCGGTGCTGAGCAGAAGTTCCGACGCAGCCATCGCCTCGACGTGGGCGGCTACCGATACAGGGAGATCCAAGCCGGCTCCGATGATGGACCCGACCTTGGCGCCCTTCCATCCCAGACGCGGGTGATCGACGACTCCGGTCGCTGAATCGACGCGACCGCCGATGGCCACGCCGACGGCGAGCGGACGACGCTTGTGCCACCGCGAGGCAAAGGATTTGGCCGAGCGCGCAATGGTGGCAAGCGCGACAGCAGAATTGGTGGCAGGCGTCGGAATCTCGACGGCGCCGAGCACCTTTCCACGAATGTCGCTGGCGATGATGCTGGTGACGACGGCACCGATGTGGATGCCGACTGTCAGATAAGGCTCGTGGTTGACCTCGAACGGAACTCGCGGACGCCCGATTGCTCCGGAGGCCGTCAGGTCCGCGCGTTCGCGCAGGATCCCGAGGTCCAGCAGGCTCGTGACCTGCCGGTTCACGGTGGCGATGCTCAGTCCTGATGCCTTTGCCGCAGTGTCACGTGAGAGCGGCCCACGGGATCGAGCAATGCGCAACACAGTCGCGGACGGGCCGTCGGCGATGCGTAGTTCGGGCGCAACTATCTGGGTACGGGTCCGGGTTCCCGAGAGCGCGGTTCGCGATCGGATGTTCGGAATGGCGGAGATTGTGGGTGTCGACATGGCTGTCCCTTGCAGAAGGAGGAGAAGGCGCATATCTCTGTCGACCGAGAAATCAGCGTTTCCACTGGTCACACGAAGAAATAGACAGAAAAGGCGCAGAAATTAGCTGCAGAAAGAACGGCGGCGACAACACAGCTCTCGCGCCAGAGGCAGACGCGAACCAAGCGCAGCGGTCACATAGGTGACCCGCAAAGCGGCAGGCTGGTCGGTCGACATGGCTCCAAAAGTAGCAGCTTCACCGAGATTCACAAATCAGGTGCGGTAACGATCACACTGAACGCAACCCTGTCGGGGCGAAATCTCGCGTGTTTGGGTGGGCACACTCCCCACGAAAGGTGCACCATGTCTACAGCTTTCGCCAAGCCGACCCTCACGAATTCGGCATCAACGAACGGAGCGGCCGTTGACGCCGCTCGCGGCACTGTCACCACCCTCGGCGCGCATATCGGCGCCCGAATCGACGGAATCACTCTCGGCGGGCATCTCGACCCGGCGACGATTTCCCTCATCCGGCAAGCACTTCTCGAACACAAGGTGATCTTCTTTCGCGGGCAAGACCACCTCGACAACGATTCGCAGTACGAGTTCGCCCAACTGCTGGGTACCCCGACCACTGCCCACCCCACCGTGAAGTCGCACGGCGCAAAAGTTCTGCCCATCGACTCGGACCTGGGCAAGGCCAACAGCTGGCACACCGACGTCACCTTCGTCGACCGCATCCCCAAGGCTTCGATCCTGCGCGCGGTGCAGCTACCCGAATACGGCGGTTCCACGACGTGGGCGTCAGGGGTAGCCGCCTACAACGGACTGCCGGATCCGCTCAAGGCGCTCGCGGAGAACCTCTGGGCTCGCCACACGAACGTCTACGACTATGCGGCAACCAGCGCCGAGCGGCTCACCGAAGATCGCACGGCCGCCTACCGCGAGGAGTTCCAGTCCACGTACTTCGAGACGGAACACCCGGTGGTGCGGGTCCACCCCGAAACCGGAGAACGCACGCTCGTCCTCGGACATTTTGTCAAGAACTTCGTCGGGTTGAGCACCGAACAGTCGAACGGTGTATTCAAGCTCTTGCAGGATCACGCCATCAAGCTCGAGTACACGACGCGGTGGAACTGGGAAGCGGGTGACGTCGCGATCTGGGACAACCGCGCCACCCAGCACTACGCGATCGCCGACTACGACGATCAGTACCGGCGTCTGGAGCGCATCACCCTTGCCGGCGACATCCCGGTCAACATCCACGGGGAACGAAGCCGCAGCATCGCCGGCGACGCTTCCGAATACTCGATCATCGAAGGCGCCTCGACTCTCCCATGACTTCACCGGATTCCGCCCCTCCTCCGCACGCCCGCGGATACGAAGGCTTCGAGGGTCGAATCGGCCGCACCGCAGCCGATTCGACCCCGTCGTGGCCCACCTCCACGCCCCCGATTCCCGGATCACCCAACATCATCGTGGTTCTGATCGACGACATGGGGTACAGCGACATCGGGCCGTTCGGCTCCGAGATCGAGACTCCCACCCTCGACCGCCTTGCCGCGCAGGGCTTTCGGATGACCAACTATCACACGACGCCCCTCTGCTCGCCGTCGCGCGCAGCTCTTCTCACCGGCCTGAATCCGCACCGCGCCGGGTACGGTTTTGTCGCCAACGCCGATCCGGGCTACCCCGGACTGCGTCTGGAATTGGCCGACGACGTCCAGACACTCCCCGAAATCCTCCGCGGCGCGGGCTATGCGACCTATGCCGTCGGCAAGTGGCACCTCGTACGCGACGCCAACCTGGCCCCGGGACGAAGTCGTGACTCCTGGCCGACGCAGCGCGGTTTCGATCGCTACTACGGCTCACTCGAAGGCCTCAACTCCTTCTACTATCCCAATCAACTGATCTCCGACAATTCTGTGGTCGACGTGGACGAGTACCCCGAGGGGTACTACCTCACCGACGATCTGACCGACAAAGCGGTCGGGTACATCAAGGACCTCCGCGCCCACGATCAGGACAAGCCGTTCTTCCTCTACTTCGCACACGTCGCCATGCACGGACCGTTGCAGGCCAAGCCTGCCGACCAGGAAAAGTACCGCGGCCGCTACGACGAAGGGTGGGATCGAATCCGCGAGTCGCGGTTCGCCTCTCAGCTCGTGCAAGGCCTCTTTCCGGAAGGTACGCAACAAGCACCGCGAAACTCCGAACCCGGCTTCGACGTCCCCGAATGGGAATCACTCACGCCGGAAGTGCAGTCCAGGTTCGCCCGCTACATGGAGGTGTACGCGGCGATGGTCGACTCGATCGATCAGAGCGTCGGACGCATCGTCGACACCCTGGACGAACTCGGCGAGCTCGACAACACGATCATCGTCTTCACCTCCGACAACGGCGGCACCGCCGAGGGCGGTTCGGACGGGACCCGAAGCTACTTCGCACAGTTCGCGCATATTCAGGATCCGGACTGGGTGGGCGATGTCCCCCACGACGAATCCCTCATCGGCGGACCTGAATTGGGCGTCCACTATCCACGTGGATGGGGACAGACGTCCAACACCCCGTTCCGGTTCTACAAAGGGCAATCCTTTGCCGGCGGGATCCGTGTTCCTTTTCTCCTGTCCTGGCCCGCTGGACTGAAACCCGGAGCAGACGACAACGGGATTCGCGACCAGTTCGCGTACGTCACCGACCTGACCCCTACGCTGCTCGAACTGGCCGGAATCGACGCACCCAGTGTGCGAAACGGGCTCCCGGTGAAAGAGTTCGACGGGGTGTCTTCCGCGTCCGTTCTGCGTTCGTCTGCCGCTCCGAGCACTCACACCGAGCAGTACACCGAGATGACCGGCAACCGTGGCTACTACAAGGACGGCTGGAAACTGCTGGCTCTCACCCCGGCAGACATCGACAAACCGCACTGGCAGTTGTTCGACGTCCGCACCGACCCGACCGAGCTCGACGACCTGGCATCACGGTTTCCCGACAAGGTTCGCGAACTCGCCGAGGCCTGGGACCACTCGGCGTGGGCGAACACCGTGTTTCCTCTACTCGGCAATACCGTCGGCGCGGTTCGCCGTCCGGAGGAAGGAGCACTCTCACGCCCGGTGCGACTACTTGCCGGAACGCCCCCGCTGGAGCGCTACCGCTCATCCAAGCTGATCGGGTTCCGCGACTTCGACATCACGGTCGAACTCGACGGTTACCGCGAAGGTGACGCCGGTGTCCTTGTCGCCCATGGCGATCCGCAGGGTGGGTACCTTCTCTACGTCGAGGACGGGCATCTGCATCTCGGGTACAACGCGTTCGGTTCCTACTCCGTTGTCGACGCCGGACCGCTGGCGCTCGGCACCGAACGCATCGAGCTGTCGGTGACGGTGGTACCGCGGTTGCGTTGGGATCTCCACGTCAGCGTCGACGGCATTCACGCGGGCCAGCTGCTCGGGCAAGTACAACTGGTGGGAATGGCGCCGTGGACCGGTATCTCGGTCGGTGTCGACGCCAGGGGACCTGTGTCGTGGGAGGTACGACGACGCCATGGTCCCTTCCGGTACAGCGGCGCGCTGCGCGCCGTCACCTACACACCCGGCCGGATACAAGTACCGCGTCGTCACATCGAATCCATCGAACGGGAAGCAGAGTATGCCGCCGACTAGCCCTACGATTGCATCATGACCATTTCTTCCGATGCCCGCATCGCCGTAGTCACCGGAGCCAGCTCCGGAATCGGTGAGGCCACCGCCCGCACCCTGGCAGCTCAGGGATTCCACGTCGTGATCGGTGCTCGCCGCGTCGATCGTCTCGAGAAGATCGCCGAGGAAATCGGTGGTACCGCTCTCGAACTCGACGTCACCGACGAGGATTCCGTCGACGCGTTCGCGGCCGTGGTCCCCCGTGTCGACGTGTTGGTCAACAACGCGGGTGGTGCAAAGGGTCTGGCAACAGTCCTGGACGCGGATCTGGACGACTGGCGGTGGATGTGGGAGACCAATGTTCTGGGCACGTTGCGTGTGACGAAGGCACTGCTGCCCAAGCTGATCGATTCGGGTGACGGTCTGGTCGTGACCATCACCTCGGTGGCCGCGCTGGAGGCATACGACAACGGCTCGGGCTACACCACCGCCAAGCACGCTCAAGCCGTCCTTCATCGGACATTGCGTGGTGAACTGTTGGGTAAGCCCGTTCGACTGACCGAAATCGCGCCGGGAGCCGTCGAGACGGAGTTCTCACTCGTCCGGTTCGAGGGCGATCAGGACAAGGCCGACAAGGTGTACGAGGGAATCACACCGTTGGTGGCGCAGGACATCGCCGAGATCATCGGTTTTGTCGCGTCGCGGCCGTCACATGTGAACCTCGATCAGATCATCGTCAAGCCGAGGGATCAGGCAAGCCCCGGTCGGTTCCACCGCACCACCAGCTAGTTCGAATCGTTCTGACTAACCAGTGCGAATCACCCGGTGCAGGACGAGGCCGAGATTGCGTGCAATCTCGGCCTCCGTCATTTCCGTGGAAGCGCTACGGGCACTTACGGTTTCACCAGCGGTGACGATGTACCGACCATCTCCGGCATAGTCGTACCAGTGGAACGTTATTCCGTCGTCTGTCGGTCTGCTGTCCAGCGCTCCTCCCGGGTATGTGGTGACTTCACCTATCGAGGTCCGCTCTCGGCCGAAGAATCTGCTCACTTCCTCGCTCCCGCGCGCACCGGCAGCACTGCTCAGAAAGCTCGCTCTACCGGAAGTTTTCGGCCTTTCGATGCTCACACCACGCTCCGATCCAGCGGGGGAGGTCGGCAGGTGATCGACGAGCATCCGTGGAATTGCCGATGGGCGTACCACGGTGAAAACCACGTCGGAGCCACAGTCGACAGTCCTGCCGGGCAGTTGAGTCAGGAGCACCCCCAGGTCGCCGGCAACAACGCCGTGCAATCGCGTCACCGTACTCATGTTCTGCCCGTGAAAACCGGAAACCTCCACGCGAGCATCAGGATTCGCAAGAGCACCGAGAACGTGATGCAGCCGATCGTCGAGCAACCAAGCCAGGTGTGCTCCCGCTCGACGTCGCTCTTCTGTCAGCTCGTTCATGGTTTCGGCCGTCGGACGAAACCGCAGCGGGTACGGGAGTCGGTCACGTCCGACCGCTTCCCAGAGAATCTGGAATTCGAGGCCGGTGAACTGCCACTGCATGGTGGTCATTCGCCCAGCACCGCCGGGGAGACCATCGGTAGGTCGCCGACCAGGGCATTGCCGTTCTCGACGGTGACGAGGTAGCCGGGGGTGTCGTGAACGTTGTCTTCGTCTTGCCCTTGCCCTCGTCCCGGTGCCATGCCGCCGACGCCACCCATCGCGCCCCGACCGCTCTGCGCGCCCGTCGCCGAGGTACCGCCAGTTCCGTTGACGCCCCCACGCCCGCCACCGGCGAGGCCACCGGTGCCGCCAGGGCCGAGGGCTCCGACTCCGGTTCCGCCTGGCCCGAAGCCTCCGGTACCGATTCCACCAGCAGGACCACCACCCGAACCGCTACCTACCAGGCCTGACGGCGTTCCGGAACCAAGCTGAGCGCCATTCGGAGTTGCACCTGCCAGGCCACCTGGCGCTGCACCGGCCGGCAGTGGGCCGGCATGTGCCGCCGTGGTCCCGGCCGGGTCGGAATCGGTTCCGGATCGAACTGCATCGACGTTCGGATTCCCTTGGGCATCAACGCCGCTACGGTTGTCACCATTTCCGGAATCGGTGCCGGATGGATTCTGACCGGAACCGTCTCCGGCCGGGTTTGCACCGCCGGAGTTTCCACCGTCCGCTCCCCCACCGACTCCGCCACCCGATGTAGATGGCGTGCCGAGCCCGTTTCCTGGACCCGAAAAGTTCCCGCCGTCGGCACCACCACCACCGAATGCACCGCCACTTCCAGCCCCGCCACTTCCAGCCCCTCCACCGCCGGTGACCGGATTGAATGCGGCCGGGAGGATCGGCACCTGATCGTCCGCACGCTTCATGGACGGCAGATACACGTCCTTCATCACCTGGCGCGCTTGACGTTCGGCTTCTTCCGCTTCGTATTGGGCCTGCTTCCATGTAGCCCCGGGAACCATGCTGAGAAACCTCTCGACCGTCGAGGCGCCGTCGGGTGCCGGAATCGAGCGTTTTGCCTCGTCGAGTGCGATCTTCGCCTCCTCGATCTTGTTCGAGATCAGATCGACCCGCACCTTCAGCTCACCCGCATCAGCCGAGTAGGCCAGCACTGCTTCCAGCGCAGCCGAGCCGCCGCGCCCCTGCCAGCCTTCGGTGATCGCACCGTTCACGTCGTTCTGGAACTTCCCGATGCCGGCTTCGACCCGGCCTGCAATGGCCTTCCAAGCCTCACCGATCGCATTCAGGGTTGCCGGATTCATCTCGTTGACGTGGTCGAAGATTTCGGAGTGCGACATCGCATCGAACGGATCGTCGTCCACGATTGCGTGTTCGCTGTACTCGAGCGACGACGTCTGGGCGGTGAGGGCATCGCGCTCACCCCAGGCTCGTGCGCGCTCCACATCGGCGTCGACGGTCGCAGCAGCCATCTCGTCGTCGAACGCGCCGCGGTCGTCGGTTATGGATTGCACCAGAGCAGATGTAGCGATTGCGCTCGCGATGGGAGTGCCGACAACTGGCAATGCCGCCACGCCGGGAGGCACGGCCTGCGTCGCATCGGAGATTCTTCCCAGCACGTCTTCCAGAAATGGAATGCCCACCGCTGTCCCCCTGAAGTCGAAAACCCCCGTCGGACTCCCCCGAGCCGACAGCACTTACCTGTACAGACGCAAGCAGAGCCCGGACGGTTCCCTCATCCACGGATTTACCGCAGTACAGAGTTACGGCAGTGCCGACATCGACTTCCAGGTCGGCAGATCGATTGCCCAGTCGTAGATGTCGCCGTCCGCAGGAGACAGGTCGATCGACGTGCCGGTCACCTCTACGGGGTCACCGTAGAGGGCGGTTCCGAAGTATTCCTGCGCGTCGGATGTCGACAGGTTGATGCAACCGTTCGTGACGTTCGACGAGCCCTGCACCCCGGTGGTCTCAGGATTGGCGTGGATGAATTCGCCGTTGTTGGAGATGCGCACCGCCCACCGCTCACGCACGTTCTCGTAGAACGGCGGATTGGACATCATGAAGTCTTCGTACTTCTCCGTCACCATGTGAATGCCGCTGCGCGTGACGTTGCGAGGTTCGTTTCCCTCGCCGTAGCTGACGGGAATGTCCATGATCGTCTGACCGTCGCGCACCACCTGCATGCGGTGGCTGGGCGCATTCGCCTTCACGATCTGGCTACGACCGATCGTGAAGTCGAGCGTGAGATCCTGGTCGCCGAAGGCGCCACCGCCGTAGTTCAAGCCGTAGAGCTTGGCGTCCAGATGGACAGTCGTGCCCGGCACCCAGTAATCGGCCGGACGCCAATGGGCCCGCGATCCGCCGTTGTCGTCGGCCAGCCAAGCCCACGATCCGGCGGTGGGCGGCACGGTGGTCACGACAAGCGCCTTCTCGACGGCCGCCTTGTCGACGACGGAGTTGTCGAACTGCAACGTGATCGGTGCCGCGATACCAACTTCTTGGCCGTCGGCGATGTTGAGGGTGGCGCCGGTGGTCGACTCCGGGGCAACCGTCGTAAAGCTCCCTTGGACTGGCACGGATTTACCGTCGGTTCCGGTTGCCGAGCCTGACCACGAATACGTGGTGCCGTAGCCGAGTGCCTCACTGACGGTGAACGATGTCTTGTCAGGCGACAATTGTCCTGCAACGGCTTTACCGGCCGCATTGCTGAGGCTGACGTCGGACAGCGTTCCCTGGGTCACGGCTACCGAGACGGGGGCGACCGGGCTGACATCTTTGGTGCCGGGCGCCGGCGTCGACACCACGGTCGCCACCGGTGCTGGCTCGGCGGCCGCCGCGCCGCCCTGTCCGTCCTTGCCACCGATCGTGCAGCCGACGACGGCCACCATCACAGCGAGCAATACAGCTACCAACGCAACAAGACGCGAACGACTTCTCCTACCACCCAGCTCATGCACTTCAACAGGCTACCTGCGGGCTCCGTCAGGAATCAGATGGTGCAGCCCACAGTTACCGGTTCCGGTTCCAGGTGGACACCGAACGCGGCTTCGACGCCGTCGCGCACTGTCCGCGCGAGCGAGACCACATCCGCGCTCGTTGCCGACCCTCTGTTGGTCAACGCCAAGGTGTGTTTGGTCGACAGCCTGGCCGGTGCATCTTCGCCGGGATAACCCTTCGAGAATCCGGCCCGTTCGATCAACCATCCGGCCGAGAGCTTGGTTCCACCACTGCCGGGGAACTGCGGCACGGTGACGCCGCCGAGCTGTTCGGCGATTGCTTCGAGCACGGCAGGCAGCTTGTCGTCGGGCACCACGGGGTTGGTGAAGAAGGAACCCGCGCTCCAGGTGTCGTGATCGTACGGATCAAGGACCATCGCCTTGCCTGTCCGAAGTCCCAGAACTGCCTCGCGGACCTGCGACGCAGGTAACCGCTCGCCTTCTTCTGCCCCCAGTGCGGTGAACAGTTCGCGGTACGCGAGCGGGGCGCTCAATCCGTCGGTCGACGCGTCGAATTCGACGGCGAGAACCAGTGCTGCGTCCGAATGCTTGAGGACGCTCGACCGGTAACCCAAGTCGAGTTTCGACGGTTCGACCCACGACACTTCGCCACTGCGTCGGTCGAGCAATTGAACCTGCCGGAGCCGCGAGCCCACCTCGACGCCGTACGCGCCGACATTCTGCACCGGCGTCGCACCGGTCGAGCCCGGAATCCCGGACAGGCACTCGAGGCCACCCAGTTCCGCGGCGACCGATTGACCGACTACTTCGTCCCACACCGCGCCCGCTTCGGCGACGACGCGGTCCGTGTCGAGGCTCACGGTGGTGTTGGCCACACGAACGACAACTCCGTCGAATCCCGAGTCGGAGATCACGAGATTGGATCCGCCGGCGAGAATCAGCGTCGGGATCTGCTCGCGATCGAGCAGCGTCACGACGTCGATCAACGACTGCGTCGTCGGACATTCGGCGAGCAGCCGCGCCGGTCCCCCGATTCGGAGCGTCGTCAATCCCGACAAGTCAACGTTCTCGGACACGAAAGCGCCTGATTCCACGACGCGTCTGCCAATGGTTACGTCCCACACATCGATAAACGGTAGCCTCCACAATCGTGAGCCGTCGCATCGAGCATTCGTCGAAGTACACAGTCCCCGCCGAGAAGGTCCATGAGGCGGTGACCTCCGAGCAGTACTGGCGCGACCGAATCGTCGCTGTCGGTGGTCCCGGCGCAACGATCGAAGAGCTGACCGTTCGCGACGAGACCGTCGCGGTCACGATGTCGCAGATCATTGCCGCAGAGCACCTCCCCAGCATGGTGTCGAAAGTCGTCAACGGCGACATCGTCATCAAGCGCAGTGAAACGATGGCGCCTTTCAAGGACGGCAAGGCCACCGGCACCTTCTCCGCCCACGTCGACGGCGTTCCCGCCCGTGTCGAGGGCACGCAGGTGCTGACAGGTGACGAGAACTCCGCCACTCTCGAGATCGACGGTGAGGTCGAGGTCAAGATCCCGTTCCTCGGCGGAAAGATCGAAAGTGCGATTGTCGACGAGGTTGTCCGGCTCATCCAGGCCGAACAGGACTTCACCCGGGAGTGGATCACGAAGTAAAACCCTGCGGGCGGCGGCAGTTGTGGATACAGCCGATTTGGCTTGTCACAGCGTGTAACCGGTATTCTTTCCGATCATGGCTCGCCGCATCGACTACTCCGCCCGCTATCAGCACTCCCCCGAGCAGGTCTATGCGGCGCTGGCGGACCGCTCGTACTGGGAGGCCCGTGTCGAGGAGATGCGCAAGCATTCCGAGAACCATGTGGAACATTTCGAGGTCACCGATTCCGGAATCGATCTCGTGCTCCACCACATTCTTCCGCGCACGGATTTGCCCGACATCGCTCAGACGGTGATGAAGAAGGATCTTGTCATCACTCGTAAGGAGTCGTACGGCGCCTTCGGTGACACCGTGACCGGAACGTACGAAGCGTCCATCCCGGCCGGGCCGGGGAGTTTGTCCGGCACCATGGAATTGTTCGCGACCGATACCGGGTCCACGCTGCGAACCACGTCCGAGGCCAAGGTCTTCATACCGTTCATCGGCGCGAAGTTGGAGCAACTGATGCTCATCAACCTCGTAGATCTGTTCCGCACCGAAGCCCAGGTCACCGCGACCTGGCTCGCTGCACGCTGAACCCGCCGTGAAGAAAGCTCCACCCCCGAAGATCGAGGGGGTCATCACCCGTGGCACGACGGGAATCAACAGACTGCGACGTAGTGACCGGTGGATCGTGCACAACCGCACTATCGCGCACGCCCTGAACAACGCGACCGATCCGTTGATCGTCGACCTCGGGTACGGGGCGAGGCCGGACACCACCTTCGAGATGGCAAGCCGCCTCACCGCTGTCCGGCGGGATCGACGCGTCATCGGGCTCGAGATCGACCCCGCCCGCGTGGTCGAGAGTCGTGACGGTGTCAGCTTCGCCCGTGGTGGATTCGAACTTGCCGGTCTCACACCCGTCTTCGTACGCGCCTTCAACGTGCTCCGGCAGTACCCGGAGGAGGCTGTGGACTCTGCGTGGGCACACATTCAGTCCGGTCTCGCACCGGGCGGGCTGCTACTCGACGGAACCTGCGACGAACTCGGGAGACGTTGCGCCTGGGTGCTTCTCGACGCTGATCGTCCATTGACCCTGACACTGGCCTGGGATCCCTTCGACATCGAGCGCCCTTCCGACATCGCGGAACGTCTCCCGAAGGCTCTCATCCACCGCAACGTTCCCGGTGAGCCGATCCACGCGTTGCTCAGCGCGGCCGATCGAGCCTGGGCCACCGCCGCGCCGCACGCCTCGTTCGGACCTCGCCATCGTTGGGCTGCCGCATTGGAAATTCTTCGTGCGCAAGGAATTCCCGTGCAGCCCGCGCGGCGACGTCTTCGTGACTGCATCCTGACCGTGCCCTGGCACGTCGTAGCGCCGAATCCCTGAACTCACAGACGGGAAACGCCCCGCCGCGGAGGTGTTCTCCGCGGCGGGGCGTCCGTGTGCAGGCGTCGGGCTAGGACCCGAAGATGTTTTCCAGGCTTCCCAGTGAACCGGTCGAACTGCCGCCGTTGCCGGGATCGCCGCCGTCGGACGCTGCCGTTACCTTGACGGTGACTGCGGCCTGGGTCTCGGAACCGAGATAGCCGTCAGTTCCACTGAACACCGCGGTGATTCGGCGATCTCCGAGTTCAGTGAAGGTGTGCGAGAGCGTGGCCTTACCGTTCACCACCGCAACCGGTCCACCGATCGGGGTGGTTCCGTCCATGAACTGGACCGTTCCTGCGCTGAGCGTAGGTACCACTGCCGCAACAAGATCGACCTTCGCGCCCTTGACCGCTGACGCCGGAGCGCTCACGGTGATGGACGTTTCCTGATCCTCCGCGGCCGGAGCCGTGACCGAAACCGACTGAGCAGCCGAGGTAGAGGTGAGGAATCCTGTTGCACCCGAGTAGACGGCCGTGATGTCGTGCGTACCGACGCTCGCGAACTCGTGCATGATCGACGCCTTGCCCTCGACGACCGGCACCGGTGAGCCGAGATTGCCCGAGCCGTCCTTGAACTGCACTGTGCCGCCAACCGGCGTCGGCGTGACGGTTACGGACAGACCAACTGCCGTACCGGTTTTTGCATCCGCCGGAACGGTCAAGACCGTCTGGGTCTGCTGGTCGGTGGGAGCCGGCGCCTTGACGTTCACGGTCTGGGCGTTCGATGTCGAGCCCAGGTAGTTACCCGAACCCGAGAACACTGCGGTGATGCTGTACTCACCCGCCACGGTGAAGATCGGCGTGGTTTTCGCCTTACCTGTGGCGTCCACGGGAATCGGGGAGCCCAGATCCCTGCCACTTTCCTTGAACTGCACGGTGCCACCTGCAACACCGGTCGAGACCGAGGCAGTGAACGACAATGTCTCTCCGGTCGAAGCGGTCGACGGGCCGACGAGGGTGGTCGTTGTGTTCTCCTCGACCACCACCGGAGCGACTGTCAGCGCATGTGGCGCCGACGTCGAAGTCTGGTAGACACCGGAACCGGAGTACACCGCCACGATCGAATGCGCTCCGACTGCATAGGAATTCGTCAGCGAGGCCTTGCCGTTGGCATCGACGGGAACGGCGCCGCCGAGGTCGGTTGCACCGTCCTTGAACTGCACCGTGCCACCCGCCGGAGTGGGCGACACCGTAGCCTCGACGGTCACGGACTCACCTGCAACTGCACTTGCGGGACCGGTGATCGCGGTTGCAGTGCTCTTGTCCGCTTCGGACACTACGACGTCGACAGCTGACGACGTGGAAGACGCCACCTTTGCATTACCGAGATACTTGGCCGTCACGCTGTGGGTTCGGACGTCAGCCGGTGTCCAGGCAAGCGTTGCAACACCATTGGCGAGCGCGCCCGCACCGATCTTGGTGGCACCGTCGAAGAACTCCACCGAATCACCGTCGGCACCACCGGTCACCGTCGCGCTCAGCGGAACAAGTTGTCCCAACTTCACGCCACTGGTCGGTGACAGCGTCGTCGTCGAGACGTTCTTCTGAACGTTGATCGACGGACCACGACCATTTGTCGTGTCGTCAACGAACACCGTCCCGTCGAAATGCACCGTCGTCGACAAATCAGTACCACGAGCACAATCCGCACCGACGCGATACTGGAATTCGAACGTCTTGACGTCACCACCCCACATCGGCCATTCCGTAGCACCCGCACTCAAACGAACAGAATCAGTAGCCACCTCGTTGACACGGAACGCACTACCGTTCACCGTCGCCGAACCATCGACATACGTCATACACGCCGGATGAAAATCGCGCACCGCATACAGATTGTGAACCGCGGCAGTTCGCTTGAACACCGTCTTCGACGTGATCACATCACCCTCGGACGGCGTCCCGTTACTGATCGTCCGAGTCACCTTGTACCCGTCGGAATTGAACTCCGCCGTCACCGGAGCCGCACCAGCAACCCCGACACCCGCAACCACCGCGAAACCCGCAGCAACAGCAAACACACTCAAACCTGCAACTGCACGGCGTGCAGAACCTACAGACATAGCTTTTCCTTCTCGAGAAGTGAGCGAAATGGGTGATGCCCCGCCGCCGAACGCGGGCGGGGCATCACCAGGTGTCGGCGGCTAGGAGCCGAAGATGTTGCCGAGGCTGCCGAGCGAACCGGTGCCGTTGCCTGGTTCTTCACCGTCGACGGGTGCGGCGATCTGGACGGAGACCTGATCGGACGATGCCGTCACCGTGCCGGCGCCCGAGTACTCCGCCGCGACGACTCGCTGCCCTTGAGTTGCGGGCTTCCACGAAAGGCTGGCCTTTCCGGATGAATCGACCGTGGCCGTGCCGATGACGGTCTCGCCGTCCTTGAAGGTGACTGTGCCACCCGCATTGGCGGGGCTGATTTGAGCGGAGATCGTCTGGGCAACGCCGACCTGGCCCGCTACTACGCTGAGATCTGTTGTGGAGCTTGTTGTTCCGGCGGGTTGTTCGGCGACTGTCACATTCGCGGTGGTACTCGACCCGGTGACACCGGATCGACCGGCGAATACGGCTTCCACCGTCTGTGCACCGGCGACCGTCGGAACCCAGGCATAGGTCGCTTCACCGTTGCCTGCCACCGGCACCGAAGCGAGCACCGTTCCGCCGACCTTGAACGTGACCGTTCCACCGGTGCCCGACGCGGACACAGTCGCTTTGAGATTGGTCGACTTGCCGACCTGCGCGCCCGAGATCGGCGCCAGCGTCGTACTGGACTGAGCATCGGCCTGCGAAACGTTCACGATCAGCGCTGCCGAAGCGGAACCGACGGCACGCGCCGTGTCGGCGAACTTCGCTGTGATCGAGTGGTCTCCACGGGTGGTCGGTGTCCAGGCAAGTGTTGCAACACCATTGGCGAGCGCGCCCGCACCGATCTTGGAACCGGCGTCGAAGAACTCCACCGAATCACCGTCGGCACCACCGGTCACCGTCGCACTCAACGTCACCGGCTGCCCCACCTGAGCGCCACTGACCGGTGACACGGTGGTCGTCGACACGTTCTTCTGAACGTTGATCGACGGACCACGACCATTCGTCGTGTCGTCAACGAACACCGTCCCGTCGAAATGCACCGTCGTCGACAAATCAGTACCACGAGCACAATCCGCACCGACGCGATACTGGAATTCGAACGTCTTGACGTCACCGCCCCACATCGGCCATTCCGTAGCACCCGCACTCAAACGAACAGAATCAGTAGCCACCTCGTTGACACGGAACGCACTACCGTTCACCGTCGCCGAACCATCGACATACGTCATACACGCCGGATGAAAATCGCGCACCGCATACAGATTGTGAACCGCGGCAGTTCGCTTGAACACCGTCTTCGACGTGATCACATCACCCTCAGCCGGCGTGCCATTACTGATCGTCCGAGTCACCTTGTACCCATCGGAATTGAACTCCGCCGTCACCGGAGCCGCACCAGCAACCCCGACACCCGCAACCACCGCGAAACCCGCAGAAACGGCAAAAACACTCAACCCACCGACAACACGACGAACACCACTCACGGACATCCAGATCCCTCTCGACAACGGGGCAGACAGGCGTCCAGGACAAGCGTCCGTCTGCTTTCGATGCCGTGACGTTATCCCATTGACTGTAAAGTAACTACGCTTTTCGCCGATTTAGTTCATCGGCGACATCGCCGAACGGCAGTAACAGTGGGCTGAACGTCCCGAACCGCACATCTGGATGCGTTCTTACCTGCGCTAAAGACAAAACAGTCGCCCGAAAATAGCGATTTACAAATCTCTGATATCGGCGTCATATTCGATTTCGGGCGTGATGCCAGAAGGTCGCAGGAGCCTCGAAGATCTCTCTCGGCTACAGGCTTGCGGCCAGAGCCAACTCGACCCGAACAGCAACGTCGACGCTCGCGTTCTCACACGAGAGATACAGCTCGTGCGCGTCCAGTCGACCTATCGCGACCGCATCGGCGACTACTTCGTTGAGCAGGACTTGAGAAATTCCACCGGAAGCGAGGTCGTGCACGGTACGCAAAGGCGTGGTGATGCGGATGGGCCCGATCTGTTCACACTCGTCGTCCGCGAGCGGCAGTCGGTGCAGTGCTACCTGGCGGGTCGGCGCCGCGAGAGGGTGCGCAACGGAGAGGTGAATGAAGCGAGGTTGCAGGTGCCCGAGGCCATGCAGATCTGCGGCACTGTAGTGCGAGACGGTGGCGCTACCGGCGAACCACGTGCACCACTTCGCGAACTCGTCCAAGGCGGTATGTCTGACGCGTTCGAGGCGAAAAAGCCCGCGGCACTCACATGTCCATGTTCCGGATTCCGTCATTTCTTCCATCAACGCCAGACCGAAACCCAGTTCGGATGCCTGGAGAGCCGTGACAAATCCGCACTGTCGCAGCGCCAGCAGCTCGAGTGATTCGTAGTCCGAAGCCATGACCACCTCCGGTGACCGTCGAAAACGCCGTTTCGAACAGACTACGGGCGAGTGTGTCGCGCATCACAGGAATGAGGAAGTGCGTATTCACAGAGTTCGTTCAGACTCGTCGGGAAGAATCTGGCGAATGACTGTCGCAGCGAACAACCCTCGTCCGCGCAACCGAGTGCTCATCATCCTTCTCGTGGTGATCGCCGTACTCGTCGCGGCGCTCGTCGGTGGAGAACTGTACGTACGCAACCAGGTGAAGACCTGCATGGCCGATCAGTTCCAGAGCGAACTGGGATCCCAGGTCGACGTCGGGTTGAGCTGGAAGCCCGTACTCCTGCAGGCAGTCGACAAGAAGGTGCCGTACATCAGCATCGACAGCGACGACTCTTCGTTCGGCCCCGCAACGGGGATGCAGGTTCACGCGAAGGTGAACGACATCAACTTGCAGCCCTCGGCGGGCAACAGCGGCACCATCGGCAGCTCCAGCGCCGACGTCACCTGGTCTACCGCAGGCATTCTCGCCACCTTGCAGGAGCAGACCTTCGGCGGGCTCGTCTCCGGCGTCACCGCCGACTCGAGCGCCGGAACACTCGCGTTCGACGTCGGTCCGGTCGGGCTCGCGAAGCTCACGGTCAAGCCCACCGTCACCAACGGTGTGGTCGACGTCCAGACCGTCGGCGCCGAGATTCTCGGATTGGGTCTGCCGACCGATCTGGTCGACGGCATCGTCCAGACACTCACCGACAGCCTGCAGACCTACCCGCTGGACATGAAGCCCACGAAGCTGACCGTCACCGACGACGCTATCCAGATCTCGTTGGAGGGCGGCGCTTACGCCATGCCCGTCGCCGACGCGAACAACCAGAACACCTCGGCGGTTCCGGACAGCTGCGGCCTGCTGACCTAGTCGGCCAGACCGTCCAATACTGCTCGACTTCCGGATAGTCCGAGGCGGGTGGCGCCGGCCGCGATCATGTCGAGCGCTGCCTGCGTCGTACGTATTCCGCCACTGGCCTTGACTCCCACGCCCGGGCCGACCGTCTGCGCCATCAGTGCGACGGCCTCGACCGTCGCTCCACCCGCGGGGTGGAAGCCGGTGGAGGTCTTGACGAAGTTCGCCCCGGCACGCACAGCTGCGCGGCAACATTCGACGATGGCCTCGTCGGACAGCGCTGCGGTTTCGAGGATCACTTTGAGGATCGCACTCTCCCCCATCGCCTCGCGGACGGTGAGGATATCGGCCAACACCGCGCTGTAGTCGCCGGCGACCGCCGCTCCTACGTCGATGACCATGTCGATCTCGGCTGCGCCTTGATCGACGGCCAGTCGCGCTTCAGCACCCTTGACCAGCGAATGATGCTTCCCCGACGGGAATCCGACGACGGCCGCCGTCACAAGTCCCTCGGCGCGAATCGGCAACATCGACGGCGAGACGCAGACAGCCAGCACACCGAGGCTGCGTGCTTCGTCGATCAGGGCGGTCACATCGGCCGCGGTGGCTTCGGGTTTGAGGAGAGTGTGGTCCACCATCGCGGCAACCTGGGAACGAGTGAGTGCAGCTTCAGACATGTTGGAAAGCTTGGCACACCACCACGCGACCGTCGCTGCAGCCGCACCTGAGAGACTAGGCCGCATGACCGCTGCACCATCGATCGATGATCGTCGCTATGTTCTGTCCCTCGGCTGCCCCGACACCACGGGCATCGTCGCACGCATCTCGACCTTTCTCACCGACGTCGGTGGATGGATCGTGGAGGCCGCATACCACGCCGATGCCGACACCGGATGGTTCTTCACGCGTCAGGCGGTCCGTGCATCGTCGGTGAGCATGAGCATCGACGAGCTTCGTGAACGGTTCAAAGCTGTTGCGGCCGAGATCGGTCCGGAAACCGAGTGGACTCTTCACGACTCCGGCGCACCCAAGAAGATCGTGTTGCTCGTGAGCAAGGAAGGTCACTGCTTGCATGACCTCCTTGGCCGCGCCGCGGGCGGGGAACTCCCCGCAGAAATCAGCGCCGTCATCGGAAACCACGAAGATCTGCGCAGTGTCACCGAGCGCCACGGGATCGACTTCCACCATGTTCCGTTCGCCAAGGACCCGGCAGAACGGGGACCGTCCTTCGAGAAGGTCCGCGCCCTGGTCGACGCTCACAATCCCGACGCCGTGGTTCTTGCCCGATTCATGCAGGTGCTGCCCGAATCACTGTGCGAGCACTGGGCCGGGCGCGCGATCAACATTCACCACAGCTTCTTGCCGTCGTTCATCGGTGCCCGCCCCTATCACCAGGCGTTCGCCCGCGGCGTGAAGTTGATCGGCGCCACCTGCCACTACGTGACCGCCGAACTCGATGCCGGTCCGATCATCGAGCAGGACGTGATCCGTGTGGACCACGCCGACGATGTCGCCGACATGGTCCGTCAGGGTCGAGACATCGAAAAGCTCGTGCTCTCCCGCGGACTGCGCTGGCACCTCGAGGATCGTGTGCTGGTCCACGGGCGCAAGACGGTCGTCTTCAGCTAAGGCTGATCAGCGGGCAAGAGGGCAAGGACCTCCGGTACCGGCCGGAGATGTGCGGCCAGAATTTCGAGAGCCTTGTCTGCATCGGATTCGTCCAGCGCCGCAACCAAGGCGCGGTGCTGGGCATTGATCGTGTCGAGGCGGTGCGGTCCCACGTTGAGTGCGCGCACCGCAACTCTCTGCTGCCGTGACCGCAGCGACTCGTAGAGTTCGGTCAGTACCGAGTTCTGAGCAGCTCTGACCATCGCAAGATGGAACTGCCGGTCGAGACCGGAAACCTCGAACCAATCACGTTCGCGCCCTGCTGCTTCCATCGGTTCGATCAGCTCGATCATCGACGTCGGTGCGCCGAAGCCTCGGGCACACAGCACAGTCACCGCGTGACCCTCGATCAGTTGCCGGCTCTGGTAGACCTCTTCGAGCTCTCGGGCCGTCACCGTTCGTACCTGCGCACCCTTGCGCGGCAGGAGGGTGATGAACTTTTCGGCGGCGAGCCGATGGAATGCCTCTCTGACCGGTGTTCGGGACACTCCCATGGTTCCGGAGACCCACAGCTCGTCCAGGAATCGGCCGCCCTCGATCGATCCACGAATGATCTCGTCCCGCAACCAGACGTAGACACGGTCGCGTGCCGGCCCCTGGGCGGCTGACGGGTCGGCAGTTGCCGGTGTCGACATCACAATCCCTTCGCACTGGCGTCCGCCGGGTTGACGAACTTGTAACAAATTCATCATACCGACTCTGGACACACCAAGTATTCACTGTGTATACATGACGTATACGACAGCTGTGCGGGTCGTCACACCGATCAGATCAGTCGTAAAATCCCTACTGCCAAGGAGCCCACCAGCATGTTCAGCACTCCCGCCGACCGCCGTCACGCGATCTGGCTGTCCGATCCAAGCTTTGCCGCAGCAGAAATTGCGCGTGGGCTCGGCTACGGCGCGGCGATCCTCGACATCGAACACGGGTCGTTCGACCTTGCCGACCTCGAGCGATTCATCCCCTTCCTTCGCGGCCTGGAAATGGAGGTTCTCGCGAAAGTACTGGGACCCGAGCGCGGACCCATTCAGCAGGCTCTCGACTTCGGCGCCACTGCCGTTGTCATTCCGCACATCGAAAATGCTTCCCATGCAAAGGAAGTCACTGCGTTCGCCAAATTCCCACCGCTAGGCGACCGTAGTTTCGCCGGCGGGCGCACGACCAACTACGGCGGTTTCACCGACGACTGGGTCCGTCGCCAGGACACCTTCACCCGTTGCTACCCGATGATCGAGGACGCCGGAGCAATCGAGAACATCGCAGACATCCTGGCACTGGACACCGTCGACGGCGTCTTCGTGGGCCCGTCTGATCTTTCGCTGCGCCGAGAACGCGGTGCATACACACGTAACGAGGGCGATTTTGCCGACCTCGCTATCGTTGCCGCAGCGGCAGCCGAAGCAGGCAAGCCGTGGGTACTGCCGGCGTGGAGCGTGGAAGAGAAAGAATTTGCCGTCCGACACGGCGCTGATCAGATGGCGTTGATCATGCAGCACGGTGCCCTCGCTGCCGGCTTTGCCGGACCGCTCGATCAGATCACTCGGATTCGGGAGTCTCGATGACAACACAAACCTCGGAACCCGGCTCGTCACCGATAAAGGCGGCCGTCCCGCCGAAGATCGGCCGTGCCCGTTGGGGTATCGCCGGAGTTCTCGGCGTCGGCATGTTCGTCAACTACATCGACCGCGTGAACCTCTCCATTGCCGCACCGGAGATCATGCGCGACTTCGACATCAGCGCTTCGCAAATGGGAATGGTCTCGTCCGCGTTCCTGTGGACGTACGCCATGCTCCAGATGCCGATCGGTTCGTTCATCGACCGCATCGGCGTGCGGTGGGTCAATCGAGCTGCCGCGTTTCTCTGGGCCGTGGCGTCGTTCGCCTCCGCTGCGGCAGGTGGACTGGGAATGCTCCTGGTCGCCCGACTCGTCCTCGGTGTCGGCGAAGCGCCTACTGTCCCGGCCGGCTGGAAAGCAATCGGCCAATGGTTCCCGAAGCAGGAGCGCGGGACCGCGACTTCCATCTTCGACGGGTGCGCCAAGATCTCGAACGTGATCGGCATCCCGATCATGGCGTTCTTGGTCACGACGTTCAGCTGGCACGCGGCCTTCATCTTCACCGGCATCCTCTCCGTGGCCTACCTCGCGATTTGGTGGCTGCTGTATCTGACGCCCAAAGAGGCACTGGCGAAAGGTCGGCTGAGCCAAGCGGAGTTCGACTACATCCGCGAGGGCGGCGCCGAAGACGAGGACGCAGAAACCAGCGGTTCGCTCAATGGTTTGGGCTACCTCCTGCGGCGACGCAAGACTTGGGGACTCGCACTCGGGTACGCGTCCTATACGTACGCCTACTACGTGCTCTTGACCTGGCTCCCCGCCTACTTGGAGAAGAGTTTCGGGGTCAACCTCCTCAAGGGCGGCATCTACACGATGATCCCGTGGCTCGTCGCCGTGATCGCACAGTTCCTCATCGCCGGCATCCTGATGGACAGGTGGTTGGCCAAAACGGGTGACGTCACCAAGGTCCGCCGTACGGTCCTCGTGGTCAGCCTCCTGGCATCACTTGCTGTCACGGGAGCGGCATACGCGGGATCGATCGCAGTCGCCCTGATCTTCCTCTCGATCGGAGCCGCAGGACTGGCAGTGTCGGTCCCCGCAGGTTCGTCCATCGTGGCGCTCATCGCGCCGGAGGGATACACCGGGTCGCTCGGCGGCATCGTCAATTTCGTGGCGAATCTGCTCGGAATCGCGGCGCCCATCGTGACCGGCATGGTGGTCGACGCCACCGGTTCGTTCGCCGGCGCGTTCATCGCGACCGGTGCGGTACTCATCGGCGGAATCTTCTGTTACACCGTGGTGCTCGGCAAGATCGAGAGAATGCCGGCGCCCCAAGCCCAGAAAGGCACAACCACATGGTCGACGTAGCAATCGCACAGTACGCTCCAGGACTCGACAAGCAGTCGAATCTCGAGCAACTCACGAAACTGGCAAGCGAAGCGGCGGAATCCGGTGCTCGCATCGTGGTCGCTCCCGAGTACGCGATGTTCACGGCTCCGAGCATGGACTCACGTTTCGTCTTGACCGCCGAGTCGCTCGACGGCGAATTCGTCTCAGCGCTGGCAGACCTCGCAACAACTCTCGGCATTCACATAGTCGCCGGGATCAACGAGGCAGTTACGGGCTCCGACAAGATCTCGAACACCTTGGTCGCCCTGGCCCCGAAACTCGGTGTCGTTGCGATCTACCGAAAGCTGCACCTGTACGACGCTTTCGGTTACAAGGAATCGGACGTCGTCCGTGCCGGTGAGATTCACGACCCCGAAACCTTTGTCGTGGAAGACGTCCGGTTCGGTCTTCAGACTTGCTACGACCTTCGCTTCCCGGAAACGACACGACGGATCGTCGATGCAGGCGCCGACGTTCTCCTCCTCCCGGCAGAGTGGGTGCCCGGCCCGTTGAAGGAAGATCACTGGACAACTCTCGTCCGCGCCCGCGCGATCGAGAACACGATCTACGTCGCGGCGGCCGACCAATGCGCACCGGCGGGATCAGGCGCGAGCATGATTGTGGATCCGATGGGCGTCATCGTCGCATCTCTGGGAGAACGCGTGGGTATGGCGACTGCAACCGTCTCCCTCGAACGAATCGCGGAGGTTCGGATGAAGAATCCGGCTCTCGAACTACGCAGATTCGGAGTCACCGCGCGCTAGAGATTGCGCAGTCGCACGATTTCCTTGTCGAACTCGTCGATGTTCTCGATCGACGACATGTGACCGACGCCCGGCAACACGATCAACCGTTCGAGGTTGCCGGCGTCGTCGAGGACTTGCGCAAGCTTGCGCGCATGGACCGGCGGAGTGAGCCGATCGAGCGAACCGACGAGCACGGTGGTCGGCACTTCGAGATTGTCGAGTCCCTCGTGAATGTCGAGGGTGCTCAGCGCTGCTCCCCAACCTCCACGGATGCGGGGCTTGCACTCACGAACGATGTTCTCGCAGAACTGAATCTCGGCCTTGGTCGCGTTCGGTGACATCGAGACGTACTGGATCGCCTTCGTCATGGCGCCCGAGGAGACGAACGGAACGGGCGAACTGAGGATGGCGCGGCCCACGGGGACCGGCACGCGAGGGAAACGATTGGGCAGTGGGATGACCGTGGTCTCGGCGATCAACCTTTCGCTCGCGGTGCTCGCGAGCATGACCGCCGACGCGTACTTCTTGACCTCGTCGGGGTGACGACCTGCCCAGGCGATGATGCTCATCCCGCCCATGCTGTGACCGACGATGACGGCCTTCTTGTCCTCGCGAACCGTGGCCGCCAGCACTGCAGAGAGATCGTCGGCAAGGACGTCCGGGCCGAGCGGAAGATTGCCGACGGTGCTGCGGCCGTGACCGCGCTGATCGTAGGTGATGACGCGATATTCGCCGGCAAGCGCATTGACCTGCGGGTACCAGAATTCGGTGGAGCACGTCCAGCCGTGACTGAGAACGATCGGATCGCCGTCGACGGGACCGTAAGCCCGGACATTGATGATCGCACCGTCGTCGGTGGTCAGTTCGCTGATGTCAGCTTTGAGCGTCGGAGTCTTCAGGAGTGCATTGGGCTCGACGTCGCTCGAAAGAGTCAACCCACGCGTGGATCGCCGATGACGGATCCCAGCGACGGCCGCGACGAGTGCTCCCACTCCGACGGCGCCTGCCAGTACTCGAAGCTCTGTGGTGCGCGAACGACTGGACATGCATTTACCCCTGACTGCTGCTGACGACAGACGGATGCAATCTATGTGTGACTGCCGTTAACCGACACTATCACTCGAACAACGCCCGTTGTCAGCGTTGGAGAGAAGAGTGGGGCAGCACACCATGAGCCGGGAACCACGGCTCGGAATGAGCGGGAGTACGGCAAACTACCAGCGAGAACCGCCGTGCTGAATGTCGTCCACCCGCGGGCGAACGTCGACGAGATACACGCACACTGCAACGACCGCGATGATGCCCAGGAGCCCGACAGGGGACGTCGCCAAGAGAATCAACGCCGCGACGATCAGAATTCCCAGCCAGATCGGCTTGGTCAATTTGTTGACCGCGGTGAAAGCGTCAGGACGCTGCCTGACGGCATGAACGATCGCGTAGACAGCACCCACCAATGCGAGCACTTTGAGTGCGAGAAAGATCAGACCGACTAGCCCATCGACTTGAGTCACAACTACATCCTAAGTTCTCATCCGGTTCCCGACGAACACGAAGGCTCCCACACTCGGCTGAGTGAGGGAGCCTTCGTCAGGTGGAGCTGGGCAAATCAGGCCTTCTTGGCCGGAGCAGCCTTCTTGGCCGGAGCCGGCGCGGTGGCCTTGGCGGGAGCAGCCTTGGCGGGTGCAGCCTTGGCCGGAGCGGCCTTCTTCGCGGCGGTGGTCGCGCGCTCCTGGACGTCGGAAGCAGCAGCGGTCACGCGAGCGGCAGCTTCCTTGGAAGCCTCGTCAGCCTGGTCACCGAGGTCGAGGACCTTCAGTGCAGCCTCGTCGCCTGCGTCGGCGATCTTCTCACCGGCGTCAGAGATCTTCTCGCCGACCTCTTCTGCGGTGTCGGAGATGCGTCCGGCAGCGCGGCCGGCCAGCTTGGCAGCCTGCTCGCCTACGGCGCGCGTCTGACGAGCAACGGTTCCGAGTGCGTCTTCGGTCAGCTCGACGGCGTCGCCGAGTGCCGACTCTGCAGCAGCGATGCCTTCTTCGACTGCGGGCTGCTTGCGGATGCGCTCGACTGCGTCTTCGCCACGTTCTGCGAGGGAGTTGTACAGATCTCCGGCAACCTTGAGGTATGCCTCGGCGACCTTGCGGAGTTCCTCGGGTGAGAACTTCTCGCGCAGCTCGGCGAGCTCTTCGGGCAGCTCGGACGGCAGGCCGGCGAGACGCTCGCGCAGCGCATCGACGCTCTCGGCAACGTCACCCTGGACGGAAGCGAGCTTCTCGCGAGCACCGTCGACACGGCCGTTGACATCGCCCTGGGTGTTCTCGGCGCGCTCACGAACCTGAGCAACTACATCGGCCACGGCCTGGACAACCAGGTCGCCTGCGCCGACGGCGGCGTAGAGCGAGGTCTTGACGCTGTCGATGGCGTTCTTGTCAGTCATCTTGTTCTCCTAGTGAAGTCTCGGTGTCTGGAATTGCGGCCGATTCAGCGAAATCGGGCGCTGCGGCTGGTCTTGACGACTCGTTCTCGCGACAGAACGAGTCGTAGATTTCGAGCAGTACTTGCTTCTGCCGTTCGTTGATGGCCGTCTCGGCCAACACCGCGTCCCTGATGGGACTGTGCGGGCGTTGCTCGAGATATCCCGCTTGGACGTACAGCACTTCTGATGAGACTCGAAGGCCCTTGGCGATTTGCGCCAGTACGTCCGCCGACGGTTTGCGCAATCCGCGTTCGATCTGACTCAGATACGGATTGCTGACGCCGGCGAGTTGAGCGAGTTGGCGCATCGAAACTTGGGCGGCTTCCCGCTGTGCACGAATGAACCCCCCGATGTCGTGTGCCGCAGAGCTGACGACGCGAGCTGCCAAGTCGCTTGCTCCGGCTGCGGCACCGGATGATTCACGATCTCCGTCATCGGAGTTCGTCGACTTCGCTGGCATTGCGTCCTCCCTTTCCAGTGGACATTTCCCAGGATAGGAGAGGGTGCTAACTATTGCAAGCACTACTGCTAGCACTCGTGGTGGACGTCACATACCGGACAGCTCAGCCGAAGATGAGCGTCGAAATCGTGTAGATCAGCAGTCCGGCGATCGAGCCGACAACGGTGCCGTTGATACGGATGAACTGAAGATCTCGACCGACCTGCAACTCGATCTTCTGGCTCGCTTCGTCGGCGTCCCACCGCTCGACGGTGTCACTGATGACTCCAGTGATCTCGTCGGTGTAGTTCTCCGCGATGTACTTGGTGCCCTGCACCAGCCAGCCGTCGACCTTCTCACGCATGGACTCGTCGTCACGCAGCCTGACTCCGAAGCCGGCGACGTTCTCGGCGACCTTGGTCCGCAGGGTGCTGTTCGGATCGTCGACGGACTCCATGATGAGCCGCTTGGCAACCTGCCATGTCGACGACGCCAGACCCGTCACTTCCTCGCGACCCATGATCTCGGCCTTGATCCCCTCGGCCTTCTTGATGGTCTCCGGGTCGTTCTGCAGATCATCGGCGAAGTCGATCAGGAAGCGGTTGGCGGCGAGGCGTACCTCGTGTTCGGGGTTGGAACGGACCTTCCAGGTGAACTCGACGAGTTCCTTGTATATCTTCTCCCCCAGCATGGCGTCGACGAACTTCGGCGACCACGCGGGCGAATCGCGAACGATCACACGATCGATCGTCTCCTGGCTGCCGAGAGCCCACTGATGTGCCCGCTCGGCAAGCAATTCGATGATCGGCAGTTGCTTGTTGTCCTTGAGAAGTTCACCGAGCACTCGGCCGATCGGCGGTCCCCACATGGGCTCGGCCAGACGCTTCACGATCGTGTTGTCGATGATCTGGGCGATGTCCTCGTCGCGAAGAACCTCGACCATGCCGCGCAAGACCGTCGACGTCTCGGCGGCGACGCGAGCGGCGTTGGCAGGTTCGGCCATCCACGTGCCGAGCCGCAGCGGAATCTGCGCCTGCTGCACCTTGGCCGACACAACCTCGGGAGCCAGGAAGTTTTGACCGACGAATGAGCTCAGGCTGGCTCCGAGCTGGTCTTTCTTACGCTTGATGATGGCAGTGTGCGGGATGGGAAGGCCCATCGGATGACGGAAGAGCGCGGTGACGGCAAACCAGTCGGCAAGCGCGCCGACCATGCCTGCCTCGGACGCGGCCCGGACGTACCCGACCCACTCTCCGGCGCCGCGGGATTCCTGCCACCGGCAGAAGATGTAGACCACCGTCGCGAAGCCCAGAAGGCCAGTAGCGAAGACCTTCATCTTGCGAAGGTCCCGACGCTTGGCGGCGTCGTCGAAGGCGGAGAGGCTCAGTTGCTGCACCCTCGCCATTGTGCCGAAAGGTGTGACGCGGCGTAGCGCGAGCGACACGAAGTCCGATTCTGCAGGACCTAATCCCCCGAACTGCGGATGTGAGTGCCCGAGATAAAGGCGCGGACATTAAGCTGGACCGGAAAGTAGACCGATCGGACGTGGCTCGCACCACAGATATGAGATGACTCGTGGCCAAGAATGCCGTGCAGGACAACGAGCAGGTAGACGGCCCAGTCGTTGCTGATGCGAAGCCCGAGAAATCCGACGGTCGGAAGCGTCGTTGGCGTGAGCACAAGATCGCTCGCCGCGAGGAACTCGTCGACGGCACCATCGCCGCCATCCGCGCGCGCGGCCGTGAGATCGGCATGGACGAGATCGCGTCCGAGATCGGTGTCTCCAAGACCGTGCTCTACCGATACTTCGCCGACAAGAGCGACCTCACGACCGCCACGATGATGCGGTACGTCGAGACCATCCTGTCGCCGCGTATCTACGAAGCGATCAGTGGCGATCTCGACGATTTCGAACTCACCCAGGCGAGCATCACCGCATACGTCGAGACGGTGGCATCCGACCCCGACATCTACCTCTACGTCATGGCCAACGGCGCCGGCGCCAACCGCGACGTCGTTGCCGATTCCGAGCGCATGATCGCCGAATTGCTCTCCACGGTGTTGGGCAATCGTCTTCGCGAGATGGAGATGGATTCCGGCGGTTCGCTGCCGTGGGCGTTCGGGATCGTGGGCGGAATTCAGCTCGCGACGCACTGGTGGATCTCCAACAAGTCGATGTCCGCGGAATCGCTGATCGACTACCTCACGATGATGACGTGGGGCGGCATCACCGGCATAGCTGCGGTCAACGGATCACCGGCCAAGTTCAAGTCGGTTCCGCATCCCCTCGTCAAGCCTGCCGAGGACTGACTCGCCCGAGACCGAACTTTCGAGCCGCCGGGCGCGATCCTGTGGCACTCTTTCGGCATGGCACAAGACTCGCTGTGGGAAACACCGGCCGCCAAGACCCTGCGGGCGGAGCCCGGGTTCGAACTCGATCAACTCGATCGCAACAGCACTCCGGGATTCACCGGAAACAAAGCTGACGGCGAACGTCTGCTCGAGGAACGCGGCGCGGTTCTGTCCGACCTGCAGGAGTTGCTGTACGCCAACGGCCGGTCCGGGGACAGTCGTTCAGTCCTGCTGGTTCTGCAAGGAATGGACACCGCAGGCAAGGGCGGCATGGTCCGACACGTGATCGGTCACGTGGATCCTTCGGGAGTTCAGCACGCGGCCTTCGGCGTCCCGACCGAAGAGGAAAAGCAACATCACTACCTTTGGCGGATCAAGAAGGAACTCCCCCGCGGCGGCTATCTCGGTGTGTTCGATCGCTCCCACTACGAGGACGTCCTGGTAGTGCGCGTCCACGATCTTGTCCCGGAGGATGTCTGGAGCAAGCGCTACGACGAGATCAACCAGTTCGAAAAGGAACTCGTCGACGCCGGAACCACCATCGTGAAAGTCGCGATGTTCGTCTCGCTCGACGAGCAGAAGAAGCGACTCGAAGAACGTCTCGACCGCCCGGACAAGTACTGGAAGTACAACCCTGGCGACGTGACCGAACGCGGTTTGTGGCCTGCATATCAACAGGCGTATCAGGCAATGCTCGACAAGACGTCGACCGAGCACGCGCCGTGGTACGTCGTGCCGTGTGATCGGAAGTGGTACAGCCGCATTGCGGTCACGGAGCTACTGATCGACGCTCTGGAAAAGCTCGATCTCGACTGGCCCCCTGCCGACTTCGACATCGAGGCGGAGAAGGCACGACTCGCACAGTCTTGATCAGAAGCAGGCCTGATCAGAACAGGTGTGGGGATTCGCGGTGCACTTTGTGGTCGTGACGCACAGTACTGGCGTACAGGGCTACCGCGAGGCCGATGCACGCGACGCCGGCGAGGCCGGCGATCAATGCCCAACCACCCTGGCCTGAACCTGCCGCCACCAGAAAACTGCCGAGGCAGACCACTGTGGCCAGCACCAGGAAATACGACGCCCACGCTGCAAAGAGATTGAGCTTCATCGTTCGCTCCTCCGGTCGGATCTCTTTCGTTTCGACCGTACGCCGGAGCATGACGGTCGACAAGACACTGCCGTCGCGAGGTTTCCCGACGTCTACGCCGGGTAGCCGAATTACATGGACATCGGAACTCTTTATCGCGGAATCGAATCCGCTCGCGGACTGGACGGTCCGTCCACTGGCCTCAGGCGCAGAATCCTCGAGATCACGGAGCGATCCGACCGATCGCGCACTGTCGCCGCACTTCTGCGCGGCGCCGCCGTCGGGCATCCCATCCATCCTGCCCTCGTGACCATTCCCGCGGGCGCGTGGACGGCTTCGTTGGTCTTCGATGTTCTAGGCGATCCGCAGACTGCACGACGGCTGATCGGGCTCGGATTGGTTTCGACTCCGCCGGCTTTGCTGACGGGATGGCTGGACTGGTCCGAACGTGGCGACGTCGCACGCCGAGTGGGGCTGGTGCACGCGGCGTCGAATGCAGTGGGGATCTGGTCTTTTGCGGCGTCGTACAGGCTACGCGGAAAGGACTCACTCGCGCTGGCGCGAGTGCTGTCGGTGCTGGCGCTCACCGCGGTCGGTGTCGGTGGCGCGCTCGGTGGTCACATCGTTTTCAAGCTCATGGACGATCCGGCCGTCGAGGCTGCAGCGACTCCGGTTCTCGATCCCATCCTGGATGTAGTCAACTGAGCCGATCGGACCTCGATACTGTTCAGGCGTAAGCACTTCCGGAGTAGCTCCGCAGTTCTCGCGCGGTCTCGTCCGAATCCGCCAATGGTCTGTTCATGACCCAGTGTGGGCTGCGCGTACCCAGTGTCGCGGCAAAATCGGCGACGGCGTCCGGGGTCGGCACTGCGTGTTCGCCCAGATATCCGAGAACGATGAGGTCCTCCCCTGATCTGGTCTCCACGGCCAGGGCCCAACCGCACGTCTCCTCCCACAGCAAAGCCACCTCGCGCCCGGGGAAACGCGGCACAGTTCGGTCCAATGCGATGTAAGCCTCCAGAGGGTGCTCGCGCCTGCAACACCACTGCTCGATGCCGGCCCCCACACCGACCGCCACCCGTTGTACGTACCGCTCGAACCCGAGTCCGACGGTTGCGTCGACCAGCATTTGTTCTGTCATCGAACCTCACTCCTCGCCATCGTGTTTGGAATGTGCCCAGCGCTGACCGCGTCGAAACCCGGTTCAGATCACGGACTCCGGGTATCCCCAGACGAACCGATCAAGTGGAGAGGGGACCCGATGAAGTACTCGCCCGCTATGGCTCCCGGACGAATGCTGAAGATCTCCATGGTGTCGGTGAACGCCGATCCACTCGCACCGGTGGGCTGCTCGGCAGCCGGTGCACAGAACCTGCACGTCGACGAACTGTCTGCCGCCTTGGTTCGTGCCGGACACGACGTCACCGTCTTCACCAGGCGTGCCCACGTCGGTGGGCCGGACCGCGTTCGCGCCCGCGCCGGGTACTCCGTCGACTATCTCGAGGCCGGCCCGACGCAGGCTCTCCCGGATGCCGACATCCTCCCTCACCTGGGAACCTTTGCCAGCATTCTGCGCGCTCAGTGGAGTACCGACCGACCCGATGTGGTGCACTCGCACTTCTGGATGTCCGGTGTGGCAACGGAACTCGCGACCCGATCGCTCGGCATCCCCGTACTTCAGACATTCCATTCCCTGGGATCTGCGGCGCACCGCCACCTCGGAGCAGCCGACGACAGCCCCTCGGAGCGGACTCACCTGGAACCGTTGATCGCCAGGGGCGCAACCCATGTCATCGCGACCAGTTCGGACGAAATCTTCGATCTGGTCCGGCAGGGATCACCACGATCACGGACCACGATGGTGCCCTCGGGCGTGGACACCGAAGCATTCACCCCGGAGGGACCCGCCGCGAAGAAAACCGCACCGCATCGATTGATCTGCGTCGGAAGACTGGTGGAGCAGAAGGGCTTCGATGTTGCCGTCGCCGCGCTGGCTTCGCTGCCGGATACGGAGTTGGTGGTGATCGGCGGGCCACCCGTCGCGCAACTGAGCACCGACGAAGTGGCGATCCGCTTGGTCAAGCTCGCCGAGCGCCTCGGCGTCGCAGATCGCGTCCAATTGTTGGGACGGGTTCCGCACCGCCAAGTACCGAAACTGATGCGATCGGCCGACGCCCTCGTGTGCACCCCTCGATACGAACCGTTCGGAATCGCGGCACTGGAAGCAATGGCGTGCGGAGTTCCCGTAGTCGCGACTCCTGTTGGCGGACTGCGGGATACGGTGATCGACGGACTCACCGGGCGTCGGGTCCCGGTCAACAACCCGGTGGAAACCGCTCGCGCAGTCCGCCATCTTCTCGACGACGAGGACGAAGGCGCGGCGTTCGCACGGCAGAGCCGGGCCCGAGCGTGCGAATCGTATTCGTGGGATCACGTCGCCACCGAAGTGGTCCGCACCTACGGCCGCTGCGTCACAGCACCGCCGAGAGCCCGCCAACACAAGGGCACTCACCGAAGTGAAGTGCACTGACGCTGACGGGCTCTACGAAACTGAATTCACGAAGGTGATTTCACGAAGCTTGGACTGAAACTGCGTGATCAAGCGGGAAAACGTCGGGTCTCTTCGAGTCCGATTGCATGATCGAGCGACTCGTAGCAGGCAAACATCGACTCCTGACCAGCTGCTTTGAGCAACCTTTGCACCGGGCGGGCGCAGACGAGCGCGAGTGTGCCGCCCACGTCGCGTGATCGCGTCGACAGGACCGACAGCACGGACAAGCCGCACGTCCCCATGAATTCGAGTTCGGATAGATCGACGACCAGCGTCCGGTCCGCGGCCACGTGGTACGTCAAGAAGTCACGAAAAGCATTGGCGCTCATCAGATCGATCTCACCACGAACTTTGATCACAGCGGTGTGTGCACTGATGCGGTGCGCGTGAAACGATGCGGTCGCTGTCCCGGTCGCGGGAGGTCCGTAGTCTACCGATCCCTTCGCCGCGTTCGTAAAGCCTGAAATAGATGATCCTGGAACAACAGTCATGGTTCTCCCATCCCGCAACGGTTTACACTCTGCAAAAGAGAAGGGACCTCCGAAGGAGACGCACGATGAACGGGTCTCCAGAAATACGGATAAATCCCTCATCGGCTGTGTGCTCAACCTCGGTTTGAAACAGTACGCCAGCATGACGGACGTCACAAGTGCGTTGCGACCATTCGTTTCGGTGTTCCGAACAAAAATGTGGTTTGGTCTGCGGTTCCGCGAGGTAATCCGATGTTGCGATCGCCAACGGTCGTGAGCAGAATCGTGTCGTTTACCCCGGCACCACCATCGACCAAATTTCGTGTTCGGGGGTCACTGTGAAGGTCGGGATGGGTATCGTTCTCGGCACCAGACTTCACCGCGACCCCTGGTACGACGATCCGGAGAACTTATGGCACACCTCAGCGCACTCGAGCCCGATCAGGATCAGACTCAGCCAGTTGTGGAGTTGAGGATTCAAGCGACTCTCGATCAGCTGTCGATTTTGCGTGCACTGGCCGCCACCGTTGCCATTCAGGAAAACTTCGACCTCGACGCCATCGCCGACATCAAACTGGCCATGGACGAAATCTGTACGCATCTGATCGTTCGCGCTGCGCCTGATTCGGTTCTGGTGTGTCGGTTCGTCTTCACGCCCCCGCAATTGCACGTGTCCGTGTCCACGACGACCACGGAGTACGAGGACAGCAGTCAGCGTTCGTTCGGGTGGCACATCCTCACCGAACTCACCGATTCGATTTCGCTCGACCAGGAAGAGAACCTCGGCGGCGTCGGCTACATCACCACCATGAAGTTCACCAAGGCCCTCAGCGGGCGCCTGTGACCGCTTCCGCAGACGGCCCGTCACGCCCGCGTCGGCGGTCCACCGACGAATATCGGGACGTAATACCAGTTTTCGAGGAACTGCGGACCCTCGAGCCCCACAGCCCGGAGTACGAACGAGTGCGCACTGCACTCATCACCAGATGCCTACCGTTGGCCGAGCACATCGCCAGACGATTCGACGGTCGTGGCGAGGCACACGACGATCTGGTTCAGGTGGCGCGTCTCGGTCTGGTCAACGCCGTCGACCGTTTCGATTCCACGCGCGGATCCGATTTCGTCTCGTTCGCAGTTCCCACCGTCATGGGCGAGGTTCGACGACACTTCCGCGACACCGGTTGGGCATTGCGGGTTCCCCGCCGGATGAAGGAGTTGCACTTCCAACTCGGGCAGGCCATCAGCGAGCTGTCACAACAGCTCGGACACGCGCCGACCGTCGACGAGTTGGCCGAGACGTTGGGGATCGAACGCGAAGAAGTTGCCCAGGCCTTGATCGCCGGCAACGCGTATCAGACGGTCTCGGTCGACGGTGCCGCGTCCAATCACACCGACGATCTCCCGCTCGTGGAGACACTCGGTGACTACGACGCAGCTCTCGAGAACGTCGAGAATCACGAGGCGTTGCGTCCGCTTCTCGACAAGCTGCCCGAGCGAGAGCGGACGGTGTTGATGCTCAGATTCTTCGGAAATCTGACGCAGACACAGATCGCCGAGAAAGTAGGTGTGTCCCAGATGCACGTGTCGAGGTTGCTCGCGAAGACACTGAGTAATCTTCGCGAGCAACTCGACTGAGCTCCGCGAACAATTCGACTGGGCAGGACCGAGCGGGTCAGATCGTTGCGGTGTCGATCACGAATCGGTATCGGACGTCGCTCTTGATCACGCGCTCGTAAGCGTCGTTGATGTCGCTCGCCGGGATCAGTTCGATTTCTGCGCCGATGCCGTGCTCGGCGCAGAAGTCGAGCATCTCCTGTGTCTGCGGGATACCTCCGACCATGGAACCGGCGAGGCTACGACGGTTTGCGGCGAGCGAGAATGCTCGAACTTCGATCGGCTTCTCGGGCAGGCCGAGTTCGACGAGAGTGCCGTTGATGGCAAGCAAGGACATGTAGGCGTCGATGTCGAGGTTGACCGAGACCGTGTTGAGGATCAGGTCGAACTCGCCGCGAAGAGCCTTGAACGTCTCACGGTCGTTGGTCGCGTAGTAGTGATCGGCGCCGAGGCGAAGCCCGTCGTCTTTCTTGCCGAGCGTCTGGCTCAGGACGGTGACTTCCGCTCCGAGCGCCTTGGCGATCTTCACGCCGACGTGCCCGAGGCCGCCGAAACCGATGATGGCGACCTTCTTGCCGGGGCCGGCGTTCCAGTGCCGCAGCGGTGAGTACAAGGTGATGCCCGCGCACAGGAGCGGCGCTGCAACGTCGAGTTCGATGCCCTCCGGGATCGAGAGCACGAAGTGCTCGGTGACGACGATGTGCGTCGAGTAGCCACCCTGAGTGCGCTCGCCGTCGCGGCCGGTGGCGTTGTACGTACCCGTCACACCCTTGCGGCAGTACTGCTCTTCACCGGCGGTGCAGGCGTCGCACTCCCCGCACGAGTCGACGAAGCAGCCGACGCCCACTCGGTCGCCGACCTTGTGCTTGGTGACATCGGAACCCACGGCGGCGACGACGCCGGCGATTTCGTGTCCGGGGACGATCGGGTACTTGGCTCCGCCCCACTCGTTGCGAGCGGTGTGGATGTCGGAATGGCAGATGCCGGCAAATTTGATGTCGATGAGAATGTCCAGTGGACCGAGCTCGCGGCGTTCGACAGTGGTCTTCTCGAGGGGACCGTCAGCGGACGTCGCGGCATAAGCAGCAGCAGTAACCATGCACACATGCCTACCCGTGCATGGAGGGACCTGCAACTCGCAGGCCCCTCCATGACTTGTTCTTTACGTGGCTTTCCCGGCGTCGCGCTCGGCTTGCTCGGCCCGACGACGCAGGCGCCTCGCGGCCGCAACCATATTGCGCAGCGAAGGCTCGAGTTGCCACGGATGGCGGGTCTTGAGGCCGCCGTCCGGGTTTGCCCACAAGCGATCGAGAGAGATCGATTCGCTTGCCTCAGTGAGCAATTCGTCGAGTTCGTCGATGTCGGGAATCCGAGCCGAGCGAGATTCGTAGACACCGGGACCGACGCCGTGCGTGAGCGCGCCTTCCTTGAGTGCTTCGAGAACCCACGTGATGGAGCGGGTCGCGACGATAGCCGTCACATCGGCGTCCAACCGTTCGATGGCGTCGACCACCGACGACCGAGCGGAGTACGTCAGATGTGTGTGGATCTGTGTTTCCGGCTTCGCTCCACCTGTTGCCAGACGGAACGCGTCGACGGCCCACTCCAGGTAGGCCTCCCGGCCGTCCTCACGCAGTGGCAGCAGTTCACGAATTGCCGGTTCGTCCACCTGGATGATGGCGATTCCGGCAGCTTCGAGATCCGCGATTTCGTCTCGAATGACAAGTGCCAGTTGCTCTGCCGTTTCGTAGAGCGGCTGATCCTGGCGAACGAACGAACGGGCGATCATGGTGACCGGACCCGTCAGCATGCCCTTGACCGGCTTGTCGGTCAGCGACTGCGCGTACGCGATCCACTCGACCGTCATCGGCTTCGGACGTGCGATGTCGCCGTAGAGAATCGGCGGACGCGTGCAACGAGATCCGTAGGCCTGGACCCAACCGTTGTGCGTGAAGGCATAGCCCTCGAGCAGTTCGGCGAAGTACTGGACCATGTCGTTGCGCTCGTGCTCGCCGTGCACGAAAACATCGAGACCGATGTCCTCTTGCAGACGGATTGTGCGCTGGATCTCTTCCTGGATGCGCTTGTAGTAGTCGTCCCACTCCAAACGCCCCTGGCCGAGTTCGTAACGAGCCTGGCGAATCGCGTCGGTCTGCGGGAACGAACCCAGTGTCTGGGCCGGCACCAAGGGCAGATTCAACCGTTCCTGCTGAGCTTTACGACGCTCCTCGTACGGTGCACGCACACGATCTTCGGGCTTGATCGCGTTCACCCGAGCACGGACAGCGTGCTTGAGCTTGAAGTGCACCTTCGTCGGACGCTTACGCCACTTGTCCGAAGGACCTTCGGTGAGCGCCTTCGCCAGTGAGACGACTTCGCCGACCTTCTGCTTCGCAAAAGCCAGACGGTCTGCGACGTCTCCCGGAATGTCGTACTCGGAGAGCACGTCGTACGGCACGTGCAGCAGCGACGACGACGTGGAGACGACGAGGTCAGGCACAACGTCTTTGAGTTCGTTCAGGTACGTCAAGGTGTTGAACCGGTCGACGCGCCAGACGTTGCGACCGTCGACGACGCCCGCGTAGATGCGCTTGCGCTTGATGTTCGGCACCGCGGCCAGTTCCTCGGCCGTGATCTTGCCGTGCACCAAGTCAAGACCGAAGGCTTCGATCTTGGTGGGCGCCAAGATGTTGAGGGCTTCGCCGAACTTGCCGTACGGACCCGTCACCAACAGGCGCGGGCGCAGCGGGGCCGTCGACAGCTTCTCGTACGCACGTCCCAGAGCGGCTAGCTCCTCGGGGGTGCGATCCTCGGTGACCGAAGGCTCGTCCAACTGAACACAGGTCGCACCGGCCTTGGCGAGCTGCTCGAAGAGCTTCTCGTACTCGGGCAGGAGCGCGTCCAACAGGTCGAGCGGGGTGAAGTTCGGATCGGACTTCTCGGTGGCAGGTCCGACCTTCGAAAGCAGAAGCAGCGAGACGGGCCCCATGATGACGGGGCGCAATTCGATGCCGCGCGCCTTCGCACGTTCGAACTCGTCGAGAAGTGCATCCGAGTTGAGCGAGAACACTGTGTTCGCGTCGATCTCGGGCTGACGGTAGTAGTAGTTCGTACCGAAGAAGCGCACCAGCTCGAGAGGCGGGAAGTCCGGGCGGCCGCGGGCCATCGTGAAGTAGAAATCGAGCGGCTCGAGGGCGCCCTCGAGCGGCTTGAACCGCTCCGGCACTGCGCCGAAGAGCAGCGCATTGTCGAGCACGTGATCGTAGAAGGAGAAGGTGTTGCCGGGAACCTGGCTCAATCCCGTCGCAGCCAATTCGCTCCAGGTCGATTCCTGGAGTTCCTTGGCGACCGCGAGAAGTGCGTCCTTGTCCGAAGTGCCGTGCCAGTAGGACTCGAGGGCGCGCTTGAGCTCACGGCGCGGCCCGATGCGCGGATACCCCAGGACGCTGGAGCCGAATGCTGCAGTGCTGCTGGACATGCGGTCGACCTTTCTAACCGAGGGGCGCGAGCGCCCTGTGCGCCTTTGTGGTAGCCGGAACTACCAGAAAGGCGCACAGGGGCGTTGGGCCTTAGCTTGCCTGCTTGGTGGAGCGACCGTTGTCGGCGTATTCGTAGAAGCCCGCGCCGGACTTCTTGCCGGTCAAGCCGGCTTCGACCATACGCAGGAGCAACGGCGGAGCGGAGTACAGCGGCTCCTTGAACTCTTCGTACATGGAGTCGGCGATGGACTTGACGGTGTCGAGTCCGACCAGGTCCGTCAGAGCCAGCGGACCCATGGGGTGCGCGAGGCCGAGAACCGTTGCCTTGTCGATGTCTTCCTTGGTCGCGAAGCCCGACTCGACCATGCGGATCGCCGAGAGCAGGTACGGCACCAGGAGTGCGTTGACGACGAAGCCGGAGCGGTCGGCACTGCGGACGACCTGCTTGCCGAGGATGTCGCTGGCAAAAGCCTCGGCGCGCTGCGAGACGGAGGCACTGGTCTTGAGCGTCGTCACCAATTCGACGAGCGGCAGAACCGGAACCGGGTTGAAGAAGTGCATGCCGATGACTCGCTCGGGACGCTTGGTCGAGATGCCGAGCTTCATGATCGGGATCGACGACGTGTTGGACGCGAGAACCGCATCCGGGTCCGTCACGACCGCGTCGAGCTCGGCGAAGATTTCGCTCTTGATCTTCTCGTCTTCGACGACGGCCTCCACGACGAGCTGGCGGTCCGCGAAATCTCCCAGATCGGAGGTGAAACGCAGACGCCATGCGGCCTGCTCACGCTCACGTTCTGTGATCTTTCCGCTGCTCACGCCGCGGTCGAGCGAACGCAGGATGCGTGAACGCCCGGCTGCTGCAAGCTCGCGAGTCTGCTCGAAGACCAGAACATCGACATGTGCGCGGGCGCACACCTCGGCGATTCCGGCACCCATGATTCCGGCGCCGATAACGCCGACGCGCTGAATTTTTTCGCTGGTCACGTCAGCTCCTTGTTTGTCTCGTGGAGTTTGTCTGGTGAAGGTGTTGCAAAACAAGCACTTCGAACTGCGTCGACGCTGGTGGCCGACGCAATCGGAACTGCCTTGAAGACGAGAGAAAGTAGTGCGGTGATACAAGCAGGGGAGAGACCCGAAGCCGAGCCTCTCCCCCACCCGAAGTCAGTTCTTAGTGGAACTGTCCCTCTTCGGTGGAGCCCTTGAGAGCTGCCGTCGAGGTGTTGGGGTCAACGGTGGTGGCGATGGTGTCGAAGTAGCCGGCGCCAACCTCACGCTGGTGCTTGATGGCGGTGAAGCCACGCTCTTCGGCAGCCTTGAACTCGCGCTCCTGCAGGTCGACGAATGCCGTCATGCCTTCGCGGGCGTAGCCGTAGGCAAGGTCGAACATGCCGTAGTTGAGCGAGTGGAAGCCGGCCAGCGTGATGAACTGGAACTTGAAGCCCATTGCGCCGAGCTCCTTCTGGAACTTCGCGATGGTCGCGTCGTCCAGGTGCGCCTTCCAGTTGAAGGAAGGGGAGCAGTTGTAGGCCAGGAGCTGGTCCGGGAATTCGCTGCGAACGGACTCGGCGAACTTCTTTGCAACCTCGAGATCCGGCACGCCGGTCTCCATCCAGATGAGGTCTGCGTACGGTGCGTAAGCCTTGGCGCGAGCGATGCAGGGCTCGATGCCGTTCTTGACGCCGTAGAAGCCTTCAGCCGTGCGGGTTCCGTCGAGGAACGGGCGGTCACGCTCGTCCACGTCGGAGGTGATGAGGGTTGCGGCCTCAGCGTCGGTGCGGGCGATGATGACGGACGGAACGTCCGCGACGTCGGAAGCCAGGCGAGCCGAGGTCAGGGTGCGGATGTGCTGCTGCGTGGGGATGAGCACCTTGCCGCCGAGGTGGCCGCACTTCTTCTCCGAAGCGAGCTGATCCTCCCAGTGGACACCGGCAGCGCCGGCGCCGATCATGGCCTTCTGCAGCTCGTAAGCGTTGAGAGCGCCACCGAAGCCGGCTTCGGCGTCGGCAACGATCGGAGCGAGCCAGTTGCTGACGGAGGTGTCACCCTCGGTCTTGGCGATCTCGTCGGCGCGCAGCAGTGCGTTGTTGATGCGACGGACGACGGTCGGAACCGAGTTGGCCGGGTAGAGGCTCTGGTCCGGGTACGTGTGGCCCGAGAGGTTCGCATCGCCGGCAACCTGCCAACCGGAGAGGTAGATGGCCTTCAGGCCGGCGCGAACCTGCTGCACAGCCATGTTGCCGGTAAGTGCACCGAGGGAGTTGATGTAGTCCTCGTTGTTCACGAGATCCCACAGGATCTCGGATCCGCGACGAGCGAGGGTCTGCTCCTCGACGACGGTGCCCTGGAGCTTGACGACCTGATCGGCCGTGTAGTTACGAGTAACGCCCTTCCAGCGAGGGTTGGTGTCCCAATCCTGCTGGAGCTCAGCTGCGGTCTTCGGGGTGCCGGTGGTCGACATCAAGACTCCATCTCTTTGATCTGCTGGTCCGGCCTGTTGTGAGCAGTACGTGCGTACTACTTCACATACTTGCCAGGCCCTTCTTGTGTACTTACCGAGAATGGCACATCGAAAAAGTGCCGTCTACCTGTTGCTAATGCCAATCTTCGCTACCTTTTCAACACACTTTGCTAAGTCTGTGAAGATTCCTACGCGGCTGGTACTACCCAATCGGACAGGTTCCGTACTGGCGAGTAGGAAAGAAACCGCAGGCTGTGAACGAAATGCACTCAACTCCGCCGCTTGCGAATTCCGGCAGTTCGCACGCCACTCGGAACAGGCCCGTCCGCTACTTCGGAGCCAACTTCACTACCCGCGAGTGACCGCAATCACTCCTCGGCAACAGCCTTCGCTAGGACAATTCCGGGATCTACCCCTGGGAAAGCCGGAGACAACCCGTTCGCCGGCCATATGCTGTCGAACCATGACTTGTCGTTCGACGCCCCCGACCGGGCGATAAAGCGGTGCCCGACAACTATCAGCGGCCACCGAACAACCAGGCATGGTCGCAATCCGGTCCACAGCCGCCGCAGTTGGGCTACCGAGCCGCGCCGCAGTCGTATCCCCCGCCCCAGGGATTCCCGCCTGCACCGCCACGTGGAAATCCGCCGCCGCGTCGGCCCGGCTGGGTGATTCCGGTATCCGTAATCGGAGTCATCACTGTGTTGGCTCTCTTCGGCGGGCTTGCCTGGGTCCTCTGGCCGAAGGACGTCCCCAACTCGGCCGCCGGTGGCGCCGCCCACACCACCATCAGCGCCGCGAACACACCCGGCACCACGACAACCGCTCCCAGCACGACATCCCCGACGACCACACGCGCCGCGAACTTCCCGGCCGGTGCGTCCGCCTGCCCCGGCGGGCAGCCGGCCGGAAGTTACAAGGAGTCCGCGACAAGTGGGGGCAAAACTTCATGTGAGTTTGCCGAGGCGGTTCGGATCGCCTACGGGAACTCCGGTGCAACCGGTGCATCCAGCACCGTGTCCGCACGTAGTCCGGTGACCGGCAAGGAGTACACGATGGCATGCAAGGTGACCTCCGGCATCGTCACCTGTACCGGCGGAGACAACGCGGTTGTGTACTTGCGCTGACGGGCGCAATTGCGGCATCGGCAACCCGGTGCGTGTCGTTCCAGTGTCGCACTTACGGATCCTCCGATAGCGTGACCGCATGCCTCTGTACGAGTTTCGCTGTACCGGCTGCGGCCCGCTCGAGCGGTCGTTCGCGATGGCCGAAGTGCCCCAGTCGATTACTTGCCCCCAGTGCAGTCTCGAGTCCAAGCGGGTGGTCTCGTCTCCCCGGTTGAGTCACGCGTCGTCGGCCGCGATGGGTCTACTGGACAGCACTGCTCGATCGGCTCACGAGCCTGCCGTGGTCAGTGGGTCGCTACCCGGCCGCGGCCGGCAATCTGCCCCGACGACGTCCAATCCGTTGCACCGCAAGCTACCTCGCCCCTGAGCGTCCTCACCGCGCGTCCTCGCCATGAGGCCCGATCCGACACGAAAGTCCTGCCGCCACGAGTTTTCCGTTTCTTCGAGAATGAGGAGTGCATATGCCTGAACTGCTGTTTCCACTCGATTCCGCCAAGAAATTCACCGACCAGGCAATCGTCGGCCACAATCGGTGGCACCCGGACATCCCAGCGGCGGTGACAGTGAAACCCGGTGATGCGTTTCGTGTCCATTGCCGCGAATGGTTCGACGGCGCAATACACAACGACGACTCGGCCGACGACATTCTCAATGCACCACTGACCACGGTCCACACGCTGTCCGGCCCCTTTGCCGTCGAAGGCGCGAAGCCCGGCGACCTCTTGATCGTCGACATCTTGGATATCGGGCCTATCCCCCAAGAAGATTCGGGTCCGTTGGCCGGCCAAGGCTGGGGGTACACGGGCATCTTCCCTCGGAACAACGGCGGCGGCTTCCTCACCGAACAGTTCCCCGATGCGTACAAAGCCGTCTGGGATTTCTCCGGCCAAACGGCGACGTCGCGTCACATTCCGCACGTCTCGTTCACGGGCATCGTCCACCCGGGACTCATGGGCACGGCTCCGTCGGCAGCCTTGCTCGCCAAGTGGAATGCCCGCGAGGGCGCCCTCATTGCCACCGATCCCAATCGGGTTCCCCCGCTTGCACTTCCGCCCGAGCCCCGCGATGCAGTACTGGGAACCTTGACCGGTGACGAGTACACACGCGTGGCCGGCGAGGCGGCTCGTACCGCTCCCCCGCGTGAGAACGGCGGAAACCAGGACATCAAGAACCTCACCAAGGGCAGCCGAATCTTCTATCCGGTGTTCGTGGACGGTGCGAATCTGTCGGTCGGCGATCTTCACTTCTCCCAGGGCGACGGTGAGATCACTTTCTGCGGTGCCATCGAGATGGGCGGCTTCATCGATCTTCGTGTGGACATCATCAAGGGCGGAATGGATACCTACGGCGTTTCCGAGAACGCCATCTTCATGCCGGGCAACACGGATCCGCAGTATTCCGAGTGGCTTGCGTTCTCGGGCACTTCCGTCACGTTGGACGGCGAACAGAAGTACCTGGATTCACATCTGTCCTACCAGCGTGCGTGCCTGCATGCGATCGAGTATCTGACCAAGTTCGGGTACGCGCCAGAGCAGGCGTACCTGCTACTCGGCGCGGCGCCGATCGAGGGCCGCCTGTCGGGTGTCGTGGATATCCCCAACTCGTGTTCGACGGTCTATCTCCCGACTGCGATCTTCGACTTCCCCCTTGCACCCTCGTCGAGCGGGCCGTTCCAGATCGATCCCGGAATCGGCGCCCCTCGTTCGGAGAACAGGGTCTAGGCCTCCGGCCCCGTGAGTGGTTAGGGAGTGCCGAGGCTCCTCAACCACTCACGGGGGCGGAGCCCCTGTGCGAAGACTGCGAACCCACCTTTGCGAAGCCGGACTGTCACTCGTATCCTGGGAAAATGTCGAAAACCTTTGTCGGTGTCCGGCTCCGCCAACTGCGGACCGAGCGCGGGTTGAGTCAGGCTTCCCTGGCCAAGACGCTCGAGATCTCGGCAAGCTATCTCAATCAGATCGAGCACGACGTCCGGCCACTCACCGTGCCGGTGCTCCTGCGAATCAGTGAAGTCTTCGGTGTCGACACCACCTTCTTCTCCCCGCAGGACGACACACGCCTGATCGCGGAAATGCGTGAAGTTGCCCTCGATCAAGAGATGGGTATCGACGCCGACGCCCACGAAATCGCGGAGATGGTCTCCACCCACCCGGGCCTGGCCAAGGCGATGGTGAACATGCATCGCCGCTTCCGGAACACGACGGCGCAGCTCGCCGCAGCCACGGAGGACCGTTTCTCGGACGGCAGCGGCAGCGGTTCGATCACCATGCCGCACGAGGAAGTGCGCGACTACTTCTATCAGCGACAGAACTACATCCACGATCTCGACACCGCGGCCGAAGAACTCACTGCCCGGATGCGCTTTCACCGTGGCGACGTCGCCGGCGAGATCGCCAGACGCCTCGAGTCCGTCCATGACGTGCAGATCGTTCGACGAGTCGACTTGGGCGAGAACATACTTCATCGCTACGAACCGGACACCAGGGTCCTGGAAATTTCCGCACGACTCTCCGGCGGGCAACAGGTCTTCAAGTTCGCGACAGAACTCGCATACCTCGAGCATGGCGACCTGCTCGACTCGTTGGTGGCCGAGGGCAACTTCACCAGCGAAGCGTCGGTCTCCCTGGCGAAGCTTGGTTTGGCCAACTATTTCGCCGCGGCCACCGTGCTGCCCTACAGCCAGTTTCACGAGGTTGCCGAGGACTTCCGGTACGACATCGAGCGTATGTCTGCCTTCTATTCCGCGAGCTACGAGACGATCTGCCACCGCCTCTCGACCCTGCAGCGCCCCAAACTTCGCGGGGTTCCGTTCATGTTCGTGCGTGTCGATCGTGCCGGAAACATGTCGAAGCGTCAGTCCGCCACCGGATTCCACTTCTCCACCAGCGGCGGTACGTGTCCGCTGTGGAACGTCTACGAGACGTTCTCGTATCCGGGCAAGATCATGCCTCAGATCGCACAGATGCCCGACGGCCGCCGATACCTCTGGGTTGCTCGCACGGTCGAACGTCGAGCGGCTCGATACGGACAGCCCGCAAAGATCTTCGCCATCGGATTGGGATGCGAGATTCGACACGCCCACCGACTCGTCTACAGCGACGGTCTGGATCTGGACGAGTCGAATCCGGGAACGCCGATCGGCTCGGGCTGCCGTGTCTGCGAACGCCTCAATTGTCCGCAGCGTGCCTTCCCTCCGTTGGGTAAAGACCTCGACATCAGCGAGCACCGGAGTTCGATTTCGCCGTACGTGATTCGCTGACCGCGCTAACGCACATGGTCGCGCAGGAACGCGACTGTGCGATCGAACGCGACCATCCCGTCCACGGTGTCGAGGTCGAACTGATATTCGTGGTCGAGTGCAGGCTCGTGATCGTCCGGGTAGAACAGTGCATCGACCTCGACGCCCAGATCGGCGAGCCGTTCTGCCATGGGTTTCGACTGGCTGGCGGTCAGTGGGTCGACATTTCCGCCGGTGATGAACGTCGCTGGAAAGTCCGAGGTCACATGACCCAGTGTCGACATCTGACCCACTGCAGTCGACCCGTCGAAGTCCCTCGTTCCGAGGTACCCCCACAGCGATTGCTTGTCGACGCCCCAACCGAAGTACTTCCCCTGTGACAGCAGCGGTTTCAGATCGAAGACCCCACAGTCGAGGACAACTCCGCGTATCTGCTCGGGACGTAATGCCGGCTCCACACCCATTTCCGACGCGTAGTCAGGGCTGGTCATGACGGTCGCCAACTGACTGGACAACTGCGCGCCTGCCGAATCTCCGGCAAGAAAGAGGTTGTTCGAATCGACATGCAACCTGTCCGCATTGCTCACGATGAATCGATACGCGTCGTTAAGCTGATTCACTGCGGTGGGGTAATACGCGTCCGGCCCCAGTGAATAGTCCACCGAAATCACAGTGAACCCTTGATCGGCCAGTAGTTTGAAGTAACCGTCGGTGTCGGTTTTCGAACCCGCTATCCAGCCGCCGCCGTGCACCCAGACCACCGTCGGTAGCGCCGAAGTGGACTCCGACGGGTAGTAGACGTCGAGTTGTGCATCGTCGTCGCCTTCGCGGTACGACTGATCGAGGACCGAGACGATTCCTGATGGTGCATGTCTGTCGAGTTGTGCGTGTGTCGCTTCGGAGCCACCCGCTGACATCCACCGTACGACGAGAACTCCTGGCCACGGACTGACGAGTGCCGCGGTTACCCCGGACAGCAGAATGACGACGAATACCGCCGCGGTTCCGACAATGCGCCTTCGCCGTCTGTCGGGGGAAGACGCGCGCACAACAACTCCTGGGGTCGGATCGGATTCACCCAGGCTAGACCAAAAGGACTAGTTGAGAATTCCCTGGCAACGCACCCGCGGAGCTTTGTCCAAAATGACCATTTTCGCAGTGGTTCACCACAATCCGACATTTAGCCGGTATGAGCCTCGAGAAACTGAACCGTGCGATCGAGTGCAGTGAGACCGTCGGCATTGTCCAGATCGAACTGATACTCGTGACCGAGCGCCGGAACGTGATCGGCCGGATAGAACAGTGTGTCGACCGCAACTCCCAACCCGGTCAATTTGTCAGCCATCGGTTTCGACTGAGAATCCGTCAACGGATCGGCGTTGCCGCCGCTGATGTAGGCAGGCGGAAATCGATCGGTGACGTGGTTCAAGGTCGACATCTGATCCGCTGCGTCGGTACTCATGAAGTCACGCACGCCGGTATACGCCCAGAGGGACCGATCAACTCCCCAACCGATGATGCCGGGTCCGCCGACCATGTTCCCGACGTCGTAGATTCCACAGTTCAGGATTACTCCACGTAACTGATCCGGCCGCAGCGACGGGACCACGCCCACACGGTTCGCATAGGCGGGATCAGTGATGAGAGTGGCGAGCTGACTCGAGAGTTGCGCTCCCGCAGAATCACCGGCCAGAACGATCTTCGTCGGATCAACATGCAGCCGTTCCGCATTCGCGACGACGTACGCGTGAGCGTCGTTGAGCTGCCGCACTGCCGTCGGATAGTGGTGCTCAGGTCCGAGTGAGTAGTCCAGGGACACAACTGTGTAGCCACGCGAGGCCAGCAACTCGTAGTACGGCGCGTAGTTGGACTTGCTTCCCGAGATCCAGGCACCGCCATGAGTCCAGATCACCGTAGGCAATGCGGTCGTCGTCGCTGCGGGAAAGTAGACATCCAGGTATGCGTCGTCGTCATCGGCGCGGTACTGCTGGTCCTTGATCGAGTCGACGCCTTCGGGCGCGTGCTTCTCGAGCGCCTCGGTGACTTTCACCGCATCACGATCGAAGACCCATCGCACGGTGAGTGCGCCAGGTCTCGGGCTCAGAACGAAGGCCAGAACCACGGCTCCGACCAGAACGAACACAATTGCCAGAGCCCACAGCAAGCGCCTGCGCCACCGATGCGGTGAAGGGTTCGTCATCGGGTTTCCTTCACTCTCGGCACAATGTCCGGATCAGCGTAACGCGAAGCCGGTACCGCCAAGTGCGATCAGCCGAGTTCAGCGATCCGCCTCTGCGCGAGTGCCTTGACTTCACCCTTGGCTACTTTGCCGCCTGCCGCCATCGGCAATTCGGCGACCGTCATCACGTACTCGGGTATGTACTCGCGGGTCACTCCTCGGCTCTGCAGCCAGGCGGTCAGATCCTCCGAACTCAGATCGTCATCGGCGGACACGACGACCGCACAGACCTTCTCACCGAACAGCGGATCGTCGACCCCGACCACGGCGACCAACTCCACCGAAGGGTGCGCGCGCACGTACTCCTCGACTTCGACCGCGGAGATGTTCTTGCCGCCACGAATGATGATGTCGGCTTTGCGCCCGACCACACGCACCCGTCCTGTCTCGTCGATCTCGACGATGTCGCCGAGAAGCATCCAACCGTCATCGGTGTACAACTCGTCGTTCGCATCGGTGTCCCCCCAATAGCCCTGACACATCAGCGGTCCGTTCACCCCAGGCTGACCGCGGCGGACGGAGCCGGTCATTTCCTTTGCCGCATCGTCGAATACACGAACTCGCATGCGATCGATGACGTGGCCGCACGTCTTCAGTCGGGTGTCGGAATCGTCCGAAACCGTCGTCACCGAGACGGCGCCGGTTTCGTTCGATCCGTAGAACTGCAGGACAGCCGCTCCGGTACGTTGTTCGAATGCCAGCGCCTCCGAATAGGGCACGGCTTCACCACCGGTGAACATGAAACGAAGTGACGAGAGATCGGCCGATTCCGCGGCCTCCGAACGCAACAGCATCTTGAATTGTGTACTCACACAATTCAAAGCAGTCACCCGTTCGCGCTCGATCAACTCGATCATCACCGAAACGTCGAAGCGTTCCATGACGACATTGCGAGCACCGAGTAGTGCCGGCAGGAAATGCGAAGTCCAGAGGCCGAATCCGAAAGGTGCTGGAACCGCGCCGAGGAACACCTCATCCGAACCGATCGCCGCCGCCTCGGCGGCAATCTCGGAGAAACCAACCCAACGATCCTCGGTTTGTGTGACCAGTTTGGGTAGGCCCGTTGTGCCGGAGGTCGAGTTCAGCATCGAAACGGCTGACGTGACAAAACACGGACTGGTTGCGGGGAACTGCTTTAGCTCGACCGGCAACGAGGTGAGTTCGCCGTTTGCGCTCACGCGTTCGAAACTCACGTCGGCGCGTTCGTCGGCGAAGACGACGTCCAGTCCGGGATGCTCTGCCCGCAGACTCGCCACGAGTTCGGCGGTATCGACGCCGCGCAGCGTGCGAGTGGTGACGAGTACGGAGGCTTCCGAGCGGGCGATCAGATGAGAGATCTCGCGAATGCCCGAGCGCGAACCGATTCCGACGGCGACGCGGCCGGTACGAAATGCTGCGCAGAGAGCCGCATGAAATACAGCGGTGTCGGGGAGCAACACGGCTACATGTCCGTATCCCTCACCAGCTAGATCCAGCGCCGACGCGATCGCATCGGCAGCCGCGTCGTACTGCTTCCACGACACCCTCGATTCCGGAGTGACAAAGGCGGTTTCGTCCGGGATGGTCTCAGACCAATGCCTGACCATTTCGCTGATGCTGACGCCGGCGAAGCGGTCCGGATTCGTGGCGAATTCACCGACGGTGAAGTCGAGTGTCTTCGTTTCAAGCATGATCGTCGATCATCTCCCGTCGGCGCTGAGGACGCCCATCGATTGTTTGTACGCGTTGTCCAGTGTCGCTGCGGAATCGCATTCGCGGACGAGTTCGCCGCGCTGCATGACATATCCGCGGTCGACAACCGATTTCAGTGCAGTAAGTGCCGGTTCCGTCACGATGACGGTCACACCCTCGGCGGCCAGACCCCCGACCAATGCTCGCAGCTCCGCGACGATTTTCGGTGCCAGTCCTGTCATCATCTCGTCGAGGAGCAACACCTTCGGGGTTTCCAGAAGGGCCCGCCCCAGAACCAACATCTGCTGCTCACCACCGCTGAGGACCCCGGCATAACTCTCCGAGCGTTCACGCAGGATCGGGAACCTCTCGAAAGCTGTTTCCACGGCTTCGGCTTTCAATCCCAGCAGGTCTGCGCCGACGCGTAGGTTCTCGCGAACGGACATTCGCATGAACAGTTGCCTGCCTTGGGGAACGTAGGCAAATCCGCTGCGGACACGATCCAGTGCCGATAATTTCTGGATCTCTCGACCATCGAATTTGATTGTCCCGGTGGCGGGAACCGAGCCGTAGATGGATCCCGCCAAGCTGGTCTTGCCCGCACCGTTCGGCCCGACGATCGCTGTCACTTCACCGGCGGGGGCGACAAGGGAGACTTCCCGGACGGCGACAGCGGATCCGTATCGAACTGTGACTCTGTCGAGTTCGAGCATGTCAGGCGCCTTCCTCGTATTCGGAACCGAAATAGACTTCTCGCATCGCGTCGCTGGCCAAGCACTCCTGCGGTGGTCCGTAGAACGCCACTGATCCGAAATTGAGCAGCACGATCTTGGTGGCGAGCGCCGCGATGAGATCGACGTTGTGATCGACCAGGACTACTCCCTTGCCCTGCGCGGCAATCGATCGCACGGCACCGGAGATGGCAGCGATGCCGTCGTGATCCGCACCGGCAAACGGTTCGTCCAACAGGAGGACTTCGGGTTCGGTCGCCATCGCCCGCGCCACCTCGACCAGACGCTGCGCGCCCAAACTGAGATCCCCGCAAGCACTCTCGACGTCGGTGACCGAGTATCGCGCAGCAATCTCCCGGGCCCGCTGTGCTGTCCGGTCCCAGTTCTCGAAAGGTCCTTTGATCGCCCACCACAGCGAGTGCAGCGGTGAGGTGATCTTGTGCCCGTACAGTCCCGGGATGATGTTGTCGACGGCGTCGAGTTCCGCCGCGAGCTGCGGATGTTGAAACGTGCGCGAGAGCCCTTGCCGTGCACGGCGCTCCGACGGCCCGGTCAAGGGAGCACCGGCGAGCGCGACGGTTCCGGAGTCTGCTTGCTGTGTGCCGAAGATGCAGTCCACCAGTGTGGTCTTGCCTGCCCCGTTCGGGCCGACAAGGCCGATCACCTCTCCCGGTCCGACGCTGAACGAGACATCGTCGACAGCGCGGACGCCGCCGTAGGACTTGTGGAGCCCGCTCACTTCGAGTAGCCGAGTCATCGATTGCCACGCTCCTTGTACAGACGGTTCATTCGACCCAGAACGTTCTGACTCCACCCGATCACCCCACCAGGCGCGACGATGAGGATCACCAGGACGGCTCCGGCAAGCAGGAGTTCGCCACTTCCCTGGTACCCGGGCATGTTCAGCGTCACGATCACCACGATCAATGCACCGAGCGGAGCACCCCACGCCGAACTGCGACCGCCGATGATCGGCATGAAGATCGCAAGGAAAACAATACTGAGAGTGAAGGTTTCAGGAGTGACAGCTTGCACCGACACGGTGAACAGCGATCCGCCGGTCGACGCGATCGCGGCACCGATCGCCAGCGCCACAACGGTCAGGTGCGCAGGATTGACGCCGGAAGACCGTGCGACATTACGATTGTCGCGGGCAGCTTGCAACATCAGCCCCCACACCGATTTCCGAAGTCGATCGACAGTGACCGCGATCAGACACACGAACAAGATCGCGAACACGACCAATGCGTAGCGCGGTGGCTCCCAGCCGAACATCGTCACAGTCTCGACGCCCGAGATCCCGGCCGACCCGCCGGTGAAACTCGGCCCGTCGATCAACCAGTGCTCGAAAGCGATACCGAACAACAAGGTCACCGCGGCAAGGTAGAAGCCGGAGAGTTTCTGTGTTGCCAAGCTGAGGAGTACTGCAACCGCTGCAGCGGCGAGGGCGCCGAGAATCCATCCCCACCACATCGACAACCCGGTCCGAACCGAGATCAGCGCAACGGCATACGCGCCGATCGCCGCATACGCGCTGTACGCCATCGACAGTGATCCCGCGAGCACGAATGGCACGTACATGCCGAGGGCGATCAGCGAATACGTCGCAGCGAGGAACACCAGATCCTGCCGGTACAGACTCGGCCCCATCCACAGCAGCACGGCAGCAACCACGGCCACGGTGATCAGCGCTTCTCGTGACACGGCGAGCATCCTCGTCCGGGAACTGCCGGCCGGAGTGGGCGGACTTGACGTCGGCGGACTGGTAGAAAGCGAGGCCATCAGACGCGAACCTTCCTCGAGAGCAAGCCTTCCGGACGGAAAGCGAAGAACACCAGGGCAATCAAGAGAATCGCGGTTTGAGCAGCACTCGCACCGAAGTAGTACGGGGCGAATACCTGGACGACGCCCAACACCATTCCGCCGATCAGCGGAGCCCAACTCCTGCCGGTACCACCGATGACGAGTGCGATGAATGCCGTCAGCGTCCATGACAGACCGCTCGTGAACTGAACACCGGCCTTGGGAGCGAACAGAAGTCCGGCGACCGCGGCGATCACACCCGCGAGGGTGAACGCGATGAGGCGTACCCGATCCACCGCCAAGCCCAGGACGCGGGCGGCATCCGGACTGTCGCCGACGGCGCGGAGCAGACGGCCCGACGTGGACCGGTTCAGCCACAGTCCGATACCGACGAAGATCAGAGCAGTTCCGACGACGAGCACAACGGTCGAACTGTCGACGGTCGCACCGAGTACCGATATCGGATCGAAGTCGAAGATCTTCTGCCCGGGAAGTGGTGTGCGGCCGAAGACAGTGCCGGCGAGCTGCTGGATCCCGAACAGTACTGCGGTCACCGCCACCAACGCCGGTAGTTCCCCACGACCCGAACGCTTCTGAACCTGTTTGACCACAAGCTTTTCCGTCAAGATCGACAGCGCCACCGCTACCGCGATCCCCAGCGGCATGGCAATCCAGAGAGCGAGCCCGTAATTGATCGCGACCCAACTCGACGCCATTGCCGCAGCCATAGCGTACGGGCCCATCGCAAAGTTGAAGAAGTCGGCGCCGACCACCACGAGATACATTCCGAGGGCTATCAGAGAGAAGAAGGCACCGATCTCGATGGCTGCGAGCCACAGTTGTGCGTCTGTCATGTCAAAGCTCCTCGGTTATCCGCACGGGGGTTGGTAGGAATCCCACGGATGGGCCGGTTTGTTGTCCTCACCGAATTCGACGAGCACCAGTCCGCAGAGGCTGTCCGGAGCAAGGTGATCCTGCGAGGAGAACGACAGTGTCAGTCCGTCCTGGCCGAAGCTGGCGGGAAGTGCCGAAACCTGTTGAAGAGCATCACGAACGGCCGTCCGATCTCGGTGATCGCCGGCAATCTCGATGGCCTCGGCCAACATCATGACGGCGTCGTACGCCTGTGCGTCGTAGGCGGTCAGTTGATAATCGGGCCCCTTGACCGCCTGCACCTTGCGACGCAGTTCGGCGGTTCTCGGGTTGTTCTCACTGAGCGAGCCCATGTACACCATGCCGCTCAACGCCTTCGGGTCCGCCAAAGCCCAAGATGCGGGCTGGTTTCCGATGGAAGCGAGTGAGAAGCGTTGCGTCTGCGGGGTGACCTTCGACAAGGTGTTGTGCGCGAGGATTTCGAAGTGCCCGCCGATACTGGCGACCAGAATCGCGTCCGGTTCGGTTTCCGCGAGACGTGAGACCTGTGCGGTGATGTCCGCGGCATCGACCGGCGCCTTTTCGACGCCCGTCACTCTCGCGCACTTCTCGAGCGCCGGCCGCAGGGTCTTGATGATTCCGTCGATGGACGCACTCGCGTCACCGAGAATTCCCAGGGACTTGTACCCCATCTTCTCGAAAGCCCCGCAGTACACCTGGGCGTACTGCTTCAACGAGTTCGGAATCATGAACGAGAAGTCGTTGTCGGGCGCCGAGGCAAAGGCGTCGCTGAGAACGACCGGAGCTATCGCAGGAATCTTCGACTGCTGGAGAATCGACTTGGCCTGCAGCACCGACCCGCTGCCCGTGGCGAGGATGACCGCACTTGATCCGTGATCGACCAACTTCCGAATGATCGACGGGGTCTTGGTGGGACTGCTCTCGTCGTTCTCGACAACCAATTCGACTTGCTTACCGTTGATTCCGCCCGCCTGGTTGATCAGGTCGACGGTCATCCGCACGGTCTTGCCGGCGATCGTGCTGTATGACGCACCGGGCCCGGTGGAGTCCTCGTCCAAACCGATGACGATGGTGTCTTCGGGAATGACACCGGCAGATGCGCACGCGCTCGCCCCGAGGACCACTGCCGCGCAGACGGCGATCGCCTTTCCGAGTCTCACATCGAACTCCCGTCCAAACTATGCTTGGTAAATCAAACAAGCGCTTGATTTACGAGTGTGGACAGAAGTATGCACTGGGTCACACTGATAGTCAAAATCCGAACTACACGCGCAGGAACTGCGGTGTTACGGCTTCTGCAGCTGCCGGATCGAGGAGCTGAGTTCGCGAATGACGGACTTCAATTCGTCGACATCAGAGCGGAGTTCGGCAAGGTCCGAGTCGGGAGATTCGGCCTGCGCTTCCTTCTTCGCCGTGCGCCGCGCAATGCGCGCCACCGGCTCGCCGTCGACGGAACGTGCGGCAAAGCCGTCCAGGAAAACGGAAATCAGATTGCGCTGCAAATCTTCGGCCAATTCGGAAAGCTGCGGGCGATACTGCGCGACGGTGGACCAGACGGATTCACGCAAGAGACGGTGAAACTGTTCGGGATCGATGTCATCCCGAAACTCCGCGTCGGCAATTCCGCGAGCGATAGCCGATCGCCAGTAGCTGTGTGCCTTCTGAACCAGGATGGTGATGGGCGCGTCCGCCGGTTGCGACGAAAGTATGGCTTCTCCCTGATAGACCTCCGTGGCATACGGGTGATCCACCGCCGAGGCAAAAGACACCGACACCATCGTGGCCAGCCGATTTCGAGCCGAACCTTCCGGTTCGATCGAGTCCTCGTACCGGACGTTGAGATCTTCGAGGAACCGGACGACGATCTCGTTGGCTATCGCATCCTTGGAGTCGAAGTAGTGATAGAGGCTGCCGGAGAGGATCCCGACTTCGTCGGCGATGTCTCGCACCGTCGTCGCGGCGATTCCCCGCTCACTGAACAGCTTGGCCGCATGAGCGAGTATTTCGTCCCGTCGGGTCGAGCGCACGAGAAGATCCTTCCGACGTTCCGATCGTCAAGCGAGTGCTTGATCAATTTCTCGTCGATGCTAACACCGCACCCTCGCTGACCTGCGGTGTGAGGTCCTGGACACCCAATCGAAACACCGGACACACACTTGTCACCGACAGTCATTCCACCGCAACAACTTCCACCTACTCTGTGCACTCGACGAATACAGCGTTGTATACGCACTCCGGATACAGATCTGTCAGAGCCATTGTCTGCCAGAGCCATCGACACGAAAGGCCCGTACATGCGAACCTTCTCGAAGCGCACCCTTGCCGCGCCGGCCGCTCTCGCCGCGCTGGGCTTGGTTCTCACCGGCTGCGGAAGCAAGGCAACAGACACCGCATCGGGAGATTCGACGGCTACGTCGTGCGTCGACACCTCGGGGGACACGATCAAGGTCGGTTCCCTGAATTCACTCTCGGGCACCATGGCCATCAGTGAAGTGACGGTCCGCGACTCCATCTCGTTGGCGGTGCAGGAGATCAACGATTCCGGCGGTGTGCTGGGCAAGAAGATTCAGATCGTGGCAGAGGACGGCGCGTCGGAGCCGACAGTGTTCGCCGAGAAGGCCGAGAAACTGATCAGCAGCGATTGCGTCGCAGCAGTTTTCGGTGGCTGGACCTCCTCGAGCCGCAAGGCCATGCTGCCCGTGTTCGAGGACAACAACTCTTTGCTCTACTACCCGGTCCAGTACGAGGGACTGGAAGATTCGAAGAACATCTTCTACACGGGTGCAACGACCAACCAGCAGATCATCCCGGCTCTGGATTACCTGAAGGAGAAGGGTGTCAAGTCGCTGTATCTGGTCGGCAGCGACTACGTGTTCCCGCAGACCGCCAACCGCATCATCAAGGCGTACGCGGCAGCGAACGGCATCGAGATCAAGGGCGAGGATTACACGCCTCTGGGTTCGACCGACTTCTCCACCATCGTGAACAAGGTCCGCACAGCCGACGCCGATGCCGTGTTCAACACACTCAACGGCGATTCCAACGTCGCATTCTTCCGTGAATACTCGAATGTCGGCCTGAAACCCGCCGACATGCCCGTCGTCTCCGTCTCTATTGCGGAGGAAGAGGTCGGTGGTATCGGAGTCCAGAACGTCGAAGGCCAGCTGACGGCGTGGAACTACTACCAGACCATCGACTCCCCCGAGAACAAGAAGTTCGTCGCGGCGTACAAGGCAAAGTTCGGCCAGGACAAGCCCACGTCCGATCCGATGGAAGCGGCATACACCTCCGTCTACCTCTGGAAGAAAACCGTCGAGAAGGCCAACTCGTTTGCGGTCAAGGATATTCAGGACAACGCCGACGGTGTGACCTTCCAAGCGCCCGAAGGACTCGTCACCATCGACGGCGACAACCACCACATCACCAAGACTGCCCGGATCGGCGAAATCCGTTCCGACGGACTGATCTACACGGTCTGGGATTCGGGACAGCCGATCGAGCCGGATCCGTACCTGAAGAACTACCCCTGGGCTGAGGGGCTCGGTAGCTGATCGACAAAAGGCGGAATTGACGGAATCGGCGAGTAGAGAGGTGGAGCGTCTGTCATGGATGTTGTGATCGGGCAGTTGTTCACGGGTTTGAGTATCGGATCGATTCTCCTGTTGGCAGCGTTGGGGTTGTCTCTCACGTTCGGGCAGATGGGTGTCATCAACATGGCACACGGCGAGTTCATCATGGCCGGCTCGTACACCGCATACGTAGTGCAGCAGGTGATCTCGAATGCAACGGGATCGTTGATCATTTCTCTGCTCGTCGGTTTCGTCGTCGGCGGACTGATGGGTGTTGTGCTCGAAGTGGTCCTGGTATCGCGGATGTACCACCGACCCCTCGACACCCTGTTGGTGACATTCGGCGTCGGATTGATCCTTCAGCAGTTGGCGCGCGACATCTTCGGCGCGCCGGCAGTCAATGTTTCGGCGCCGAGCTGGCTTTCGGGCGGGGTCGATATTTTCGGCGCCGTGGTGCCGAAAACCCGCATCTTCATTCTGGTGTTGGCGATCGCAGCAGTGATCGCACTTTCGGTCGCACTGAAGCAGTCGTCGATGGGTAGACGCATCCGGGCCGTCGTCCAGAATCGCGATCTGGCCGAGACGAGCGGAATCTCCTCTCGTCGTACGGACATCACGACCTTCTTCCTCGGTTCCGGGCTCGCCGGCGTCGCGGGTGTCGCGTTGACGCTCATCGGTTCCACCAGCCCGACCATCGGCCAGTCCTATCTGATCGACGCCTTCCTGGTTGTTGTCGTCGGCGGTCTCGGTCAGATGAAGGGAGCCGTGATCGCAGCCTTCGCCCTCGGCATCTTGAACTCGTTCATCGAGTACTCGACGACGGCGTCGATCGCGAAGGTGATCGTGTTCGTCATCATCGTCGTCTTCCTTCAAGTTCGGCCGCAGGGCCTGTTCGCAGTCAAGACGAGGAGCCTCGTATGAGCATCCTGAACAATTCCCGAATTCGGGTGTGGGGCGGTTTTGCACTTGCCGCGATCGTGCTGTTCGCCGTCGCTCCGGCTGTGCTCTCGGACTTCAGGCTGTCACTGTTGGCCAAATTCCTGTGCTTCGCCATAGTCGCTGTCGGCATCGGTTTGGCTTGGGGCAGAGGCGGAATGCTCACGCTCGGCCAGGGCGTCTTCTTCGGAATCGGCGCATACGTGATGGCGATGCACCTCAAGATCGCCGATGCCGAACTCAAGGGCGACGCGGTCCCGGACTTCATGTCCATCGCCGGCAAGACCGAACTGCCGGGATACTGGCAACCGTTCGCCTCGCCATTCGTGGCGATCTTCGCCATCCTTTTCCTGCCGGCCGCTGTTGCCTTTCTCCTCGGACTCGGTGTGTTCAAGCGGAGAGTCAAGGGCGCGTACTTCGCGATCCTCTCGCAAGCACTCGCCGCGGCTTTCGCGATCCTCTTGATCGGCCAGCAGTCGATCGGTGGCAGCAACGGCCTCAACCGCTTTCGCACGTTCTTCGGTTTCAACCTCAACGATCCGGCGAACAAGCAGATGTTGTTCTTCATCGCCGCCGGAGTTCTTCTCGCATCGGTCGCTCTGATTCGCCAGCTGATGAACTCCCGATACGGCGAACTCCTCGTCGCCGTCCGCGATCAAGAGGAGCGCGTACGTTTCCTCGGATACGATCCGGCGAACATCAAACTGGTCGCCTACGTGACCGCGGCGTTCCTCGCCGGTATCGCCGGTGCGCTGTTCGTTCCGATCGTGGGCATCATCTCCCCCGCCGACGTCGGGATCGTTCCGTCAATCGCCTTTCTCATCGGGGTCGCGATCGGTGGCCGCGCAACGCTTCTGGGTCCGGTACTCGGTGCGATCGGCGTCGCGTGGGCGCAGTCGACATTCTCGGAGAAACTCCCTTCGGGATGGATCTACGCACAAGGGTTGATGTTCATCGTCGTGGTCGGGTTCTTCCCGGCAGGTGTGGCCGGATTGTTCGCCCTGATGCGCCACCGCAAGAAGCGTGAGACCCCGGCCGACCCGCCGGTCAAGGTCTCCCAACCCGAACCAGTGGAGGTGTCGTCATGACCAACACAACCGCCACCAGCGAACCCACACCGGCACTGGGTGGCAACGCCGGAATGTCGTCCGAGTACCTCGAAGTACGAAATCTTTCGGTCAGCTTCGACGGTTTCAAGGCCGTCGACGGCGTCGACTTGACCCTCATGCAGGGCGACCTGAGGTTTCTCATCGGCCCGAACGGGGCTGGAAAGACAACGTTGGTCGACGCCATCACCGGACTCGTTCCCGCGACGGGTTCCATCACGAAGTCCGGCGAGCAACTGCTCGGCAAGAAGGTTCACAAGATCGCCCGCCTCGGCGTCGGGCGAACCTTCCAGACGGCAAGCGTCTTCGAAGAGCTCTCGGTGCTGCAGAATCTCGACATCGCGGCCGGAGCCGGCCGATCACCGTGGAACCTGCTCAGAAAACGCAAAGGTGTGCTTCCCGAGATCGAAGAGGCGCTGGAGACAACCGGGTTGGAGCACCTCAGGGACACCGCCGCAGGCATTCTGGCGCACGGACAGAAGCAGTGGCTCGAAATCGGAATGTTGTTGGTACAGAACTGTTCCGTGCTCCTGCTCGACGAGCCCGTCGCAGGCATGAGCCTCGAGGAGCGCGAGGAGACCGGGAACCTTCTGCGGCGCATCGGCGGTGCGCGAACCGTCGTCGTAGTCGAGCACGACATGGACTTCATGCGATCCTTCGCCACGTCCGTCACAGTGCTCGCCGCTGGGAAAGTGCTTGCCGAAGGAACTGTGGCGGAGGTCCAAGCCGACCCCAAGGTGCAAGAGGTCTACCTCGGCACAGCCGCTGCCGGAACCGATCTCGGCGCCGACACCGAACCGACCCCGGAGGACTGAATCATGCTCGAGCTCGTCGACATCCGCGCCGGCTACGGACGCACCGAAGTGATCCACGGCGTATCCCTGCTGGTTCCCAGCGACGGAGTTGCGGCAGTCATGGGTCACAACGGTGCGGGTAAAACCACCTTGCTGCGCGCCGCCGTCGGTCTGATCAAACCTACACGGGGAAAGGTACTTCTGAACGGTGAGGACATCACCGGTCTACGGCCGAGCGCCCGCGTCGCTCGCGGACTTGCCTACGTACCCCAGGGTCAGCAGTCGTTCGGACAACTGACAACTGCCGAGAATCTTCGGGTGGTCGCCGACGGGCGCAAACGCGGAAAGGCACTCATCGCAGAGGCATTGGATCTGTTTCCCGCACTCACCACGCTCCTCGACCGTCGCGCGGGACTTCTCTCCGGTGGGCAGCGACAACAGCTTGCCATCGCTCGCGCCCTGATCACCGAGCCCAAGATCCTCATTCTGGACGAACCAACCGAGGGCATTCAGCCCAACGTGGTCGCCGAAATCGAAAGAACCGTCATGGAACTCACCGAGCGCGGCGATCTCGGTGTCCTCCTCGTAGAGCAGCACATCGGTTTCGCGCTCCAATCTGCTCAGCATTACAGCATTCTCGCGGCCGGACACGTGACCTCGACCGGTGAGGGCGGCACCACGTCCACCGAGGCGGTTCGTCGAGCGATGGCAGTCTGACATGAGTGTGCGCCCGCCGCTGCGCGAGCAGGTCTATCGGTCGATCCGGAACGATCTGATGTCGGGTCAGATCGCGCCATCCGAACGACTCGGCGAAGAACGGTTGGCTCATCTCTACGGTGTCTCGCGAACACCGGTGCGCGAAGCGCTCGCGAAGTTGGAATCCGACGGGCTGGTCGAGCGCGACGAACATGGACTCTTTCCATACCGACCGCACCTCGACGAGTTGGGTGGCCTCTACGAGCTGCGCATACTCCTCGAAGTGCACGGGCTTCGGCGGGTACTAGACGGTGAGGCCCCCGCTCATGATCGAGACGCGCTCGGTTCCGAACTCGACAAGTGGTACGCATTTCTCAAACAGATGCCGGTACCGGACGCCGGCTTCGTGACGCTCGACGAGGAGTTCCACATCGCGCTCCTCGCCTCGTCCGGAAACCACGCGTTGGTCGACGCCTTGCAGGCCGTCAACTCGAAGCTGCGCCCCGTGCGGATGTTCGACTACCTGACTCCCGACCGTATGAAGGCCACCGTGGAGGAACATATCTCCGTCGTCGAACTGGTGCTGGACGGCAAGATTCCGCAAGCACACGAGGCACTGGTGTCGCACATCGACATCTCTCGTGCGGTTGTCCTCGACCGCGCTCGGCAGGCCCTCTCGTTGGCCGCCATGGCCAACGCTGTGCGGAACTGATCAGCGTCGTGTCGCTGACTTCAGGGTGAAGACTTCGGTGACGTGGTCTCTCGTCAGGGGGACCAGCAGATACTCCCCCGCTACGGTTGGCTGCGGGCCGAGTTCAGAACCGGGGACCGTACCCGTTGTGCCGTCCGAGCATTCGACTGCAACTTCGCTCGTGTAGTCCGCGTCAGGAGCAACCTCGCAGGAGAGTCTGGTATCCGTGGTGAAGCCGGAGATGCTCGAATCGGCAGGGCCGTGGATCGCTGTCCCGATTGGATCTGCCGGAGCCGGTGTGCTCGTAATTGGTGTGGCTGTCGTTGTCGGGGTGATTGCAGCCACACTGGTAGTTACAGCCGCGCTGGTCGTTGTGGCCTCAGGGGCAGATGTTTTGGTGGGTTCACCCGTCGTAGGTTCAGGAGTCGTAGGTTCAGGAGTCGTAGGTTCAGGAGTCGTCGTTGCCGTAGTCGGCGTGGTCGTCACGGGAACAGCTGTCGGTGTTGCCGGTGCTGTCTGTGTCGGCCCCGCGGCTCGAGCCAACTGTCCGCCGGCGGCAAGACTCAGCGGCGTCGCCGGGGGTGAAGAATCAAGTCCGCACTGAGCGGCCGACAGATTGACGGATATGTTCGTCGATCCCAGGATCACTGTGACCAGCCCTTCGCCCAAGACCGACAACGCGATGGTTACGGCCTCAACTGTGAAGCTCACTGAAACAGTGGAGGACGCGACAAAAGGCGCAGAACTGGACGCCACTCGGGTACTGGTGACCTTGATGTTCGAGAAGCGCGCTTCTACCCGCGCGAGCAGTGGGACATTCGCCATCACGAATGTTGCACTAGTCGGCGACGTCGACGTGGCCGAACCGTTTGCGCCCACTGCCGGGATGGCAACTGTGGCGCCGCCGACTTTCACGGTTCCCGTCGGCTGATCTGTAGCAGCAGAAGTACTCGCACAGCGGGCGTTTGTCTTGACGCTCGTGCTCGTGATGGCGTCCGCCGGTATCAACGTGATCCCCAGTACCGAAACCAGATTCAATTGCAAACCCAATGTAGATGTAGTTTCCGCGTCCGCATCCGACCCAGCCGCCCCACATGGGGACGATGCCGATGCTCCTACGAGATACGCGGCGCACTGAACGGCACTACCCGTGCGGCTGAGCGCGGGCAGCCCCAGCAGCACACCGGAATTGTCCGCCAACGAAACCGTCCCCGTGGCCTTGCCCGGTGCCAGCTGAGTTTGCACGGTCGGATGTTCAACCAGCGAACCGCCGAGATTTCCTCCGAGAGTTATCAATCCGCCGGTCGCTGTTCCTATGCCCGACGTCGATCTGCCGTACCCACTCGTCGTCCATGAACCGGTGGAAATCGGGCCGGTAACGTACTCGGAGTCTGTCCACGCCGCTTCTGTCTCTCCGAGGAGTGGGTGAGACGAGAAACCAGAGCCCAGAACAACCGCAACTGCCAATACGATGACTGAAAATAGGTGGCGACGCTTCATTGTCTACCGCCGTCTGGCGGTAGAAGAACCTGAATGGGTTCGGTTTTCGGGTCGGCCGAGTCGGCATCATCGTCGTCATCGGTATTGCGCGGCCAGAATACCGCGACCACCAAAGCGGCCATGGTCAGCGTGATCGCCCCCAGAACAAGAGGATTCGAGAAGTAGACGATCACCCGCGCCAATCCCGGAACGTGCCAGAGCACCTTTCGGACCGTGGTGACCTCGTATACCGCGGGATCAGCCGAAGCGTTGGCATCACCCTTGAGATCGAGAATCGTGATGCCGTTGTCCTGGGTACGAGCGGAGACGACCCGGTGGGTCACCGGCAGTTCGGACACTCCCCGATCGACGGTGACGACGTCGCCCACCTCGACGGAATCTGCCGTTACTTCCCGCACAACTGCCAGAGATCCGGTCGGAATGGTCGGCGACATCGATCCGGTCTTGAACAAGATCAGTGTGATGTCGAAAACGAAGGCACAGATCACCAAAGCGATACAAACAACCCCACCGGCAGCGAGAACCTGAAGGATGCAGTCCCCGATGATCGTGGGGATCGAACGCTTCTTCGTCCGGGCATGTGTTGCCCGGGCATGTGTTGGCATTGCAGCTCCTTCAGGGTGTTGCACTGAACTGCCAAGTGGGAGTTGCCGTTTTACCGGTCAGCGCCGAGTTGCTCCAATTAGCCGAGGTTGCGGGCAGCGAAATCTCGAAGCACAGCGCCACCGCGGCGCCCGGGGACGCTCCACCGGTGGGTAGCGCGATGGCCCCGACTGCGGAACCAGTTGAGAGCGACGGAAACACCGTCGCACTTCCCACCACGAATTGTGGTGTTCCCGTGGCGAAGGCTGACGCATCACAGGTCGTCGACTTGACCACCCGATACCGCAGCGCCGACGCCAGAGTGGAGTCGCCGGCAACCGTGGCCGCCTGCAGAGTGACGGATGCTGCCGGCGAGACCGGCACTGTTCGAAGAGATATCGGGCCGTACGAGAACGCACCGGGGCGAATCAGGAGCGCCGAGGGCGTGTACGTGAAAACGCCAGGGGCACTGGATGAATGCGACGACCATCCACCGCCGACGTTCGACTCGATTCCGAATGTTCCGGTGCGAAACGATGCATCGCCCATCGTGCTGTCCACCCAACTGGCGGCCACGGTGGTTGCACCGATACCCAGGACGAGTCCCGAGGCCGCCAGTGCGTACACCTGACGCATTCGCCGTGTGACCACGCAGGCGTCAGGGGGTGGACTGGCCGGTGAACTGCCAGAGCAAGCGCCCGGTGTTCTTGCCCGACACGATCGAAGGGTCGACTCCGGCAGGCAGCGTGACCGCGAAGCACAGTTCCACCGGCACGCCCGTGCCTAGCAAGGTGACATCCGAACCCGAACCTGCCGTCAAGGCCACCGGACTGGCTGTCGTGCCTACCCATGCTGTTCCTGCTCCAATTCCCGCTGCCGTGCAGGTCGTGGAGGGGACACCTCGATACACCGAGTACCGCAGGGCGGGTTTGAGGTCGGTATCACCGCCCGTTGCACCGAGTAGTTGTACCGTCGCGCCGGAAGTGCTGGCCGTGGGACCGATCCGAAGCGCTACCGGCGCGTATACCGTCGTTCCGGGTGAGAGTGCGTCGAATCCCGTGCTGAATTGGAAGTGGCCGGCGGAAGCGTCCACTTGATACTCACCCCAGGTCGTCAGTCCGTCGAAGCTGCCCTGGAGATTCCAACTTCCCGTCTTGAACTGCGCGTCGCCGAAAACGTTGTCTGTCCACGCCGCCAAGGTGACAGCGGCGCCGATACCGAGGACAAGTCCTCCGGCAAGTAATGCACGTACTTTGCGCTTGTTTACAGCCTTCCGATCAGTGGCCATGCTGGTCTCGATTCACTTGGAATGCGAAAGAACCTCCGATTCGGGAAATCTAGCCCCCAATTTCATCCGAAATATCCGAAATGACCGAAATCGAGACAAGAACTTCACGCCTTGTCCGCCTCGCCACCATCCGTGGGCGCTGACCAGGCGGAAATAGGAAAGCCGGCCAGATGGTTGCACCTTCCAACGACGTTTGCGTTCTATTCGCTGAGAAAGGCACCACATTCATGGCCGTCCCACTTTCCATCCTCGATCTCGCCCACATCGGCGACAACGAAACCGCCAAAAACAGCTTCGACGCCAGCGTGACCTTGGCGCAGCGTGCCGAGGAGTGGGGTTACAAGCGAATCTGGTATGCCGAGCACCACAACATGGGTTCCATCGCGTCTTCGGCCACCAGCGTTCTGATCAGCCACGTCGCCGCGCACACCAGCAAAATCCGCCTCGGCGCCGGTGGAATCATGCTGCCCAACCACGCGCCGCTGACGATCGCCGAGCAGTTCGGCACCCTCGAGACTCTGCACCCGGGTCGCATCGATCTCGGTCTCGGTCGCGCGCCCGGTAGTGATCAGAAGACCATGCAGGCTTTGCGACGCGACCCGAGTTCTTCGGACAGCTTCCCGCAGGACGTACTCGAGCTTCAGGGCTACCTCGGCGACACTTCGCGCGTCCCCGGAATCAATGCCGTTCCCGGTAAGGGCACTCACGTTCCGCTCTACATTCTCGGATCGTCACTGTTCGGAGCCAAGCTTGCCGCGATGCTCGGCCTGCCGTATGCATTTGCCTCGCACTTCGCCCCCAACGCCCTGCGCGACGCCGTCGCGATCTATCGACGCGAGTTCAAGCCGTCGGAGCAGTTGGCGGAGCCGTACGTCATCGCGGGCGTCAATGTCATCGCCGCCGACACCCATGAGCAGGCTCAGCAGGACTTCCTCGCGGCCAAGCGTTCGCGCGTCAGCCTTCTTCTCGGACGCGGACGCAAGTTCACGGACGACGAAGCGGACATGCTGCTCGACTCCCCCGCGGGTCAGCAGGTTCTGCAGATGACCAAGTACAGCGCCATCGGCACGCCCACGGAGGTCCGCGCCTACCTCGACGAGTTCACCGAGCATGCACAGGCCGACGAGCTGATCACGGTGTCGACCGGTACCAACCGCGAGGCCTGGTTACGCACGTTCGAACTCCTCGCCGACGTGAGCGATCTGGTACCCGCCTAAGCTGCCGGTATGGGCGATCCATCCCGTCGCGGGTTCATCTCGGTACTGGCAGTTCTACTTTCGACGGGTTGGGCCGCCAACCACTTTGCTTCGCTCATCCCGGTTCTCCGGATGGACGAGGGTCTTTCGCATACCGTGCTCGACGGTGTTTTCGGTATCTACGCGCTCGGACTCCTACCCGGCCTGTTGACCGGTGGAGCACTGTCGGATCGCGTCGGCCGAGCTGTAGTCGTCCTGCCCGGAGCGCTCATAGCCTCGCTCGGAACCTTGATTCTTCTTCTCTGGCACGACGCGCCCGGGCTCATGGTCGGGCGCCTCGTTGTCGGTATCGGTGCCGGTCTGGCAATCGGCGCCGGCACCGCGTGGGCGGCTGACCTTCGCGGCAAGTCCGGAACCGTGATGGCGGGCGTAGTACTCACCTCGGGTTTTGCACTGGGACCACTGTTTTCGGGTCTGTTGGCACAATTTGCCGCCTTCCCACTCGCTACGCCCTTTGTCGTCTCGGCCGTCTTGTCGGTGGGTTCGGTTACCGCGGCAGCTGTGTGGAGTCGTACACCTGTTCCCGTAGAAGCCGCGACCATCACACCCGTCCCAGACGGCGCGGAGCGCTCCGTCGCAAATGCGCCAGACGGCGCGGAGCGCTCCGTCGCAAATGCGCTGCTCTGGGCACTTCCGTTGGCGCCGTGGGTGTTCGCCAGCGCAACAGTCTCTTTCGTGACCATGACGGCCAGGCTCGGGGACCGCTACTCAGGTCCTCTCCTTCCGGGTTTCGCGGCGGCGCTGACTCTGGGTGCTGGAATCCTGGTTCAAACCGCTGCGCGCCATCGCAATTGGGGTCCTCAGGCCGGCACGGTCGGCGCCGCACTGGCGGCGCTCGGATACTGCCTGGTCGCAGTCGGCGGCGCGCACCCCGCGCTCGGGTTGTTCATCGTCTGCGCGCTCGTCCTCGGTACGGCCTACGGACTGTGTCTGCGTGAGGGACTGCTCGACCTCGAGTCGCTGGCTCCCCCGGCCTCGCGGGGCGCCCTGACCGGGATCTTCTACGTCGGCACCTATCTCGGATTCGGACTGCCGGTGCTACTTGTTGTCATCGAACCCACGATGGGTCCGTCACTGCCGTTGGTGATCCTCGCCGCTGTTGCCGCCGTCGTTGCCGTGGTCCGATTCCGTCGATTGCGGTCGACCCAGGCTTCCTCGTCACATCCGCGTCTCGAAGCCGCATCGGTCTGAACACCCGTTCGGACGGAGTTGGCGGTACTTGCAGTCGCAGCTACCCGGCGGTGTTAGCGTCGGAGGACCAGAAGGTCACTGCGTAGGGACACAGCAATGGGCAAGAGCGAGGCGGGCAAGGCCGAATCGGCCAAGAGTAGTGCGGACGACCTGACGGGTCGGCGCATCCTGATCACCGGCGCTGCCCGCAATATCGGTTCTTCGCTGGCCAGACGCCTGTACGACCGTGGTGCGTCCGTGGGACTGCTCGGCCTCGAGCCTGAACTTCTCGAACAAGTCGCCACTTCCTGCGGCCGCGCGCCGTGGCAGTTGTGCGACGTCGCCGACCTCGAGCAGGTATCTCGCGGCGTCGACTACATCGCTGAGAAGCTGGGAGGCATCGACGTCGTCGTCGCCAATGCCGGGGTCGAGGCGAACTCGTCGATCCTCGGCGGCGACCCTGCGGACATGCGCCGCGCCGTCGAAGTCAACCTCATGGGCACGTACTACACCCTGCGCGCAGCAGGTCCGCACATCAGTCACGAAAACGGTTACGCCCTGGTGGTCGCCTCGGCCCACGGCGCCGCCAAGCATCCGTTTCGCGGACCGTTCGGTGCTTCGCGCGCCGGCGTCGACGCGTTGGGTGACGCGTTGCGCTTGGAAATGAAACACCTCGGCACCAAGGTGGGCGTCGCGTACATCGGCGACATCGACACCGATACCACCGCACTCTCTTTCGACGGCGCTCGCGGAACCCTCGCCAGCGCCGGCACCACGACCGTCGCTGACGCCGTCGACGCGTTCGAGCGCGGTATCGTCGGCCGGAAGTCACGCGTACACGCGCCCCGCCGCAGCGCCGCGGTTCGCCACATCGCGCAACGAGCTATCGACCTCCGTCCCTCTCACATCCGTGGAGTCGCATGAACCCCCGCATCCCGCCCGGCCGATTCAAGGACCTCGGTCCGATCAACTGGGGAATCTGGCGTGTCCTGTCGAAGGCTGCCGGAGCACCCGATGCGCATCTGTTCAGCACCTTGGGGCGCACGGGTGGACTCTTCCGCGGTTGGCTGCACTACTCCGGCTCACTCATGCCCGGCGGCAAGATCTCTCGCCACGACACCGAACTGATCATCCTGCGGGTCGCGCACCTGCGGGACTGCGGTTACGAGATGGATCACCACATCAGGCTCGGCCGCAAAGCCGGAATCGACGCAGAAGAACTGGCCCGAATCATCGAGGGCCCTGGCGCTTCCGAGTTGAGTCCGCGTCACCGTGCGATCTTGACTGCGGTCGACGAGTTGGTCACCACCAAGGACGTCACCGACGACACGTGGGGAACGCTCTCGCAGCATCTCGACGATCGTCGGTTGATCGAATTCACCTTGTTGGTCACTCAGTACGACGGCCTGGCCACCACGATCGGAACCTTGCGGGTTCAGCGCGACTTCTCCTGAAGTTCCGCGGCGGCCGTAACTCAGCTCTAACCCGAAGACATCTGGACGAAACACCTGATCAATAGCGTATACAGGTATGTCGACAGGGATGAATACGGCGCCGGAGCCACTGCGTGAGGTGGTCTACCGGGAACTACGCACCGAACTGGTCAACGGGACTATCGGGTTCGATCAGCGCCTGACGGAACCGAAACTCTCCACGCGTTTCGGCATTTCTCGCACACCAGTACGGGAAGCGTTGACGATGCTGTGCGCCGATGGACTCCTGCGCCGGGAAGAGTACGGGTTCTCCGCCGTGCGCCCGAGTATCCCGCGGATCCGAGATCTGTATGAACTCCGAATCACTCTGGAACTACAAGGAATTACCCGGGCGATCGCAGATCCGACGATCCGGCACGACCGAACAATCCTCGACGACGAATTGGTGCGGTGGCGTGCCCTGGCTCTCGATCCGCCCGCTCAGGAACCGGGGTTCGTCGAACTGGACGAGGAATTCCACGTCGCCGTACTGAGGGCGTCGGGAAACAATGAACTGGTCGCGTCGCTGCTGTCGGTGAATTCCCGTATCCGGCACGTTCGGATGTACGACTTCATGGTCAACGGCCGCATCGACACCTCGATCGCGGAGCACATTCGAATCCTCGAAGAACTACGTGCCGGCAATCTGCCCGAGGCCCGCACGCTTTTGCACCAGCACATCGGCGAGTCTCTCGACGTCGTCCTCGACCGGGTGACCCGCGCGATCACCGCGCTCTCACTCGCCAACATCACGGACTGATCGGAGCAGTACACACCATGACCATCGCAGCAGAAGTTTTCACCCCGACAGCCCGGGTCGAGCAGGCATTCCAGCGGATCGAGGAAGTAGATCGCCCCGAAGTCTGGATCACGTTGCGCCGCAAGGAAGATGTGCTTGCCGATGCCGCTTCGGTCGAAGCCAGAATCGCCACGGGCGAGCATCTTCCTCTGGCTGGGCGTCTGGTCGCCGTCAAGGACAACGTCGACGTCGCCGGTCTGCCGACCACAGCGGCGTGCCCCGAATTCGCGTATTCGCCGGACGAAACCGCCAGTGCCGTTGCGCGGTTGATCGAGCACGGGGCTGTTGTTCTGGGGAAGACCAATCTGGACCAGTTCGCCACCGGACTGGTCGGAACGCGCAGTCCGTACGGAGCCGTTCGCTGCGCCTGGGACGAAGAGTTGATCTCGGGCGGTAGTAGCTCCGGATCCGCCGTCGCTGTCGCGCTGGGAATTGCAGACATCGGAATCGGCACCGACACCGCCGGTTCCGGCCGGGTGCCGGCAGCGTTCCACGGGATCTACGGACTCAAGCTCTCGCTCGGCGTCATCCCAGCCCACGGAGTAGTGCCCGCCTGCGTGGACTACGACGCTCTGACGGTATTTGCCGACGACCTCGAATCGGCAACCGCGGCAGCGGCAATCATGATCGGCCACGAACCTCGGGATCCCCGCAGCCGCGTCTGGCCTTCCGACGTTCGTCTCGCGGCGGCGCCGAATCCCCGCGTCGCCGTCCCCCGAATCGAGGATCTCGCTCAACTGAGCCCGTCGTATGCAGCAGCATTTCAGGACACTGTGACAGCTCTGGTAGCCGGCGGCGCCGAGACCGAGACCGTCGACATCTCCGGGCTGCTCGACGCGGCCCGATTGCTCTACGACGGCGCCGTAGTGGCGCAGCGGTACGCCGCTGCCGGCGAGTTCCTCGAAACTCGTCCTGCCGGAGCAGATCCCGCGGTGTCCGACATCGTGCTCGGTGCGAAGCACCCCACCGGATACCAGCTAGTCGACGATCTCGATGCTCTCACCCGCGCCAAGGCTGCCGCCCGGGAACTCCTCGCCGGGTTCGACGCCCTACTGCTTCCCACCACCACCGAACACCCGACGATTGCCGCCGTGACCGAGGATCCGTTCGGAATCAACCGCCGGATGGGAACTTTCACCAACTTCTGCAACCTGCTCGACATGGCGGCCGTCGCGGCGCCCGGACACCGCACTGCCGAAGATCACCCGTTCGGCGTCATGTTCGTCGTACCCGCTTTCGACGACCAGAGCGCCATCGACCTCGCTGCGCGACTCGGCGGCGTGCCTTCACCTACCCTCGTCGATACCGGAATCGACCTCGCAGTATTCGGCGCTCACCTGCGCGGGCAACCCCTCAACACACAGTTGGTCGACCTCGGCGCGCGGTACGTCGAAACCGTCACGACCTCGGATGCCTACCGGCTCTTCGCTCTCGACACGACGCCACCGAAGCCCGGCCTGGTACGCCGTGGCCCTGGACTCGGCGCACCGGTCGTCGGCGAGATCTTCCGAATCTCACCGGCCGGGCTGGGAACATTCCTCGCCGCCTTGCCTGCACCGATGGCGCTCACGAGCGTCGAGTTATCCGACGGCAGAACGACAGTCGGTTTCAGCTGCACTCATGACGCCGTAAACGGCGCAGCTGACATCACCGACTACGGCGGTTGGGCCGCGTACCTCTCTCGCTGACAGTCACGGCTTGCAGATTCGAGTGACGGCCTCGCGCACCACTTCACGGCGGCGCGCGATCTCGTCGGCGTCGACGTTCTGGTTGTCGGCCACACCGGGGGCCACCACCCAGCCGAACACGAGGCCGAACAGCATCGTGATCAGGTCCTGGGGGTCCCAGTGCTTCGAGATGAGGCCGTCTTCTTGAGCCTTGCGAATCGTGGCCATTCGCGGAACCCAGCTGGAATGTTCCTCGGCCAGCTTCTTCATCCGTGGTGCCTCACCCTGCAATTGACCCCAGATCATCATCCGTTGAATCTGTGGTTTGCCGAGCATTGCGTCGAACAGTTCGACGGCATGCGCGGGCATGTCTTCACCGGTGAACTCGACGGATTCCATCGCCTGCTCGAAGTCGACGTCGAGCACCGCGTGGAACAACGCGACCTTGTCACCGAAATAGGCGTAGAGGCGCTCCTTACTGGCGTTTCCGTTCTTCGCAATCCGATCGATGCGCGCACCGGCAAGCCCGTAGGTGCCGAATTCTTCTTGCGCAGCGTCGAGGATTCGCTGTTTCGTCGCGGTCACGTCAGTGGGAGCCATAGTGATGATGGTAACCGAACGAACTATTTCGTTTGACTCACCCGAGAAGGCTGGAATACCTTTTTCCAATGACCACCACGTCCCACGTCGACGGCGGCACTCTGCCACCGATCCCGGCTGTCTCCGAGAATCCGAATCATCAACGTCGCTGGCTGGTGCTCTGCATCGTCGCGTTCGCTCAACTCATGGTGGTGCTCGACGGCACCATCGTCTCCATCGCCCTACCGGCAGCCCAGGAGGAACTGGGCATCAGCGACCTTGACCGCGCGTGGGTGGTCACGTCGTACGCCTTGGCGTTCGGTGCGCTGCTGCTCCTCGGCGGACGTATCGCCGACTACTGGGGCCGCAAGCGCTCCTTCATCGTCGGCATGGCGGGCTTCGCGGTTGCCTCCGGCATCGGCGGCATCGCGCAGAGCGGTATCGAACTGTTCATCGCCCGCGCCGGCCAGGGCGTCTTCGCAGCACTGCTCGCGCCCGCCGCGCTGTCGATGCTCACCACCACCTTCATCGGAGAGAAGGAGCGCGCCAAGGCTTTTGCCGTCTACGGCGCGATCTCCGGCGGTGGCGCTGCTATCGGCCTTCTCCTCGGTGGAGTGCTGACGCAGTACGTCGACTGGCGCTGGTGCCTGCTCGTCAACATCCCGATCGCGCTGATCGCCATCGCTGCGGCCGTCCCGATCGTCAAGGAAACCAAAGCGCACGGCGACACGAGCTACGACCTTCCCGGCGCTGTCCTAATCGCCCTGGGGCTCGGCTCACTGGTCTACGGATTCACACGCGCCGAGCACGGCTGGGGTCAGGCGGACACTTTGCTGTTCATCGCACTGGGTCTGGTCTTCCTCGCGATCTTCGTGGTCGTCGAGAGCCGCAGCAAGAATCCGCTTCTACCGCTGAGCGTTCCGTGGCATCGCGATCGCGGCGCTGCTCTGATCGGCTCCATGCTGGTGGGCGCCGCCCTGCTCGGCGGCACGTTGTACCTGACGTTCTACCTGCAGATCGTGCTCGGATTCAGCCCGGTCATGGCCGGCGTCGGATCGCTGCCGATGGCGTTCTTCATCGTCTTGGCGTCGACCATCGCAGCGCAGTTGTCCACCAAGATCGGCCCCAAGCCGCTCATGGTCGCCGGCCCGCTGGTGGCAGCAGTAGGACTGCTCATGCTGACCCAGATCGAGGTACACAGCTCCTACTGGACGCACGTGTTCCCCGGCCTCGCCATCTTCGGCTTCGGACTCGGTCTGCTGATGGTGCCGATGCAGAACCTCGCACTGATCGGTGTCCCCGACCACGACGCCGGCGCTGCCAGTGCCCTGGTCAACGCCACCCTGCAGATCGGCGGCGCACTCGGAACCGCACTGTTCACCACGATCTACGCTTCGGCAAAGTCGGCCTTCACCGTCAACAACGCGGCGCCGATCCCGCCGGAAGGCATTCCTGTCGACATGTCGAACGCGACCATCCCGACCGGCGATCAGTTGGCGCTACTCCCCCAGCCGGTGCAGGACTTCGTCGCCTCGATGACGGACTACTTCTTCGGCGCCGAGGTATCCGGATACTCGGCCGCATTCGGTTGGGCGGCAATCCTGTTGGCGATCATCGCACCGGTAGTGCTGGTTCTGGTCCGCGCCAAGAAGGGTGATCTGCCCGCCGAGGGTGCAGTCCACATGGGGTAGCCCCCTGTGCGCCTTTATTAACCGCCCGCGGTTAATAAAGGCGCACACCAGGTCAGGCCTTCTTCAACACCTCAGTCACCGGAGTGCTGCTGCGGCCGATCAACTTCTGCAGGTCACCAGACTCGGTGTCCAACGCCCCCTTGGCAATTGCAGCATCGGAATCGGCGAGGATCTGCGCAACCGGTGCAGGCAGTCCGACGCTCTCGAGAATGCCTTCGTATGCCTCCGCGTCCACAAACTGGTACGCGACGGGCTTGCCGGCGAATTCGCTTATCTTTGCGGCCAATTCGGCGTAGGTGAGCCTCTCGTCACCGCCCAACTCGTACACTGCGCCTTCGTGGCCATCGGTGGTCGCGACTACTGCTGCGGCGTCGGCGTAATCCGCACGCGCCGCAGCCGCGATCTTGCCTTCCGCTCCCGCACCGACCAGTGCGCCGCGTTCGATCACACCGGCCAGGTCGTTGGTGAAGTTCTCCCAGTACCAACCGTTTCGCAACAGCGCGAACGGAATACCGCTCCGAGTGAGCACGTCCTCGGTCGCCTTGTGCTCGGCAGCAAGCTTCATCGGCGTGTCCTGAGCATTCAATATGCTCGTGTAGGCGATGAATCCGACGCCGGCAGCCTTCGCCGCGTCGATGATGTTGGTGTGTTGCGCGAGCCGTGACCCCACTTCACTTCCCGAGATCAGCACCAGCTTGTCGACGCCCGCCAATGCGGTTTCCAACGCCGAGGCATCGGCGTAGTCCGCTTGGCGTACAACTACTCCGCGGGCGGCGAGGCTTTCCGCCTTCTGTGGATTGCGGACCACTGCGACGATGTCGGACGCGGCGGTTCCCCGCTCGATCAACGACTCGACTACCAGTTGTCCGAGGTTTCCGGTTGCGCCGGTGACTGCAATGCTCATGCGAACTCCCGATCCAGGTTGAAGCGTAAATGCGTTCTGCAACCATCATGCACTTATTTTTCGTAAGTGCAACATGTCGAGTTAGCGCTATGGGATCGTGCAGTAGTAGCCTGGGTTCATGACCAGCACCGACTCACCTTCACGTGCTGCCCAGACCCCTGATCCGAATGCCGACGTCGTGGACCCAACACTCGAGGCTGACGTCTTCGCTCGCGGGTGCAACTCTCGGGCGGCATTGCAGAATGCAACCGGACGCTGGGGCGCACTCGCGCTGGCGGCATTGAACGAGGGCCCGTACCGGTTCAGTGCCCTGCGCCGACGCGTCGACGGAGTCAGCGAGCGCATGCTCTCGCAGACCCTGCAAACACTCGAGCGGGATGGCCTCGTGCACCGTGAGGTACTCGAAACCATCCCGCCCAAAGTTGAATACAGCCTGACCGAACTCGGCGCCGACGTCGCCGCAAAGATCACGGCCCTGATCGAACTACTCGAATCGCAGGTGCCGAAAATCGTTGCGTCACAAGCGTCGTACGACGCCCGGAATCAGCTCAACTTGTCCGAGAGCTGAGCGATGAACTCGTCGAATGCGTAGGGAACGCTCAGCACCGTCGGAGCGGACGTAGCCATCGCGTAGTCCATTCCGACCAGACGAACCAGACGGCCGTTCGACACCGAGGTCATGTTCGCGAACGGACCGAAGGACATGAGCTTGTCCAGGTTGGTGCCGTCGGCGTCGACGAGAATGAAGACGTCGGCGTCGAGTGTGTCGATGGATTCCATGCCCACGGACACCGAACTGTCGCCGGAAGTGCACACTGCGTCGACACCGGGCGAGGTCTTCACCCCGAGCTGGCCGAGAAGACGGATCCGCGGGTCGGTGCCGCAGAAGACGATCAGGCCCTCGTCGGTGCGCATTGCATACGTTGCGGTTTTGCCCTGGAACTGTGGGTGATCAGCGGCTTGCTTCTCGAAGTACGCCCCGGTCTCGTCGATCAGCGTCTGAGCCTGCTCCGGCTGTCCGAGCGCTGCACCGATCATGCTCATCTGCTTGTCCCACGCCGTATCCCACGGCTGGTCGGGGAACGCGACGGTCGGCGCGATGTCACTGAGGCGCTTGTACTCGCCCTCGTCGATGCCGGAGTACACGGCGAGGATCACGTCGGGATCGAGCCCGAGGATCTGCTCGAACGGGATATCGGGATTGGTCGTCATGAGAACGGGCTTGGCACCGTTCAGACGCGAAGCGTCCCAGGGCAGGATGTTGTTCTCGATGCCGTCGCCGGAGAAGCTCTCCATGGCGACCGGAACCTTGTTCAGTGCGATCACCGCATCCTGGCCACTCCATCCGATGGTCACGATGCGCATAGGCTCCGCGTCGATCGTCGTCGAACCGTAGGCGTGGTCGACGGTCACGGGGAACGCCCCCGCCTCGGCGGCACCCGAAGCTTCGGTGTCCGATCCGGAGTCACCTGAGGTTCCACAGGCGGAGAGCGTCAGCGCGACGCAAGCCGCGAGCAGTACGGAACGAGTTTTCATGAGTGGTCCTTCGAAAGCCGAATGGTCGACTCGGGACGCTAATGCGTTGCGCGCCTACACCCCGACTCGAAGGCCTCAGATGGCGGTTTCGCAACACAACTCGACACAAAAGACGAAAAACCCCGTGTGCCTTTCCGGTAGTGCGAACTACCGAAAAGGCGCACGGGGCCGAAGGCCCTGCCGTCAGAAGTTGATCATGTGGCCGGCGAGGCCGTGGATCGCTTCCTGCAGTGCCTCACTGAGTGTGGGGTGGGTGTGGACGTTGCGTGCCAACTCGTTGACCGTGAGGTCCCACTTCTGGGCCAAGGTCAGCTCGGGCAGCAGTTCCGAAACGTCCGGTCCGATGAGGTGCCCGCCGAGCAGTTCGCCGTACTTCTTGTCGGCGATCAGCTTGACGAAACCGGTCGGGTCACCGAGACCGTGTGCCTTGCCGTTGGCAGCGAACGGGAAATTCGCGACCTTGACGTCGTAGCCCTCGGCCTTGGCCTGCTCCTCGGTCAAACCGAACGAGGCGACCTGCGGCTGGCAGAACGTCGCACGCGGCATCATCCGGTAGTCACCGAGTGTCTGCGTCTCCGCGCCGCCGATGGTCTCGGCAGCGACGACAGCCTGAGCTTCTGCGACGTGCGCGAGCTGCAGCTTGGCGGTGACGTCACCGATGGCGAAGATGTGCGGGACGTTGGTGCGCATGTAGTCGTCGATCGCGATGGCGCCGCGATCGGTCAACGCGACACCGGTGTTCTCGAGACCGAAGCCCTCCACGCGCGGTGCGAAGCCGACGGACTGCAGAACCTTGTCGACGACCACGGTCTCGATCTCGCCGGACTTGTTGTCCTTGATCGAGACGGTGACCTTGCTGCCGTCGTCGCTGATGGACTGCACAGCGGCACCGGTCTTGATGGTGACGCCCAGCTTCTTGTACTGCTTGGCGATTTCCTTCGAGACGTCGGCGTCCTCGTTGGGCAGTGCCCGATCGAGGAACTCGACGATCGTAACGTCGACGCCGTAGTTCTTGAGGACGTAACCGAACTCCATGCCGATCGCGCCGGCACCGACGATGAGGATCGAACCCGGAAGGTCACGGGTGAGGATCTGCTCTTCGTAGGTCACGACGTTCTCGCTCAGCGAGGTGCCGGGCAGCAGCTTGGTGTACGAACCGGTCGCGATGATCGCGTTGTCGAACGTGATCGTCTCGGTGCCACCCTTGCTCAGCTCCACGCTGATGGTGTTGGCGTCGACGAACGTGCCCTTGCCGTCGTACTCCGGGATCTTGTTCTTCTTCATCAAGAAGTGAATGCCCTTGACTCGCCCGTCCGCGACCTTGCGGCTGCGATCGAAAGCGGAGCCGAAATCGAAGGACACGTCTCCGGACATGCCGAACGTCTTCGCTTCTTTCGTGAAGATGTGCGCGAGTTCGGCGTTACGGAGAAGCGCCTTGGACGGAATGCAGCCGACATTCAGGCATACACCGCCCCAGTACTTCTGCTCGATGATGGCGGTGCTCAGGCCCAGTTGTGCCGCGCGGATAGCAGCGACGTACCCACCGGGGCCGGCTCCGAGGACAACGACGTCATAGTGTGAGGTCACGATTCACCAGGGTAGTCCTGCATCGTTTCGCTGTCCCCAGATGGTCGTATTACCCGTCGGTAGCCCACACTTCTCGGGCAACTCGGGCGAAATTTCCGCCGTACACGGCCTCGATCGACGGCTCGTCGAAGCCCCGCTCACGCAATACCTGATCAAGTGTCAGCACGTCCTCCGGAGGAGTCCACTGCAGTGGCCCCCACGCGGTGTACGCCTCGGAGAACGACGACGGGTTCTGCTCGATCTCTTCGCGGAAGTCGTCGGCGTCGAAGGAGAAGTCGGAGCCGATCCCGACATGATCGATGCCGACGAGTCCCACAGCCTCTTCGATGTGGTCGGCCATCGCGGACAGCCGAGCCTGGTCGTCATCCGGTCCGTTGACGCCGAGGAATATGCCCACGCCGTTGACCCCGATGACGCCGCCGGTCTCCGCACACGCTCTGGCCTGATCGTCGGTGATGTTGCGCGGATGCTCCCACAACCTTCGGAGGTTCGAGTGGCTGTAGATCATTGCTCGCTGGGTGATAGCTGAGATGTCCAACCCCGTCTGTACCGAACAATGTGAGCCGTCGACCGTCATTCCGACGCGATTCATCTCGGCAACCAGGTCACGGCCGTATCCACTCAACCCCGTGTCCGCCAGGTCCAAGCAGCCGCAGCCGGCAGCGTTCATGTAGTTATACGTCGGCAACATCGAGCGGACTCCGAGGTCGTAGAAGTACGAGACGTTGGCCAGGTCTCCCTCCAGCGGATTCGAGTCCTCCAGGTCGAAGGCCAGGGCGATTCCGCCGGACTCCTGAATCTCGACGACGCCGTCGACGCTGAAGACAGGGGTGATCTCCGGGAACTCGACCCGCGCCTGCCACGCGAAACTCTTGGCGATTGCCGTCGAGTCCGCGCGAGTCTGCGGCGAGTAACCGACGTTCACCGAAACGTAACTCCCCGCTGGGCGCTGATATCGGAGAAGATCTTCGACAGACGCGTTCGACTGCAGAGGTAGGCAACAATGTTGTTCCCATAGTGGATATGTCCGGTTCACTCACTAATCCCGTCGATGATCAGGGAAATTCACCTGAAACTGGTCGTACGTTCAGCAAATCTCTGGTTCACTGGCGGATAACGCACCGATGCGGTAGAACTTACAAGACTCACACGCCCTGTACCTATCGACAGAGCATGTACCCAGCATGAATTCCCGTACGGGAACAGCAACAAAGGACCGTTCACTCCTGGGCGGATTCGAAGGAATTTTAGGTGGAGGTTTCTGAACGTATGCGTGCTCGCACTTTCAAGCGTGGCCGTCTGGTCGCCGCTGTAGCCGCAGTATCCGTGCTGCCGATGCTGATCAGCCCTGCAGTGTCGTCCGCAGGCGGAGATCCGTCGACCACCACGGCAACTGTTGCCAAGGCAAACACAACGGGTTCCAAGCTCTCGAGCCGCACGGACAACGGGCGCATCGCCACCATCAAGGTGTACTCCCCTTCCATGGAACGCGATATTCCGCTCGAGGTCATCCTCCCGGCAGACGGCAGCGAACCCCGCCCGACCCTCTACCTGCTCAACGGTGCAGGCGGCGGCGAAGACCGGGCGACGTGGCAGCGTCAGACCGACGTCAACGAGTTCTTCGCTGACAAGAACGTCAACGTCGTCACCCCGCTCGAAGGTGCATTCAGCTACTACACCGACTGGGTGAACGACGACCCGTCCCTCGGCCGTCAGAAGTGGCAGACGTTCCTGACCCAGGAACTCCCGCCCGTCATCGACGCCGAGTTCAACACCAACGGCGTCCAGTCGATCTCCGCGATCTCGATGACCGCGACCTCGGTCCTCAACCTCGCCATCGCAGCTCCGGGCCTCTACAAGGGCGTCGGTGCATACAGCGGATGCGCCGAGACGAGCACACCGGTCGGCCAGTCCTCCATCGAACTGGTTGTGGGCATGCGCGGCGACGCTGACGTGACCAACATGTGGGGCCCCCTCGACGGCCAGGGCTGGATCGACAACGACCCCGTCGTCAACGCCGAGAAGCTCCGCGGCACCGAGCTCTTCATCTCCACCGGCTCCGGACTCCCCGGCCCGCACGACACCCTGAACAACGAGGCGATCAACGGACAGGTCGGCACACTCGCCAACCAGGTGATCGTCGGCGGCGTCATCGAGGCAGCAGTCAACTACTGCACCCACAACCTCGCCTACCGCCTCAACGATCTCAAGATCCCGGCCACCTTCGACTTCAAGCCGACCGGCACCCACTCGTGGGGCTACTGGGAAGACGATCTCCACAACTCCTGGCCGATGCTCGCTCGTTCGATGGGCATCTGACCGAAATCGTTCCGACTCGACCCCGCTCCCTGCACTTCCGGGAGCGGGGTCGAGTGCTTGTCTGGGCCGATTCGGGGGTTAATTCGGGGGTTAATTCCGGGGCCAATTCAATTGTCAGGCAATCGAATCGCGTCACTTTCTGCGCCCGCTCTGCTTTACTGACACATAACAAAAAGTGAACCTGTTCCAGTAAGGGCTCACAGGCACTTCGATCCGTTCCGGATCCGAAGACATTCAGGTGGAGGATCCGAACGTATGCGTGCTCGAATTTTCAAGCGTGGCAGTGTGATCGCAGCTCTCGCAGTGGCCACGGTGCTGCCGATGCTGATCAGTCCGGCGACAGCTTCTGCGGGCGGTGACACGTCCGGATCGCACGTCGTGAGCAACACCAAGACCGGCGACCGCAAGGTCACCATCTCGGTCTTCTCCCCGGCGATGGATCGCAACATCCCGCTCGAGGTCATCCTCCCCGCAGACAACAGCGAACCCCGCCCGACGCTCTACCTGCTCAACGGTGCAGGCGGCGGCGAAGACTCGGCGACCTGGCAACGCAAGACCGACGTCATGAACTTCTTCCAGGACAAGAACGTCAACGTCGTCACTCCACTCGAAGGCGCGTTCAGCTATTACACCGACTGGGTGAACGACGATCCGGTTCTCGGTCGCCAGAAGTGGCAGACGTTCCTGACCAAGGAACTCCCGCCCGTCATCGACGCCGAGTTCAACACCAACAAGGTCCAGTCGATCTCCGCGATCTCCATGACCGCGACCTCGGTCCTCAACCTCGCCATCGCGGCTCCCGGCCTCTACAAGGGCGTCGGGGCGTACAGCGGATGCGCTGAGACCAGCACCCCCGTCGGTCAGAGTGCGATCGAACTTGTCACAGGTACCCGCGGTGGAGCTGACATCACCAACATGTGGGGCCCGCTCGACGGTCAGGGATGGAAGGACAACGATCCGGTCCTCAACGCCGAGAAGCTCCGCGGCACCGAACTCTACGTCTCCACCGGCTCGGGACTCCCCGGCCCACACGACACTCTCGCCAATCCCGCGATCAACGGTCAGGTCGGTGCGCTCGCCAACCAGGCAATCGTCGGCGGCGTCATCGAGGCAGCGGTCAACTACTGCACCCACAACCTCGCCTACCGCCTGAGCGACCTGAAGATCCCGGCCACCTTCGACTTCAAGCCGACCGGCACCCACTCGTGGGGCTACTGGCAGGACGATCTCCACAACTCCTGGCCGATGCTCGCTCACTCCCTGGGCGTCTGACCCGATTCGTTCTCACTCGACCCCGCTCCAGTGTTTCGGGAGCGGGGTCGAGTGCTGTCGGGAGCGAGCAGTAAGAATGGACGTATGACTTCCGATCAGCAGCCCACCACCGGCGACGACCCCTACCTCTGGCTCGAAGACGTGACCGGTGAGTCTGCACTCGATTGGGTCCGTCAGCACAATGCCGTGACCGAGGAGCAGCTCACCGACAACGAGCGCTTCGATCGACTACAGAGCGACGTGCGCGAGATCCTCGATACCGACGCGCGAATCCCCTACGTCCGCCGTCGAGGTGAGTTCCTCTACAACTTCTGGCGCGACAGCACCCACGTTCGCGGATTGTGGCGACGCACGACGTTCGATCAGTACGTCACCGACGACCCGGAATGGGACGTCCTCGTCGACCTCGACGCCCTGGCCGAGGCCGAGGGCGAGAACTGGGTCTGGAAGGGCACGCAACTTCTACGGCCACACCGCAACCGTGCATTGATCAGCCTCTCCCGCGGTGGGGCAGACGCGGCGGTCGTTCGCGAGTTCGACATCGACAAGCGCGAGTTCCTCGCTCCCGAGGGCGAGAATCCCGGCTTCTACCTTCCCGAGGCCAAGACCGACATCGACTGGATCGACATCGACACCGTCTACGTCGGAACGGATATCGGACCGGGGTCGCTCACCGATTCCGGATATCCCCGTCTGGCCCAGCGGTGGAAACGCGGCACTCCCCTCTCCAGCGCCGAGACCGTCTACGAGGGCCAGGCCACGGACGTGGCGATCTCGGCTTCGCACGATCCGACGCCCGGATTCGAACGAGACTTCGTCACTCGCTCGGTCGATTTCTACAACTCTCAGCATTTCGAAGTTCGCCCCGACGGTGAACTGGTGCTCGTGGACGTCCCCGAGGACGCCGGGATCTCGATTCACCACGAGTGGTTGTTGATCCGCACCAAGTCCGTGTGGGCCGTCGAGGACACCGAATATCCGACCGGCGCACTGCTTGCCATCCGTTACGACGATTTCCTTGCCGGCTCACGAGCACTGACATCGATCTTCGAACCCGACGCACATTCCTCGCTCGAGCACTACACCTGGACACGCGATCATCTGATTCTGGTGGTCCTGACCGACGTGCGCACGACGCTGCGAATCCTGACGCCGGGCGAAAACGGCTGGGAGGATCGACCTTTCGAAGGGCTTCCAGAACTGACCAGTATCGAAATTCTCGACACCGACCCTGATGTCAGCAACGAGTACTTCGTCAATTCGAGTGGATACACCTCCCCTGCAACTCTTTTGCACGGCGTGATCGGCGAAACCGAACCCACTGCCCTCAAGCAGGCTCCCTCGTTCTTCGACGCCGAGGGCATCACCACGGAGCAGTTCTTCGCCACCTCTGCCGACGGCACCCAAGTTCCGTACTTCGTGGTGCGCAGTCCGCGTAGCGAGCCCGGCCCTACCCTGCTCTACGGGTACGGCGGATTCGAGATCTCGCTGACACCGTCGTACAGCGGTTCTCTGGGCCGTGCCTGGCTGACGCAGGGCGGAACCTATGTGGTTGCGAACATTCGTGGTGGCGGCGAGTACGGACCCGGTTGGCACACACAGGTTCTCAAGGCCGGGCGCCACAAGGTGCACGAAGACTTCGCTGCCGTCGCGAGAGACCTCGTCGATCGCGGAATCACGACCCCGGATCTTCTGGCAGCTCAGGGCGGTAGCAACGGCGGCCTGCTGATGGGCATCATGCTGACCAAGTACCCCGAGCTCTTCGGCGCCATCGTCTGTCAGGTCCCGCTGCTGGACATGCGCCGATTCCATCTCCTGCTGGCCGGCGCTTCGTGGATGGCCGAATACGGTGACCCCGATGTCCCGGAGGAGTGGGCATTCATCTCGGAGTACTCGCCGTATCAGAACATCGACGCCGCCGCGTCGTACCCACCGATCCTGATCGCGACGTCCACCCGCGACGACCGCGTCCACCCCGCGCATGCCCGCAAGATGGCCGCACGGCTGGAAGAGCTGGGCAAGCCGGTGCTGTATTTCGAGAACATCGAGGGTGGCCACGGCGGCGCCGCGGACAATGCTCAGCTGGCCTTCAAGACTGCGCTGACCTACGAGTTCCTCTGGCAGAAACTCGCCTGATCTTTCAGCGGTCGCGCAACCACGCGACGACGCGCTCGCTCACAGCGGTGGGATTGCGTATCCAACCGTTGTGACCGAGTGGTTCGTCGATGTGCGTCATCGTCACTTGGGCCCCGGAGAGCTTGTCCACCAGGTTCTTTGCCGACCGGCGTGGAGCGAGATCGTCCCCTTCGATCGTGATCGACAGAACCGGCAAGGTCAGGCGAGCGATCCGCTCCTCGTAGTCGATATCCGCACCGACGGGTTCCATGCGACCGGTCCTGGCGAACCGGGCCCAATCGGTGATCAGTACTTTCGACTGTCGACCGAAGCCGCCGACGTTGACCCGGTCTCCCGGCCAGAAGCCGGCAATGTTGGCTGTCACCGACATCGCGGACGAACCCAGATAGAGTCCGGGCGCACGGATTCCGGGGAATCCGCGGTGATACGGCGATCCGGAGGCAACCAGGATCAGTCCGCCGAGCCGGCCCCGAATCCTCGACGCGTACATCACCCCGATCTGGCCGCCCATGCTGTGCCCCATCAGAAATGGTGTGCTGGCCGGGAACCGCTCGCGCACTACCTCGAACGTCGCCGGACAATCGATCGAGACCAGTTCCTGATATCCGAAAGCACTCGACGCGCTCGGGCGCGGTTTGCTGTCACCTTGGCCGCGCAGTTCACCGATGGCCGCGTTGAAGCCGGCTTCGACCAGGGCCTGCGCCACCGGATCGTAGAACCCGGCGGGAACTCCGAGCCCGGGCAACATCACCACCACGGGTGCGTCGTCGTTCGGTCCGGGAAACAGACGGATCGGGGTCACGGTGCCGTCGGGGAGTTGGATCGGTACGGTCTCCATTCAACTCACACTAACCACCCACGCCGCGGATGGGCAGAGCACACGCGCCGACTATTCGAGGCTGCCCACGATCAGCGGATCCGGAGTACCCACGATCTCGTAATCCTTGTTGTCGTAATCGAACTGACTGAGCACGTGACGCATCGCGTTTATCCGCGCGCGTTTCTTGTCGTTGCTCTTGATGACGGTCCACGGAGCGGTGGCGGTATCGGTGAACCGGATCATCTCTTCCTTCGCCGCCGTGTACGCATCCCACTTGTCCAGAGAAGCGATGTCCATCGGCGAAAGCTTCCACTGCCGCACGGGATCGACCTGTCTGATCGCGAACCGCGTGCGCTGCTCCAGCGGTGAAACCGAGAACCAGAACTTGATCAAGCTGATGCCGTCGTCGACGAGCATCTGCTCGAACAACGGCACCTGGCGCAGAAATCGCTCATGCTCCTCGTCGGTGCAGAAACCCATGACCCGCTCGACCCCGGCCCGGTTGTACCAAGATCGATCGAACATCACCAGTTCCCCGGCGGCGGGAAGGTGCTGCACGTAGCGCTGGAAGTACCACTGCGTCGACTCGCGAGCCGACGGCTTCTCCAGCGCGACGACGCGAGCGCCACGAGGATTGAGGTGCTCCATGAATCGTTTGATCGTTCCGCCCTTACCGGCAGCGTCGCGTCCTTCGAACACGATGGCGTGCCGTGCGCCGGTTTCTTTCGACCAGTTCTGCAGCTTGAGGAGTTCGATCTGCAGCAGACGCTTGGACATTTCGTACTCGTCCCGAGGCATCCGTGCGTCGTACGGGTAGCCCTCCCGCCAGGTGTCGACCTCGAAACCGTCCGGCGACGTCAGCAGCACCGGATCGTCGTCGTCATTGTCGTCGACGGTGAAGGCGGCGGTGTCGGCCAGATCGACGGCGGTCGAGAGATCCGCGAAGGCGCTGAGGAACGGTCGGCGTTCTGCTAAATCGGTCACCGCCGACAAGGTAGTCTCCCGCAGCAACCGTTCGGTGAAGCTGGGATGAACTACCGGGGTATGACACGACGGGCTCAAAAGATCAGGGTGCAGATGGGGGTCGTCCCCGATGGTGCCTGATGCGATCTCGCTTCAGAATTGAAGCATGACATTCGAAAGCAACACACCTCGCCCCTTCACCCGTTCCAACGACAAGAAAATGTTCGCCGGAGTGTGCGGCGGAATTGCAGATTACTTCGGCGCCGACGTAAATCTTGTCCGTCTACTCGCCGTTATCGCGGCTATTTGCACGGGTGGAACCGCGGCTTTGGTATATCTCGCCGCCTGGATGCTCATGCCGTTAGGTTGAGAATTCCGGCACTTGACATGGCGAGAATTACGCGCCGACAAAAGGTATTTCGGGGCCTACGCGCCAACACGAGCAGGCCCCGAAATCGACAATCTACTTGGCGGCCTTCAACTCTCCACCGCTGAGCGCAGCGAGGGCCTCGAGACCCTTGACGGCCAGGCCCCTGACGCTGCCCAACCAAGATGTTCAGTGGTTCACTTGGGACGAGCAAATGACGCCGATCAGAAAACTCAGGGAACGACAGGCGGCGTAAAGCTGAGGTGTCGAGAGATTATCGTTCGACCAACTCACGATTTTGGTCGGAAACTGCCTGCAGAAGCGCCGTGAACCCCACCCGCAATAATTCGATGTAGTGCTCGATATCTGGCATCGTCTCTCGCGAGACAATGACATTGAGCGTCAGAGAACCTCCACGCGCAGCAATGAGGAAGTGGCGCAGAATGTCTCCGTCGACCGGCGCCTGCCCGCCGAGAACTGCCACCGCCGGCGCACCTTCGAAGACATTGCCGTCGACCGATACCGGGACATTGCTGATCGTCGTGTTCTGAATGACCTTGTGCGAAGGGTCAAGCTTGTTGATCCGACGCGAGAGACCGGTGAGTCTGAGCAGAGCCGCGGGCGACGTTTCGATGCGTGTGCCGTATCGACGGACGGCTGGGTGCAAACTCCGCCCCTTTGCCATCAGCGCCGAATCCCTGATTCGTGTCAGCCGCTCGACCGGATCTTCGACGTCCGTGTGCAGATCGACCGTCAACAGCGCCAGTTGGTTGGCCGATTCCCATTCGGCGATCTGCCGCATCGATCGGGGAACCATCGCCGCCAACCCACTGCCTGATTTCTCGCCCTTCTCCGACAGGTATGCGTCGAGAGCGCCGGCGACGACGGTCAGGAAGATGTCGTTGACCGTCACGTCCGGAACGGCCGCTCGGATCGCTTTGATGTCTGCGCCGTCCAGCGTCAGGAAATCGATCGTGATGTCTCCGCCCAGCATGCCGTTGAATCGGGTCGGCAGGCGGTCGGCCGAGTACGTAGGCAGCTCTCCGGCCTCTTCCGCCTCCCGAACCGTCTCGGCCGCAACCTTTGTCACGGACAGACCCCGGCCGAAACGGATCGCCTGGCCGGGCAAACCCACGACCGTGCGCCCGATCAAATTCAGCGACGAAAGCCCCGAACCGGCACGCTTCGTCTCCGGCTTCGGCGGACCGGAGAACAGAAGGTTGGTCAGATCGCGGATCGCCAGACCGTCACCGGCCCCGTGGTGGGTCTTGAGCATGATCAGCGTCAGATTGCCCGGTAGCTCGTCGATCCCGTGCACTCCGGTCATGACGTGCAACTCCCAGGGCGGCCGGGACAAGTCCATCGGCTCACCGAGCGAGCGCCCGAGCAATTCACGAACCGGCGCCCACCCGGCAACCGGGGCACGATGGACGTGCACGTGATCACCGACGTCGAAATCGGCCGGGACCCAATAGGGATAGTCCAGATCCAGCGGAACTCGCTGGAGTCGACTCGTGAACAGTGGCCAGTATCCGAATCTTTCGGTGATCCACCGAACCGCGTCGTCGTGCGTCATCTCTGCGAGCGGATGGCCCGTCGTGTCGAAGAAGTAGGCGCACACCATGTGGCTCAGATGTCCGCCGGACTCGTTGTAGACGAACTCCGCGTCTCGCGGCCCCATCTGAGATACCGCGGCTGGCAACGAGTTCCGAAAGATCATGCATGCCCCTCAATTCCGACGCTGAACGAATGTCCGAATTGTAGCGAGCTGACATGCCGATCCTCTGGGTTCTGCTCGGAATCGTTGGGTATCACCGGATCCAGCAATCGGAAAAGGTGCCTGTGATTCCGATCGATCAGGAGGCAACCTCTTGGTTAGGTGAATCCGCAATCTGCATCGCGGCTGCCGCTGCCAAGTCATCGAAACTTGCCTCCCCCGCACGAGCAAAAGCCCGGCCCACCGAATGGTGGGCCGGGCTCCAGGAGCTAGGTGGAGATGGACTCAGAAGTCCATGCCGCCCATGCCGCCGGTCGGATCGCCTGCAGGCGCTCCGGCCTTCTCGGGCTTGTCAGCGACAACGGCTTCGGTCGTCAGGAACAGAGCCGCGATGGACGCTGCGTTCTGCAGTGCCGAGCGGGTGACCTTGACCGGGTCGTTGATGCCTGCAGCGAGCAGGTCGCCGTACTCGTTGGTCGCAGCGTTGAGGCCGTGACCTGCGGGCAGGTTGGAGACCTTGTCCGCAACAACGCCGGGCTCGAGGCCTGCGTTGAATGCGATCTGCTTGAGCGGAGCGGACAGTGCAACGCGAACGATGTTCGCGCCGGTTGCCTCGTCACCTTCGAGCTTGAGGTCGTCCAGTGCGGGAGCTGCCTGGAGAAGTGCAACGCCACCACCGGCGACGATGCCCTCTTCGACGGCTGCCTTTGCGTTACGCACTGCATCTTCGATGCGGTGCTTGCGCTCCTTGAGCTCGACCTCGGTAGCAGCGCCGGCCTTGATGACTGCAACGCCGCCGGCCAGCTTGGCCAGACGTTCCTGCAGCTTCTCACGGTCGTAATCCGAGTCGCTGTTCTCGATCTCGGCGCGGATCTGGCTGACACGACCGGCGATTGCGTCGGCGTCGCCGGCACCCTCGACGATGGTGGTCTCGTCCTTGGTGATGACGACCTTGCGTGCCTGGCCGAGGAGCTCGAGGCCTGCGGTCTCCAAGGAGAGTCCGACCTCTTCGCTGATGACCTCGCCACCGGTGAGGATGGCGATGTCGGCGAGCTGAGCCTTACGACGGTCACCGAAGCCGGGAGCCTTGACGGCAACAGACTTGAAGGTGCCACGGATCTTGTTGACCACGAGGGTGGAGAGAGCTTCGCCCTCGACGTCCTCGGCGATGATCAGGAGCGGCTTGCCGGACTGGATGACCTTCTCCAGCAGGGGCAGCAGGTCCTTGACCGTGGAGATCTTGGAGCTGACGAGCAGGATGTACGCGTCTTCGAGGACGGCTTCCTGACGCTCTGCATCGGTGGCGAAGTACGCCGAGATGTAGCCCTTGTCGAAGCGCATGCCCTCGGTGAGCTCGAGCTGCAGGCCGAAGGTGTTGGACTCCTCGACCGTGATGACGCCTTCCTTGCCGACCTTGTCCATAGCCTCGGCGATGAGCTCACCGATGGACGGGTCGCCGGCGGAAATACCGGCGGTAGCAGCGATCTGCTCCTTGGTGTCGATCTCCTTGGCGGTCTCGAGCAGGCGAGCTGTGACAGCCTCGACAGCCTTCTCGATGCCGCGCTTGAGGCCGAGCGGGTTCGCGCCGGCTGCGACGTTGCGCAGACCTTCACGGACCAGTGCCTGTGCGAGAACGGTAGCGGTGGTGGTGCCGTCGCCAGCGACGTCGTCAGTCTTCTTGGCGACCTCCTTGACGAGCTCGGCGCCGATCTTCTCGTACGGGTCGTCGAGTTCGATCTCCTTGGCGATGGAAACACCATCGTTGGTGATCGTGGGGGCGCCCCACTTCTTTTCGAGAACGACGTTGCGACCCTTGGGGCCCAACGTCACCTTGACAGCGTCGGCGAGGGCGTTGAGGCCTCGCTCGAGGCCACGACGTGCCTCTTCGTCGAACGCGATGATCTTTGCCATTGCGAAGTGATCCTCCGGATAGGGGGTGACACACAAGGTGACCGCTCGTCGGGTCACCTCATCGGCACAAGGCGACCGTTTGACCGGTCACCTCATTACACGGGCGACCGATTTGCCTGGTCACCCATCTACGCCTGTGGTCTAGTCAGTGCCCGCGACGGACGACCGGGGGTGTCTATGGTTCCCGGTCTCACTGCCTCGACCTGGCACTCACGGTTCGCGAGTGCCAACTGCATTTTTAGCACTCGAGCGTGCCGAGTGCAAGGTTGAGCCTCAGCCCGCGATGCAGAACTGTCCGTTACTCAAATTGACCGCGAACGAGAGCACTCCGACGCAGTCGACGCCATTGGCATCGGCTGTAGCGCCCGCCCCGTAACCGGCGATGGCGAAGGTGACATTTCCGTCAGCCGCCCCGGCCCGCGCGATACCGCCGCCGAGCGCGAATGCCTGCGCCTGACCGTTACCGCGAGACGCCCCCAGCGCGGTTCCGAAGCCGTTGGCATATGAATTGGAGTAGCCGTTGTCGGCGGCGACGCTCACTGCCGTACCGCTCTCGGCGGCACCGGCCTGCGCGCGGCCGGCTCCGACGGACTGCGCGCCGCAGCTCGCGGTCTCGGAGACCTGGATGTCATTTGCCGACGGCGGCGAGACACACGCGACGGGCGCCGCGGAAGCAGCTCCCGCACCGGTCAGCGCCAGCCCGGCGGCGAGCCCCATACCTACAGTCATCACAGCCCCTGTTCTCGCCAGGCGGCCCCCCAACCGACTACTGGAAATTCCGCTGACTCGAGAGTATGAGCGACGGAACCAGACTGACGAGATCAAGGGCATAGAAACTCCTTCGTGGAACAAGTTCATTGGATTCGGGCGCGAGAGTACCCGCTCGAGTGAAGTCCGTCACCCCCGCCTGGTCAAGCCTCGAGGACGACCCCGAGAAGGGCCGGGAGATCCGCGACCGAATCGATGACATGATCGGGCTTCTGAACCGAGAGGTCGAGCACTGTTTGCCGAAACTTGCCTGTGCGCACCAGAACTCCGGTCAGGCCGACCCGCTGCGAGGAGAGGACGTCCCCGATCAGATCGTCGCCGACCATCACCGTCGCCTCAGGTTCGACATGCATCAACTCCGTGGCTGTCAGGAACCCCGTGAGAGACGGTTTACCCACTGCGGCGATGTTTACACCCGCCACTTCCTCGAAGCCGGGCAAGTACGTTCCGGTGTCGATCCGAAGGCCGTCTACGGTCTCCCACATCATCCCGCGGTGCATCGCGACGACGGGCACTCCGGCGAGCAATAGTTCGAGCACTCGGCTCAGCGCCTCGTGGGTGAACTCCGGGCCGGCGCCGCCGAGAATCACGACCTCGGGATCGGCGTCGTCGAACTCGATTCCCTCGAGATCGGCGGACACGTCACCGTGATTGAGTACCCACGCCCTCGCGTCCGGGTACGTCGCCCGCACGTACTCCCCCGTGAGCCTGGCGGCAGTAACTATCTGGCTCGCCTCCACCTCGATACCGGCGTCGCACAACCCCTGCGCGATGAGTGTCGAACTGCGCGAGGTGGTGTTGGTCAGAAACCCACAGGCCAATCCGCGCCGCCGAACTTCGCGTACTGCTTCCCCTGCTCCCTCGATCGGCTGCCAGGACGTGAGCAGGACTCCGTCGATATCGAACAGAACACCTTCGATGTCGGCCATTGCACCAGCCTATATTCGCCATCGAGGTCCTGCCGAGGCGTCGAAACCCGAAATCCGTCCATCGCTCAGTAGGCTCCCACCCATGGACCTGCGCGACGACGACCTCTTCTCCGTTGCCGGTTCTCTGGCCGAATTGCTCGGCGCTCCCGTCACGATCGAGGACGAGAACTCGACGGTTCTCGCGTACTCCGGCGGCGAGCAGGCCGTAGACGAAGCTCGCATCGGCACGATCCTAGGTCGGCAGGTACCCAGCCGATTCCGCCAATTACTCTCCGATGCAGGAGTATTCGATCGGCTTCACCGAGAGAGCGATCCCATCTACGTCGACCTCGAAGACCCCGCGATCACGCCGCGACTGGTTATCGCAGTTCGCGAGAACGATCACCCCGTCGGCTCGATCTGGGTCGCACTGGCCGGAACACCGACGCCCACACAGGAATCGATACTTCGTTCCGCGGTATCTGTCGTGGCCGAGAGAATCGCCTCGGAGCGTGACCGGGTCGACAGCACACGTCGTCGCCAATCCCAGCGCGTCCAAGCACTGATCGGCGGTGGCGAACCCGCATTCCGCGCCGCCGACGACTTGCGGTTGGCAGGTCCGCTCACGGTGGTCGCGGTCGGAACCGTCACGGGACCACTGCCGGCGGGGTTGGTCGCCTCCTTGAGCTTGTACCTGGACACTCTGGCCGTCGACGCCGTGATCGCACAGTTGATCGACTCGACGTACCTTGTTGTCGGCGCTGACGAAGCGAACGCCCGCCGACTGTTGGAGGACTTCCTCAGCCGCGCCCGCACACGAGCACAACTTGCCGTTGCGGTGGGCCGCACCGTGAAATCAGCCAGCGAATGCCATTTGTCACGCGCCGACGCCGACCATGTTCTGGGCGCGCTGCGACACAACCGGTCCGGCGGGATTGTCGCGGGTATGAACGACACCTTGGCGTCGGTACTGGCCTTACATGTTGCCGACATATTCGACGGACTGAGCACCGCCACACCTATGCACGCCCTGGAAGGGTACGACCGTCGACATGGAAGCGAACTCGTCGCAACGGCCCACACCTTCCTCGACAAGGGCGGTGATGTCGCGAGTTCCTCCGCAGCATTGCATGTTCACCCCAACACTCTCCGCAATCGATTACGCCGCTGCAAGGAGATGTGCGGGGTTGACCTGAGCGACGCGGACACTCGACTGATCCTGATGCTTCAGTTCAAACTACGAAGTTCCTGAGCCGGCGAAGAAGGTATCGGAGCATCTCCCGTGCCGCTCCACTTTGGGGGGTATTCGACAAAATATCACCCAAAAGTATTAACGACCAGTCCGCCAAAAGTCATAATTACCGGCCACGATTCCCAAAACCCAGCAATTCGGCAATCATCAATCTTGCAATCTGGTTAGCGTTCCGCAAGATCTTCCTCTCACGGCCCAAATAGGCCATTTTGGTTGCCTGACCAGCACAAATGAAACACGTTTCAGTTTGGTTCTACAAATTCCTAGTCAAAGTGGACTTGCTCGAGCTAACCTCATTCCCGTCACGCCACATAAGACCCCGAACGCCACACGGATCTCTTAGCAGAACGATCGCAAGGGTCCGTGCACTAGTCGAACCTGCTCTTTGTGGAATGCAACAAGCATGCGCCGATGTACAAAAAGTCTTCCAGATCTATCGAAAGGATGGAACTTCATATGATCGCAATGTTCCTTCAAGCAACGGCTGCGTTGTTCACCGGATTACTGGACAATGTATGGAGCGGATCCCTAGTGCCCGGCATCGAGGGCGCCACCGGCTCGCTAGCCGGATTAATCGAGACCGGCTCATCGCAACCCTGATCCATTTCAGAACATCACCCAACGACAGGAGTAAACGATGGATCTAGGATCGATGGTGCCTTACCTCAAGGAACCGATAATTTTGCAGATCATTTCATTGCTCGTATACAGAGGCTCCATGGCGTCAGTCGACTTCGACTGGCAACCCCCACTCGGCTGACTTCAACAGAATTTCCTACCGTGATAAAAATCTACCGCAAGGAGCGTTAGCATAGTGGATACAGCAAGTATCATCGACGCAGTCACGAGCATTGATTCGCAATCATTGCTTCCCCCGTTCGTTTATGTGCAGGCAATAGTCGACGGCATCTTCAAGTCTATCTCCGCAGCCATCAACCTAATGGCTAGCGGTTCTGCAGGTATTGGTGGAAGCATTCAGACCGCCCTCGGCTCGACCGTTGCCCCGTAGTCGGGAGAGGAGACAATAATGTTCGATCTTTCAATGAGCTATCTGTCGGATCTGGTGGGATTTGGCTCAATCGACCTAGTAGGTACGTTCGCGAAGTATCTCAACACCCTGTCCGCGTACACGCCGACGCCGCTCTAAGGAAAGGTGATTTACAATGCTGCAAAGATATATCACCAGTTTGATCGCCTGGGCTACTGGGACCATAGAGTTGACCGGCCTGGGAAGTACCATTCTGCAGAAGTAAATTCTCTGGTGCAACTTCTCTACTCTGAACTTCGATGATCCCCGAGGCTCCAATTCGCCTCGGGGGTCATTTCGCGTTCCAAGCACGAGAGTTTTCCAGGCACGAGAGTTCCGGGCCACGAGAGTTCCGGGGCACGGACACTTTGATCCGGCACCCGCCACGTGAGGAGTTCGACATGAGACTGCCCAACCTGCTGGATGCGGCTGTCACACAGGTGAATCCGCGAGACGCGGACTTCGTCTACAACGAGTCCGCCGGCCACCTGAAGCATCTGGTCGGCGTGTACTTCTTCGAAACATCTCAGCACCCAGCCGCAGAATTCACGCAGGCGCAAGCCGTCGATTGGGTCACCGCCAGGCTCGGACACAATCGCATGTTCACCCACCGAATCCAGCACACGCCACTGGGACTCGGCCATCCGTACTGGGTTCCAGACCCCAACCTGGATGTGGGCGACCACGTGCGGGTCAACGCGATTTCCGAGCCGGGTTGGGCACCATTTCAAGAAATGCTCAGCGCCCTGCTGACCTCGAGAATGGATCTCAGCCGCCCACCCTGGGAACTGCACTTTTTCACGGGGATCGAGGGGCTTGACGCTCTACCCGGCAGGCTGACGGCGGTTGTGCTCAAGTCTCATCACAGCGCGGCCGACGGAATCGCGATCCGAATGCTGGGTGAAGCCATATTTTCGGATGCGCAACGGCCGAGGAAATCAGCACCTGCAATACGGTTCCTACGGGGACGTCTCTTCACGCGATCAGTGCTGAGTTTCCCCGGCCAACTTATCCAGTTCGCCAAGAGCATTCCGGGCAATCGGGCTGCTGCCCGTGCGGTAGTCGAGGCGAAGAGTGCTGGAGAATGGGACGAGTGCATCTACGAAAGTACTAGCACCCGCTTCAACTGCAAGGTAAGCGGGTCGGCATTGGTGGAGCCGATCATCCTCGCAGGCAACGAGGTTCGGCATGTGAAGAACGCAGTCCCCGGAGCGACTGTCAACGACGTCCTTCTGGCTGTGGTCGGTTGCGCGATGGCGCGATACCTTACCGAGAAGAGCGAAGCGCCTCGAGGTTCTCTGTTCGCGATGGTTCCGCGGTCCATGCGCAAGCAAGAGGAGTGGGAGTCCGCAAACCAATTGGTGAATCTGTCCGTGAACATGCACACCACGATCACGGATCCGCTGAAGAGACTCGCTCTCATCGCAGAGTCTGCACGCTCGGAGAAGGCCCGTACGTCCCACACAGCGGTCCGGCGGATGAGCACAGTGTTGGAGACCCTACCCGCTCCGATAGCGCGGTTGATGGCATATTCACGTCACCATGACGACTACAAGCCGGATGGGCCGCGGTATCAGCACACGATGGTGAGTAACATTCCGCTCTCGGTCAACGGACTGACCCTGAACGGGGCAACTGGCACTGCCGTACTCGCTAATCAAGCACCGGTCGACGGTGACGGGCTGCGGCACTTCATGGTAGCTGCGAGTGGCGGCAACCTAACGCTCAACGTGATTGCAGACGCCGCAACGATGCCAGATCTAGGCCACTACCTGGAGTTGCTTCGCGCGAGTTTCGAGGAACTGAAGGAAGCCGCAAAGACGCGTGAGCTCGAGAGCAACTCGACCGTCATCGCATCCTGATCCCTTATTCACCAAGACATTACGAGCCCGGCCTACCACTGCGGTAGGTCGGGATTCTTGTCGAGCGGGTAATTCTGCACGTAACTCGCATCCACATGGTCTGGAAGCGCCTCCCGGCACACACTTCTGGCACTCACGCACAAGACTACGCAAAACAGCGCTGCCTGAGTGGGGTGTCAGGCAGCGCTGTTATCACCGGGGTCCGGATTGACTATGGATGCAGAACGCCCGCACCCGAATTCAGTGCCGGGTAACTACCGGTCGCACCCACCGCATTGGCGGGAATGCATGAGGTCGGCGCACTGACTGTCCCGAAGATAGGCACTGACGCCTTCGATGTGAAACGGAAGTAATTCGCCGAGAAGTTATACATCTGGGCCGCGGTGCCCTGAGTGTCGAACTTCACGTCCAACGCACTGTTCCGAGTTTGGAAACTGATCTTCGGAAGCTGGTATGTCACGCCTACGCCGACATCCGCACCGTCCACGATCAGTTGCGATCCGGTATCGGTGAGAGTGACCGTGCCTGTGTAGCCCGAACCGGAACCGGCCACCAGTGCGGCCGATCCTGCGACGAACGTCGCTGGGTCATAGCGGTAGACAAGCCTGACGTCATCAATGCCGAGGAATGTGACACCCGAGACGCCAGAACTGCTGGGCGTCGTCGCTGAACCGGGCTGAAGGGTGTATGAATTTACCCCGGGCGTGGCATTCACAGTGACGTGGTTAGCCGTGACCGAGGTTGGAACTACCTGATCCACGGTCTGCCCAACACTTACAGCGCGGCACGCCTGGTTATAGCTCGTCACCGTCGTACCTGCAGTTGCCGACGCCGGTGCAACTGCTGCGAATACCATGCCCGCCGAAGCAGTTGCTACTGCTAGAGCGGCCACCGTACGTTTTGCCGTTGAAACATGCATATCTTCTACTCCTCATTCCCTTTCGGGATCGGTTTATAGCGTTGATAGCACTTCCCGCCAAAACGCAGTTCGAGTAAAGTTGAACTACTGCATTGACAGCCTCCGCATCACCGGAATTTTCGCGGCGAAGGGGAAGTCTTTGAGGCCGTGCGCAGCACGATAGGATTTGTTCACTACCGATGCACGACCGAAATCTTGACAACGGAGATTAGCGATACGACATCACCCGGGAATCATGTCTCGATTCCGAAAAAGATGACGTCCGACCGTGAGAAACCACCTCCAATCAGCTGGTTTGGTAGCACCCATTCCACTGGATGCTCACACCGAGCGGTAAGTTGGAACAGCTGATCGACGATTGAAGGCCATTCACGATTTGCCGTTTATGTGATGACCGTCACCATACCTCAATTACTAGAACTTGTAACAGTTTTTGAAAGAAATCTCTCGACAACTTGAAATGGCGCCCCCACTTACATCCAGGATTTGCACGCGACTAATACCAAGGAACTAACATTCAGCGAAACATTAATACTAAAGTATTAACAACGCAGCTCATTCGAGAGATGGTTAATACTTTAGTATTAATTCAAAAGTTCCAGCGCATTTACGAACCGACTCACTGTGATTCGCTTCCCAAGCGAGGGCTGTGCACTCGCACAACGCATTCCCCGAAGCTGTGGCCGAACGGCCAGTCCTTTTGCCGCCCCCGCGATTCATGCTTGGGAGAAGAGCCGGATGTGACCGGCGTCTCGGTTCGAGCAGAGTCTGTAGAAGGAGTGCGTCATGGGAACTCGTCAAAGCCCCGATCGTGTGGTCGTGGTCGGTGCGGGTGTTGTCGGATTGTCGACGGCCTGGTTCTTGCAGGAACGTGGAGTCGAGGTCACCGTCGTCGATCGCGACGGCGTCGCAGCCGACGCGAGCTGGGGCAACGCCGGTTGGCTGGCCCCCGCATTGACGCTTCCGCTGCCCGAACCCGCAGTGCTCCAATACGGCTTGCGCGCGATGCTCAGCCCGTCGTCCCCGGTGTACGTGCCACTCACCACCGATCTGAAGCTGATTCGGTTCCTGGTCGGGTTCGCGCGCCACTGCACGCCGTCGAAGTGGCAGGAAGCGATGTCGGTCTACACCGAGGTCAACCGAACAGCCTTGGGCGCGTACGACGAACTCGCCGACGGTGGCGTCAAAGAGCTGACCCGCCTGGCCGATCCTTTCCTCGCCGCGTTTGCGTCCGAGAAGGACCGACAGACCTTGGTGGACGAGTTCCATCACGTCGAAGCTGCCGGCGGAGAAGTCGACTTCGACCTCCTCGACTACGACGCGATTCACTCGCTCGAGCCTTCACTCGGCCAGGGTGTGAAAGCCGGTTTGCGTCTGCGTAATCAGCGTTTCATCGATCCCCCGTTGTTCGTGAACTCGTTGGCGGACGCGGTTCGTGAACGCGGTGGAGAAATCGTCAGCGGTTTCGACGTCACGCAGATCGACGATCGGGTCGGCGGAGTCACTGTTCGCAGTGCACACGGTGATTCACGCGACGGCGACGCCGTGGTCATCTCGAGCGGTGCCCGCTTGAACAAGCTCGCAGCACCGTTCGGTGTGCGCAAACTGGTGCAGGCCGGACGCGGATACAGCTTCAGTGTCAAGCCCGAGCACCTCCCCAAGAACCCTGTGTATTTCCCCACCCAGCGCGTCGCATGCACTCCGTTGCACGATCGCTTCCGAGTGGCCGGAATGATGGAATTCCGCAGCCCTGACGCGCCGCTGGATCCGCGCCGCGTGCAGGCGATCATCGATGCGGCCAAGCCGATGCTCAGCGGCATCGACTGGACTGCGCGGGAAGAGGAGTGGGTGGGATCACGACCGTGCACTACCGACGGCTTGCCGTTGATCGGAGCCACGAAGTCGCCGCGGGTGCACGTCGCCGGTGGTCACGGGATGTGGGGAATCGCCCTGGGTCCGTTGACCGGAAAGATGGTGGCCGACTCGATGACCGGCGCTCAGACGCCGACCGTCATGCGCCACTTCGATCCGCTGCGCTGACAGCCGGTTTCACCCACTTGTAGTACGCGCCCGTCAGCAGAACCAGCCATCCGGCACCGACGAGCAAAGCAACTCGGGTATCGGCGATGACGCCGAGCAACACGATGACAAAAGCCAGGAACACGATCGCGAAGATCTGACCGTACGGCCACAGCGGCACTGGAAACTTCAGTGCCGCTGTTTCGTCTGCACTCATCTGAGCGCGGGAACGGAACTGCGAGAGCAGGATCATGATCCAGACGAAAATCGTGGCGAAGGTGGCCAGCGAGGCGATGACGAGGAACACCTGGTCCGGGATCAGGTAGTTGAGCAGGACTCCCACCAACAGGGCACCGGTCATGATGACAACGGTCATCCACGGAACACCGTTGGCGGAGACTCTCTTCATCACCTGCGGGGCCTGACCGGCATGCGACATTCCGAACATCATGCGACCCGCACCGAAAACGTCGCTGTTGATGGCCGACAGGGCTGCGGTGATGACGACGATGTTGAGGATCGAAGCGGCCGTTCCCAATCCGAGGTTCTCGAAGATCTGGACGAACGGGCTGTTGTCGGAGTTGATGGCCTGCCACGGAATGATCGCCATGATGACGGCGAGGGTGCAGATGTAGAAGAGAATGATGCGCACCGGCACCGTGTTGACGGCTTTCCTGATGGTCTGCGCCGGATCCTCGGCTTCGCCCGCGGTGATACCGATGATCTCGGTGCCGCCGAACGCGAACATGACGATCGCGAAACACGCGACGAATCCGCCGAAGCCCGTCGCGAAGAACCCGCCGTCCGACCAGAGGTGGCTGATTCCGGCATCGGTGTCGTGAACGCCGAATCCGAACACGATGATCGCGATGCCGCCGGCGATCATCGCGATGATGGCGGTGATCTTCACGAGCGTGAACCAGAATTCCAGTTCGCCGAACACCTTGACGCTCAACAGGTTTATCGCGCCGATGAAGAAGACGACAGCCAGAACCCAGATCCATCTCGGTACGTCCGGGAACCAGAACTGCATGTACAGGCCGAAGGCGGTGACGTCGGCGAGGCACACGATCACCATCTCGAACGTGTACGTCCACCCGGTCATGAAACCGGCGAGTGGTCCGAGGTGCTTGTTCGCGTACTCGCTGAACGAACCGGAAACCGGGTTACGGACCGCCATCTCGCCGAGCGCTCGCAACACCAGGTAGACCGCGATACCGCCGATCAGGTAGGCCAGGAGCACCGACGGGCCGGCTCGTTTGATGGCCTCGGCGCTGCCGTAGAACAGTCCGGTTCCGATGGCTGATCCGAGGGCGATGAAGCGGATATGGCGCGCTGTCAGCCCTCGCTTGAGGCCATCCTGCGTCGCTGCGTCGCTGTTCACTTCTCGGTACTCCAGTCGGATGGATCGTCATACGTGCGCGAACCATTGTCCGCTACCACCGCGCGTGTTCCCGCACGACCCTGTTGGACGGCCGTACAGTGACCTGACACACATGGTCCATTGACGGATCGCTTACGATCGACAAAAGTGTTTGTAACTTTACGTAGCATCAACTCGACTGGAGAGACTGTGTCCAACACCCTCGAAGCAAGCATCGACATCGACGCATCACCGCAGGATGTGTGGGCAATCGTCGCCGACCTGCAGCGCATGGGCGAATGGAGCCCCCAGTGCAAGGTCATGAAGGTGATCGGCGGGACCGTGCGTGAGGGTGCCAAGACGATCAACGTCAACCGCAAGGGCCTGCTGGTCTGGCCGACGTCGTCGAAGGTCGTTCGCTTCGAGCCCAACAAGTCGGTGGCGTTCCGCATCGCGGAGAACCGCACGATCTGGTCCTACGAACTCGAGCCGACCGCTACCGGCACCAAAGTGACCGAGCGTCGCGAGGCTCCCACCGGAACGTCGAAGGTCTCGCAGTTCCTCGTCAAGACCGTCCTGGGCGGAAACGCCGACTTCGAGGTCGAGCTCGTCGAAGGCATGAATGCCACATTGAAGCGTGTGAAGAGCGAGGCCGAGGCGGCTGCACGCACCTCTGCTTGACCCTCGACCTGGTCGAGGCATCAGGATCCGTTCCATGGATCCCGTGATGACACAGATAGCGCAGGCACAAGAATTGGCGAGCTCCGGCGATCGAGCCGGGGCTCGCTCTGCGTTCGAGAAGGTGTGGGAAGAGATCAGCGCCGCCCCCGATGCGCTCCACATCGTCTCCCTCGCGCACTACATGGCCGACGTTCAAGACGATCCGGCTCAAGAGCTCTGCTGGGACCTGCGCGCCCTCGACGCTGCCGATTCGTTGACCGACGCGCGAGCCCAGGAACACCACGCATCGCTGCAGGTCGCCGGTTTCTATCCATCGCTGCACCTCAACCTGGCTGCCGACTACCGCAAACTCGGACGCGACGCCGAGGCCGTCGAGCATCTGACGAAGGCCGAGGCGTCGGTCGGCACACTCGCCGACGACGGTTACGGCCGGATGATCAGGGGCGCTATCGAGCGACTGCGGGCAGAATTGATCCGTGACCACTAGTTCCGCCCTCTTGACGATCGGCGAGATGTCCCGGGCGTCGGCGCTCCCGATCAGCGCGCTGCGGTTCTACGACAAGGAAGGCGTACTCGTCCCGCATTCCGTCGATCCGCACACCGGTTACCGCTGGTACACCGACGACCAACTCCGCGACGCACGCGTGATCGCCGGTATGCGGCGCGTCGGTGTTCCGATCCGCGACATGATGGCCGTCCTGACCGGACCGGAACCCCATTCGTGCCTCGACGCTCATCTGCGCAACCTCGAGGACGGTCTCGCCGACGCCCGGGCCGAACTGGGACGAATCCACCGCCTGATCGACGCGCTACCTATCTCCGGCGGCGTGGACATCGACTCGTGGGATCTACGACGCGCACTCGACGCCGTGCTGTTCGCCGTGAACGAGGAATCGGAGTTCCCGATACTTCGCGGCGTCCACCTCGACATTCACGACGGCGTCGCTGCGTTTGTCACCACTGATCAGTTCCGGCTCGCGGTCGCCGAGGTGAAAGTTCACTCCGCTCTGACGGTGTCCGCTGTCGTTCCCGTCACCTTCGCGCGATTGTTGCGCGACGTCGCCGGCGTCGTGACGCTGACTTTCTCCGCGCGCACGGTGACTGCGTCGTATCCGGGAGGTGAGGTGTCCAGCCCCCTGATCGAGGACGGAGAGTTCCCCGATCACCGAATCCTGCGCGAGCACCACAACGCCGTCGAACTGAGCGGCGACCACCTTGCCGCCCTGCTCAACGGCACCGAGGACAGTGCCGTCGTCAGCGTCGGCGAAGACGGTGGTGCCCGGGTGGATCCGGGCGGAACGGATCCCCGTGAGAAGTTCCGAGTACTGGTCGACCGGCAGCGACTGCGCGACGCCGCCGCAGCCCAACCGGGGCGGCAACTGGTGATCCGAGTAAGCGGTGCGACGCTCCCGCTGGCGATACGCACCGGCGACTGTGTCGGGTACTACTCGTACTTGATGCCACTACAGCCTGTAGGAGAGAAGGCGTTCACGTAATCTATGGATGCTCTACCACCCCGTACTGTCAGTGCGACCAGCAGAAGACCTACCGAGTAGTTAGAGGAGCCTGTGGCACGCCGACCCACACCCCCCGGAACCCCGCAACCCACCGGGATCGGACATATCGTCGATCTGGTTCGCCATGCGATTCCGCCACTTCATCCCGCCGGCCTGCCGTTCGTGCTGGCCCCGCTGGGAGTTGCAGCTCTGGGCCGCAACCGTAAGTGGGTGCGCCGAGCCGGTCTGACCACCGCCGCCGCATGCGCCACGTTCTTCCGTCACCCGCACCGGGTGCCGCCCAACCGCATCGGCGTCGTCGTCGCACCCGCCGACGGCGAGGTGGCGTTGGTCGACAACGCCGTTCCGCCCGCCGAGCTCAATCTCGGAAGCGAGCCGCGCCCGCGCGTCAGCATCTTCCTGTCGGTTCTCGACGTGCATGTCCAGCGCAGCCCTGTCGGTGGAACGGTCAAAGAGGTCGTTCACCAGGCAGGCAAGTTCCTCTCCGCAGATCTCGCCGACGCCAGCGAGGTCAACGAGCGCAACAGCATGCTGATCGAAACCGCCGATGGTCACGAGGTTGCGGTTGTCCAGATCGCGGGACTGCTTGCACGCCGCATCGTCTGCTACGCCGGTGTCGGTGACGTCCTGCCGATCGGCGACACGTACGGACTGATCCGTTTCGGCTCACGCGTCGACACCTATTTCCCCGCCGGAACCACACTCCTGGTCGAGCCGGGACAACGCACGATCGGTGCTGAAACAGTTATCGCGCAACTGCCGTGAAGACGCCGAAGATGAAGTCAGCCGTGAAGAAGCCGGGAGCAGCCCAACCCGGCGCGAAGATGCCCAAACGCACCCAGGCGGTGCGGTTGCTGCCGTCCGTCATCACCATCCTGGCGCTGTGCGCCGGGCTGTCCGCCGTCAAATTCGCTCTCGACGGACAACCCGGTACCTCGCTCGCGATGATCGGCGCAGCTGCCGTCCTCGATTCACTCGACGGCCGCATCGCGCGACTGCTCGACGCCACCAGCAAGATCGGCGCCGAACTCGACTCACTGGCCGACTCCATCTCCTTCGGCGTCGCCCCGGCCCTGGTCCTGTACGTGACCTTGCTGGACGGCACCAGCATCGGCTGGATCATCGCGTTGATCTACGCGGTCAGCATCGTGTTGCGACTCGCACGTTTCAACACCCTGCTCGACGACGACGACGTCCCCGCGTATGCACGTGAGTACTTCGTCGGCGTTCCGGCTCCGGCCGGCGCACTCATCGCCCTCACTCCCCTGGCCGCGACGGCTCAGTGGGGTGACGGCTGGTGGTCTTCGCACTTCGTCGTCATCGTGTGGACGCTCTTCTCGGCTGCACTGATCGTCAGCCGCATCCCGACGCTGGCGATGAAGTCGGTATCCGTGCCGCCGCACATGGCGGCCGGCCTGCTCGTCCTGGTGACGTTGGCTGCAGCCGCACTCATCACCTACCCGTACATCCTGCTGATCGTTCTCATCGCGATCTACCTGGTGCACATCCCGTTTGCCGTGCACTCGAAGCGGTGGGTGGCAGCACGTCCCGAAACCTGGGACATCAAGCCTTCCGAACGCCGCGCGATCCGACGCCAACCCAACGTCGGTGGCCGCCGCTCGGCCGCTCGTCTCGGATTGCGGCGACCCCGCTAGTCCACGACGTACTCTCGAGAGGTGACTTCGCCGGAACTCGCCCTCACCGTTCGACTCAACACCTCTGCCGCCGACCTACGCCGCGGGGTCGTGCGCTTGCACCCCGAAGCGTTGGCGGCGTTGGGCATCCGCGAATGGGATGCCATCGCACTCATGGGAGCCCGCGGCACCGCGACCGTCGCGGGCCGTGCACCCACCGGAACCCCGGCAGGCACGATCCTTCTCGACGACGTCACCATGTCGAACGTCGGCCTGACCGAGAACTCTTCCGTCGTGGTCGGTCCGGTGACGGTGTACGGAGCGCGATCCGTCTCCGTCACCGGCTCGTCCATGGCGACAAATTCGATCAGCTCGACGGTTCTGCGACAAGCTCTTCTGGGCAAGGTCGTCAGCGTCGGCGACACGGTCTCGCTCCTCCCCCGCGATCTCGGTCCGGGTACGAGCACTTCCGAAGCCACCCAAGCGCTTTCCCGTACCTTCGGCGTCGCGTGGACATCCGAACTGCTCACCGTCACGGCCGTCGAACCTGCCGGTGGTCCGGTCAGCGTCCAGCCGAATTCGGCAGTCAACTGGGGTTCCGGCTCGGCGGGCACACTGACACCGAGTGCGCTTGTTTCCAGTCCGGCCGCCGTCGCGATCGAGCCTGCACCGTCGGTTCCGCTGGATCACCTCGTCGGCGCGCAAGCGCAGGCAGCCAAGCTGACCGAGTGGCTCGGCCTGGCACTCGACGAACCAGAACTGCTCCGTACGCTCGGCGCCTCACCGCACCTCGGCGTCCTCATCACGGGCCCCGCCGGCGTAGGCAAAGCCACGTTGGCCCGCTCGGTCCTGTCCTCGCGCAAACTGGTCGAACTCGACGGCCCGGGAGTCGGTGCCACCGAGGCGAATACCCGCCTGCAGCGAATCGTCGACGCCGTTGCTGCCGTGCGCGGCGGTGGCGTACTACTGATCAGTGACATCGACGCTCTGCTTCCGGCCACCGCGGAACCGGTGTCCGCACTGATCCTCGAACAACTGCGCAGCGCCGTCGCAACCCCGGGCGTGGCATTCGTCGCGACCTCCGCCCATCCGGAGACCGTCGACGCGCGCCTTCGCGGCCAGGATCTCTGCGATCGAGAACTCGCACTTACCCTGCCGGACGGCGCAACTCGCAAGGCGTTGCTCGAACTCCTGCTCCGCCGCGTGCCCACCGGAACCCTCGAACTCGACGCCATCGCCTCGCGCGCACCCGGATTCGTGGTCGCCGACCTCGCGGCGCTCTGCCGTGAAGCTGCATTGCGAGCGGCGACGCGGGCGTCCAAATCCGGTGATTCTCCGGAGATCACGCAGGAAGATCTTGTCGGTGCCCTCGAAGTGATTCGGCCACTGTCTCGTTCGAGTACCGAAGAACTGTCGATCGGCAGCGTCACCCTCGACGACGTCGGCGACATGGTCGAAACCAAACAGGCCCTCACCGAAGCGGTGCTGTGGCCGCTACAGCACCCCGACTCCTTCGCACGCCTCGGTGTCGACCCACCCCGCGGCGTGCTCCTCTACGGCCCTCCTGGCTGCGGCAAGACGTATCTCGTTCGTGCCCTTGCCAGCTCAGGTCACCTCAGCGTTCATGCCGTGAAAGGCGCAGAGCTGATGGACAAGTGGGTCGGCGCCTCCGAAAAGGCCGTAAGAGAGTTGTTCCAGCGCGCACGCGATTCGGCGCCGTCGTTGATCTTCCTCGACGAAATCGACGCCCTTGCCCCGCGTCGTGGTCAAAGTTCCGACTCCGGGGTGTCGGATCGCGTCGTAGCCGCGTTGCTGACCGAACTCGACGGCGTCGAACCGCTACGCGACGTCGTGGTGTTGGGCGCCACCAACCGACCGGATCTGATCGACCCGGCTCTTCTGCGCCCCGGCAGACTCGAACGTCTCGTATTCGTACCGCCGCCGGATGCGGAGGCCCGCAAAGCGATTCTGCGTGCTTCCGGCAAGTCGGTACCGCTCGCCGAAGATGTCGATTTGGACATTCTGGCCGTCGATCTCGAGGGATACTCGGCAGCAGACTGCTCGGCTCTCCTGCGTGAGGCTGCACTCGCCGCCATGCGTCGGAGCATGGACGCGGCCGACGTGACGGCCGCGGACGTGGCAACCGCCCGTGAGAAGGTACGTCCCTCACTCGATCCCGAGCAGGTGGCACACCTACAGGCGTACGCGGACAACCGATAAGGACTGACCATGGCTGCTGATCTGGTTCTGTACGGCGACATCGTGACCATGCACGAGGAATCACCACGCGCCCAGGCGCTCGCCGTGACGGGCGGCCGGATCACAGCCGTCGGCGCGCGCACGGACGTCGAGAAACTGGTGGGGCCGGATACCCGCGTCGTCGACGTCGGAGGTGCCGCTGTTCTGCCGGGGTTCATCGAACCGCACGGTCACCCCCTGGAAGAAGCCATCGTTCTCGGGCCTGACGTCGTCGACATCCGGCCTGTCACGATCGCCGAGGCGGATGCCGTAGTTGCTGCCGTCGTCGACACTGTTCGTTCGCGAGGTGCTGCCGGCGCTTCTCTGAACGGTTGGGACCCGTTGCTGCAGAAGGGCCTACCCGATCCGACCATCGACTGGCTGGACTCCATAGCGCCGGAGTACCCCCTCGTGATCATGCACAACTCGGGACACGTCGCGTATTTCAACACGGCGGCAGCAGTGCAGGCCGGCATCACCCGCGATACCCCCGATCCGATCGGCGGATCGTACGGCCACGACGCGACGGGCGCACTCGACGGAGCCGCGTACGAAATGCCTGCGGTGTTCGCAGTCGCGGGCCACGCAGTCACCATCGGTGACGACTTCCCCGCACTGGTGGCGGCCGAATGCGCCCGGCTGAACGCCGCGGGAATCACCACCATCGCCGAATTGTCGTTCGACCCCAAGATGCGGCCCGCCCTGGCAGCGATAGCCGACGCCGGACTCCTCACCACCCGCCTGCGGCTCTACGAGATGTCCAACGACGCGCGCACTACCGAGGCGTCACCGGGCGACGGAAACGACCTGGTGCGCCAGATCGGCATCAAGGTCTGGTCCGACGGTTCGCCGTGGGTCGGTAACATCGCCACCAGCTTCCCGTATCTCGATACCGAAGCCACCCGCGCGCTCGGGATCGCCTGCACGCACGGGCACGCCAACTACACCGGCGAACAGATCCACGACATCAGTTCCGCCTACTTCGCCAAAGGGTGGCAGATGGCGTGCCACGCCCACGGTGACGACGCGATCACCATGGTTCTCGATGCGTGGGAGCAACTTCTGAAGGAGCACCCCCGGCCCGATCACCGGTTGCGTCTCGAACACGTCGGCGCGATGCGTCCGGATCAGTTCGTCCGCGCGGCGGAACTGGGCGTCACGGTCAGCATCTTCATCGACCACCTGCACTACTGGGGTGACGTTCTGGTGGATGACCTGTTCGGCCCCGAATACGGATCCGTCTGGGCCGCAGCAGGATCTGCACTCGCGGCCGGGCAACGGTTCACCTTCCACAACGACGGTCCCGTCACCCCCGCCAATCCGCTACGAAACATGCAGGACGCCGTCACCAGGCTTTCGCCCAGCGGTCGCGTCGTCGCACCCCAGGAACGGATCCCCGTGGACGCCGCCGTGCGCGCCCATACGGTCAACGCCGCTTGGCAGCTGTTCAGCGAAGATCACATCGGGTCCATCTTTCCCGGCGCCTACGCGGATTTGGTTGTGCTGTCGGCAAATCCCCTCGACGTCGAGCCGGCCGAGCTGGCCGACATCACGGTGCTCGCCACCATCCTGGAGGGTCGGACGGTGTACGGAGACCTGAGCGAGATCGGCTGATCGGTCGCCGCGGACAAGACTGTTGCCCTCCCTGCTCGAGTTCCAAGGATCGTTGCGAAACCGGAGACGGCGCAGGTGGTCTCAGGGTTCAGTGCGGATGTCGTCAACGACCTGAGCAATCGCATGTTTCGCCCAGGCCGTGATCTGCTCGTTCGTGTCGCGGTAGCACGGCAAGGCAACCAATGCAATCGACAGAGCCCATGCGCGGCCACGCGTCCAAGTGCCCTCGTCCACGTCAACATGAAGCCGGAATGTATGCCGAGTGCTCGGCGTCAGCAGAGTCCATGCAATGAGGCAGTCGAGATTGCCTGCCGCAAATCGAATGAAGATCCGAAAAGTCCCAGAAATCAGAATTGTCGAAAATTATTGCATAGGAACAGTTTTCGAGATTCAAGTCTTGTGTTCGAAACTTTGTTCGATTAGACTTTGAGCATGGACAGTCGGGAAGCGTGGCAGCTGGATGGTGAGGGCCTCAAGAGTGAGGTTCTGGATCTGGTGCGCGCCCGGCACGAGTTGCAGTCGCGGATGGTGTTGCTGATCGTCGAAATGTTTTCCCGGGACGTTCTCGGCGGGAAGGGTTTTCGGGCGATCGCACAGTGGTTGCACGGGTCGACGAATCTGGAGATCGGCGAATGCAGCCTGCTGGTCGGGTTGGCGCGGTTGCTGATGCTCGAACCCGTGGTGGGCGATGCGTTTCACCGCGGTGACGTTGATGCGTTGAAAGCCCGTCAGGTGGCGTCGTTTTGTCAGCATCCACCGAAGAACATGACGCCGGCGGATGTCGACAAGGCCCGCGGGATCTTGTTGGGGTTGGCGTCGAAGAACATCGTGGATTGCGATGCGGTGCGGGCGGCGATCCGGCGGATCGAGAAGCAGTACGGCAAACGCGAGGACGGCGTTCCGGTGGGTGAGGATTCGGAGCGTAACGAGTTCTACGCCTCGAAAGGCTTGTACGGGCGGGTGACCGTGAAGGGTGATTTGGATGCGGTGAACGGGGCGCGTCTGATCACGTTGTTGTCGAGCCTGTCTGCGCCGATACCGGAGAAGGACGGCGTGAAGGACACCCGTACTCCGGCGCTGCGGCGTGCGGACGGGTTCTGCGAACTACTGCGGCGGTACGAGCGGGCGGGGTTGGGTCCGATCGAAGGCGGGGTGAAACCGCACGTCACGGTCACCGCGTCCGCGAAAGACATGACGGATCTGCAGGCTTTGAAAGACCTCCTGCCGTCGACGGAGGAACTCGGGTTTGCGTGGGCGGATTGGGTGGGTCCGATCAGTATCGATACCGCGCGGATGTTGGCGTGCGACTGCACCGTGACGCGGATTTTGTTGGATGAGAATGGTGTTCCGCTCGACTGCGGTAAGGAAGCGAGAACAGCGACGGTGCCGCAGAGGCGGGCGTTGGCGGTTCGTGATGGTGGGTGTGCGTTTCCGGGGTGCGGAACGCCGTCGGGGTGGTGCGATGCTCATCATATTGTTCACTGGAACGATGGTGGCCCAACAGATCTCGACAATCTGATCTTGTTGTGCGGTCATCACCACCGGACACTGCACCACACCGAATGGCGGGTGGAGATCGGGCCGGATCGCAAAACGGTGTTCTACCCGCCGATGTCTGTTGATCCGTATCAGCAGCCGATCGGCGGGAACGGCCCACCGACAGCAGCCTGAAGTGAAACAACTCGAGACGCGAGCACCGGGGCACGATCATGCCCCGGTGCTCGTGCTGCGTTCCGTCATCTTCGCGGAGACGTACGGCCTACCAGCGGTTCCGAACCTCCTCGGCAAATCCGAGGAGATCTCGAACCACCACGGAGGTACCGTCGTCGAGGATCACTGTGCCGGAGAACTTTCCGAACACCTGATGCTGAATCGAACGCAGCACCCCGACGTCGAAAGTCGCGGCACGGTCGATGATCGGCTCGAAAGTCATCTCGAAGCGACCATCGTTGCTCGAGAAGTTCCACGGAGCGCCGTCGTACGTTCCCTGCGGGATGCCGAAGTCGATCCTGTCCAGTTTGTGTGCCCGCCCTCCGACAAACACGATGTTCTCGCTGGCCGCCGTAGTATCGCCGAAGCCGTAACCGATGTTGAATCCGAACCGCTCGCCGTTCACCACTCCGGATGCAGAACCCCAGTACCAGGTGTTGTCGTAAGTCCAGACTCCCCTGCCCCAATCGAGAACGCCGAACGAGTCCTCCGAGCGAAATGTGAAGTCGTCGCTCCCGATTCGCACGGTCCCGGCAGCGGGCAGGCAGTTGATCTTCTGGTTGTAGTAAAACGATCGGGACGCCTTCGGAAACGGTGTGGCGATCACCATCCGGTCATCGGCAGGACTCGCCAGGAACAAATCGGCATGAAGACCTCGTCCACCGTCGAAAGCCGGGTAGTCGACGATCAGGTGGCGCCCACCGTCCACATGGCGAAACTCGAAGCGAGCTTTACCTTTCGACACCACCACATCACCGTCGTCCGCGCTTTCGGGCAGACCGAGCCTTCCCATCGGGAACGGCAGCATCACGTTTTCGGTAATCTCGTGTGGTGTTCGGAAATCGAGCCAGGAGACTCCGAGCAAGCCCATGTACCCGTTGTCGGCGACGGTCAACGCGATGCCGTAATCCGCAGTAAGAACGCAGTAGTAGTCCCACTCCTTGATCCGGAACTTCGGAGCGGCGATCGCAGAGCGTCGATACTTGCGAATCTCCGATGGGGCCCAACCCGTCTCGACCAAATGTCCGCCATCGTCGAGAAGCGGGCCGGGCGACATCAGTGTCTGCATTCTTACTTCCAGCGTCCCAAGATCTCGTTCGCACGGTTGGCCAATGCCATCTGGAAGAACGGACCGAAGCTCACACGTGCCACTCCGAGCGGACCGAAACTTGCCGGGTCGTCCTGATCCGGGATTCCGATCGCATTGATCGGAAGTGGAAGTTCGGACGTCAGGCGGCGCTGGGTCGCGTCGTCATGCCGCCCGACGGGGTAAAGAACGTCGGCGCCGGCGTCGGCCGCCAGCTTGAGGCGTGCGATGGCGCGATCGACGCGATCGGACTCGTCACCGACCTGCTTCACGAACAGGTCGGTGCGCGCGTTGACGACAACGTGAACTCCGGCTGCGTCGGCGGCCTGACGAAGCCCACCCACGAAGTCGGCGTGCTCCTGCGCCTCGCGCAAGCGTCCGCCTTCACTGTGAACGGTGTCCTCGATGTTGAGTCCGACAGCGCCGGCATCGATCAACCCGTCGATGAGAACTGCCGGCTCGAGCCCGTAACCACCCTCGATGTCCACCGAGATCGGGGCGTCGACCGCACCGGTGATCTGCTTGATCCGGTGCAGAAGTTCGTCGAAGGTGATGCCCTCGTTGTCCGGCTTGCCGATGGAATCGGAAACCGGGTGGCTGCCTACCGTCAGGGCTGCAAAACCTGCAGCCACCGCAAGATTCGCCGACCACGCGTCCCATACCGTCGGGAGAATGACCGGGTTGCCTGGCTGGTGCAACGCCAGTAGAGCTGTTGCCTTGTCGTTGATCGAAGTCATGCGGTGGCTCCTCGAGATCGTGGGGTGTACCTCTCACCTACCGACTCTAGTGAGCGACCGGGCAGCCTGTGCTCTTGTAATCGACCTGGAACTCCTTGATGCCGTTGATCCAACCCGAGCGCAGACGGCGCGGATCACCGATCTTGGTGATGTCCGGGACGTTGTCGGCGATCGCGTTGAACATCAAGTCGATCTCCATACGAGCGAGGTTGGCACCGATGCAGAAGTGCGCGCCCGTTCCGCCGAAGCCCAAGTGCGGATTGGGGTTACGAGTGATGTCGAACGTCATCGGGTTCTCGAAGACGTCCTCGTCGAAGTTCGCGGAGCTGTACAGCATCACCACGCGCTGCCCCTTCTTGATCGACACTCCTGCCAATTCCGTGTCCTCGAGCGCGGTGCGCTGGAAGGCGGTGACGGGTGTCGCCCAACGGACGATCTCGTCGGCCGTCGTCTTGGGACGTTCCTTCTTGTACAGCTCCCACTGCTCGGGGTTGTCCAGGAACGCGATCATTCCGTGCGTGATGGCGTTGCGGGTGGTCTCGTTTCCTGCGACCGCCAGGATGAGCACGAAGAACCCGAACTCCTCCGGGCTCAAGGAGTCGCCGTCGATGTCGGCCTGGACCAGAGTGGTGACGATGTCGTCTGCCGGGCAGGTACGACGTGCGTCTGCCATTTGGTACGCGTATCCGAGGACCTCGGTGGACGCGACTGCCGGATCACCCTGGTATTCCGGGTCGTCGTAGCCCATCATCTCGTTGGACCACTTGAACAGCTTGTCTCGATCGTCCTGCGGTACACCGATCAGATCCGCGATCGCCTGGAGCGGCAGCTCGCTGGCAACCTGCTTCACGAAGTCGCCCGGGCCTTCGCTCACAGCGGTGTCGACGATGCTCCGTGCACGACGATCCAATTCGTCGCGCATGCCGTTGATCGCGCGAGGCGTGAACAGCTTCGAAATCAGCTTGCGGAGCTTGGTGTGCTCCGGTGCATCCTTGTTGAGCAGAAGATGACGGAGCATCTCGACGGCCTCACGTGGCATGTCGTCGGCGAAACGCGCGATCGCGGTGTTCTCCCAGCTCGAGAACACATCGCTGCGCTGGCTGACCTCTTTGACGTCAGCGTGACGCGAGACCACCCAGTAGCCCTCGTCCTGGAATCCACCGACCGTCGGCGGCTGCTCACACCACCACACGGGTGCGTTGCGACGCAGTTCGGCGAATTCCTCGAAAGGGATCCGCTCCCCGAGGACAGCAGGATCGGTGACGTCGAATCCGGCCGGCAGGTCAGGCGTGCGTGTTGTGTCCGAGATGGTCATGGCGTCCTCTGATCGGTCGAATGTGCGCTACACCACAGAGTAGCTTTCACTAACGGACTGTCAAGTGAAAGACGGAGAGTCTCGTGCAACTGACCCGTGAGAGCCCCCGCGGCACTAGGATCCTGGTAATGACAGATACCTCCGGCAGACTGACGCTGCGAGAGAAGCAGAAGCAGCGAACCCGCGCAGACCTCGTGGATGCCGCCGGCGCGCTCTTCACCGAACGCGGATACGCGGCTGTCACCGTCGAGGACATCGCCGGCCGGGTCGGTTGCAGCCGAGCCACCTTCTACCTGCACTTTCCCGGAAAGATCGACATCCTCAAGGCGCTCGGCTCGAACACCGTCGTATCCAGCACCCTCGCCATATTCCAGGATCTCGACCACGTACTCGATTCCGGTTCGCGCGAAGAATTCGCCGGCTGGATCAACCGCGCTCTCGACTGGTGCCGCGATCACCACCACATGATGCGGGCGTGGGACGAGGCCATGGTCCTCGAACCCGAGTTCCGCACACTGGCCCGCGAAGGCATCTCTGCACTGCCCAACGCGATGCCGTCGTACCTCGCCCGTTGGCCGCAGAATCGACACGACGAGGCGAAACTCCGGGTCGAACTCCTGCTGACACAGGTCGAGCGCTTCTTCATTCGCTGGGCGGAACAGGGCGCGATCACCGCGGGTGCGGACGTCGCAGCAGACGTTCTCACCGACATCTGGTTTCCGGCACTCACGCCGCCCACGACCGATGTCGCGGCGCCGCGATAGGTTGGCCCGATGCCACTCGATCTTCGAGCGATCCTCACCACCGTCGCTGCGCTCCTGTCCGGGATACTCGCTGCGCTGGCCCTGACCAATCCGGTTCTCCGTGACTGGGCCATCGTGGCCTCTCCGTCGGAAGTAGATCGCTGGATCAGCAGTGGACCCACCGCTGTCGGGCTCGGCGCCGTGGTTGCCGTGCTTGCCTGCGCACTCTCACAGCGTCGCGGCTCCCGTCGGGCAGCCTGGATCGCGATCACCGTCGGGGTCGCCGTCATCGCGATCATTCGGGCAGTCGTGCCCGAGGTTGCGTCACTGGACCTGCTGATCGCCGTGATCATCGTCAAAAGTGTTGCAGCCGGTGCGATTCTGGGTTGTGTGGTTGCCGTCAGTTGGGATCGCACCGCCACGAAGAACGCCACCCTCCTCGGCGTGCTTGCCGCCTTCCTCACGGTTCGCACGTTCGCCGGCGGGACGGGCCGGATGAGTACGTCTTCGGTAGGTGAGCCGTCGTGGTGGCTGATCGGCGCCACGGCCGCAGCAGCAATCGCCTGTGCAGTGACCGCGCAATCCGGCTTCCGGATCCGCAAGCCCGACGCGGGCGAAATCCGCATAGCGCTCGTGGTGATCGCCGCGCTGGCGATCGGGCATCGAGTGCTCGGCGCCGTGATCGATCGCCAGCAGTACGCGTCCGAGGCAACTGCCTGGATCGTCATGGTCTTGGCAGCGGGCGCTGCGCTCGCGTTGACATGGATCGCCGCCTACCGTCTCGGCGACACCTCCGGTGCTGGTGGCAAGTTCCTCTGGGCCGCAACCGCTCTGGCCGCTGCGTCGGCTCCGCTGTTCGTCGACATCGCGAAGGGTTCCGGCCACTGGGGAGACCTGAAGTCCCCCTGGGTACTGGTGCTTTTCGCAGCCCTGCCGGTCGCCGTCGGATTGCGACTGCACAAGCAGGTGCCAAACCTCGTTCCCATCGCCGTTCTCGTTGCGGTACCGCTGTCAGAACTACTGCCCTTCGACTCCGCGCACGGTGTCTGGTCAATCGCACTGAAGATCGCCTCGCTGGGTCTCGCCGCCGGATTGCTGTTCGGTGCCCTGGCTCCCGGCAGCCTGGTCGACGCCACACTCGGACTCGCCATTCCCTTTGCCGCAATGACCTTCTCGTCGATCGCCATTCTCACCGATCAGCTCACCGCGCCGCCAGAGTTGACAGCGGCAGACATTCAGCGATTGATGGAACTTCCCATCCCGGCGCACGTCAGCGCCAACGGAGGACTATTCGGACGCGGAATAGGCATCACCATCGACTACGTCACCCCTCAGACCGTCGGCGCTGCAATCCTCTTCGCCTTGATCATCGGCTTCTGCGGTGCAGCGATCCTCCGACGGTCCCATCCACCCGTCGACACCACGGAATCTCGGATCGAACCGGGGCCAGTCGACTGACACACCGTCACCGGACTGAGACCTGCTATTGCGGTGCAACTGGTACCGGATTGACTATTTTGGAGCAGTGCCCATCGCCCGCAGGACGCTGCTCGTCGCGCTGAGTGGTGTGACGGCATTCGTCGTCACCGTCGTCGCCTTGGCACCGTTCGTGAACAGCCAGTCGACGTCGATTTCGACGGGCGACAGGTTCTGGTCCATCTCGACCATCGGCGCCGGCGTCTTGGCTGTCGTCGCGGTCGGGACAGCCGCGATGATGGCCCGCTGCCGGTTGCGGACCGCGGCCATGACGGTCTTCGGTGGACTCCTACTCGAACTGCCCGGGCTCTACGATCACAACTTCGAGGCACTCTCACCCGTCGGTGCGGGAGTCGCTGTCGGCGCGGTCACGGTTGCTGCCGCTCCCCGGGTCCGAGCCGCTTCCGTCGCGGGAACGATTGTTGCCGTGCATGTCTCGGATTCACTCCTCGACGAAGACGCTATTCCTCGGCGGTACGCGGACTACATCGCCGACAACACCAACCAGTTTCAACCACCAGTGTTGGGGGCAACACTGTTCGCGCTCGCTTTGGCCGCCGCCTGCGTCGCCGCGTTCTGGTTCCACGACTTCGACAAGGACCACCCCAAGGAACGGATGGCCGTTCGACCGGTGACTATCGCGGCGGTGCTCACTCTCTTCGGGGTCGCTGCGAATTGGTGGTTCGAGATCACCACCGTCACGGCGGCGGTGCCTCTACTACTCGTCGCGCTGGTGATCACGGTGATCTGCGCGCGGGTGCTGGGCGACGGCAGTCGAATCCTGCTGATGTGTACCGCTGCCGTCGCAACTCTGGCGGCGGTCTCGGCGAACCGTCCCGCAACCGAAGCCATGGAATGGTCGAAAACCCCCGCCTCCACCGCCGTCGTGATCGGACTCGTCATCGTCGCCGCGGCAGCGATCGGCGCGATCGCTCCCTCGCGAGTCGTCGGCTACGGATTGCTCCTGACGGTCACGGTCGCCGGGATCGTCAGCTACGCCACGTCGCCGTCGCCGAAGATCGGTGACGTTCTCACGATCAGCGATCTTCTTGTCGCCTTCACCGCTGCGGTCGTCACGTACGCGATCGCCAGCGCGATGTACCGAGAGCCACCGCGGACCGGAGCGTCACGAGCCCTCGTCGGACTCGGTGTCATCTTCGGCCCGACGGCGCTGGCCCTGCTCGTCTATCCGCAGTTCGACTACGGATGGACGGCGTACACGCCGCTCGACGAGAACAAGCCCTTCAACGGCATCACGACGGTCGGCCCGTTCGAAATCTCGACCGACATTCTGATACTCGACGCCGTGGCGCTGATCATCGTGGCCGTCTGCGCCTACGTGAGTCTCCGATTGGGGCGGATCAATCGATCCGTTCCTCCGCCGATCAGTCGATCAGATCCATCGACGCCAGGCGATGGAACACTTTGAGTGATCCGGGCGCCACCTCGTCCATCGCTGCATACTCGGCGAGCGTGAAGTAGCGGAACTCGGCGATCTCGCTGGTCGGGTGCGGGTCTCCGGCCATCTCCGCCAGATAACAACTCATGTGCAGGCCCGTGTCCGCGGAATGTCCGAAAGCGTGAGCCTCGAAGACGTCGAGGAACGTGACCGTCCCGTCGACCAGATCGACGTCGAGTTCCTCCCGAATTTCGCGGTGCAGTGCCTGCTCGGGCGTCTCCCCCGGGTCGATCTTTCCGCCGGCCATGTAGAACGCCGTCTTGCCCACGGAGCGGGTCTGGATCAGCTTGCGGTCACGAATGTGTGCAAGGGCAGCGGTACGGATGATCGTGGTGGGTGTCGACGAATTCACGTCGTCCAACCTACGTGTATCAGCGAGTGCCGATGATGTCCGAATCGACTCGCTGCACATCGAAACTGCCACGCCCGGTAATATGTACGCAAAGACAACCTCTCCGACAAGGTGAATTGTCTCGTTAATCCGATAGGTTCGATTTTGTTCGGACACCCCGCCGCCCGCTGACAACACGACGGAGTGCCTTTTGCTCGCTATCTTGCTTGCCCATGCCGTTGCCGCCCTCTTGGCTCCGCTTGTGGTGCGCAGGTTAGGGCGAAACGGCTTCTTCCCCCTCGCGATAGTCCCCCTCGCCGGCCTCGGCTGGGTCATCGACAAATGGGGCACCGTCGAGACGCTGCACATCACCTGGGTTCCAGGGCTGTCGATGGACATCGACTTCAGGTTCGACGCGCTTTCGGCCATCATGGCCGTGCTCGTCCTGGGTGTCGGCACGCTCATCCTGGTCTACTGCGCCCGCTATTTCACCGACGACGAACCTCGACTCGGTATCTTCGCCGCCGAGATGGTCGCCTTCGCGGGTGCCATGTTCGGGCTAGTGACCAGCGACAACATGCTGCTTCTCTACGTGTTCTGGGAACTGACAACGGTCTTGTCGTTCCTGCTCGTGGGTCACTACGCCGAACGCGCCACCAGCCGCCGCGCCGCGACCCAGGCACTGCTGGTCACCACCGCGGGTGGTCTGGCGATGTTGGTCGGCATGATCATCCTCGGCCAGGTCGGCGGCAGCTACAACCTGTCCGAACTGGTCGCGAACCCGCCGACGGGGTGGCTCCCGTCCGTCGCGATCGTCCTGATCCTGATCGGTGCGCTCTCCAAATCGGCAATCGTGCCCCTGCACTTCTGGCTTCCCGGTGCAATGGCCGCGCCAACCCCTGTCAGCGGTTATCTTCACGCTGCTGCAATGGTCAAGGCCGGTATCTACCTCGTCGCGCGCCTGGCTCCCGGGTACGCCGATTCGCCGCCGTGGCGCATCACCATCATCAGTTTGGGTCTGCTGTCGATGATCCTCGCCGGTTGGCGAGCCATGCGCGCGTACGACCTCAAACTCGTCCTCGCCTTCGGAACCGTCAGCCAACTCGGCTTCATGATGGTCCTGGTCGGCATCGGCACGCGTGACGCCGCCCTGGCCGGCATGACGATGGTCGTGGCGCACGCGATGTTCAAGGCCGCACTCTTCATGGTCGTTGGCATCATCGATCACACGACCGGTACCCGTGACCTGCGCAAACTTGCTCACCTGGGTAAAGCGGCACCCGCTCTCGCGATCATCGCGAGCCTCGCTGCCGCCAGCATGGCCGGTCTGCCACCGCTACTCGGATTCGTCGGCAAGGAAGCCGCACTCGAATCGGTGCTCGAAACGAACGCGCTCGGCCACTGGTCGTCCATCGCCGTCGTCACGGTGATCGTGTTGGGCTCGATCCTCACCGTCGGCTACAGCGTCCGCTTCATCTGGGGCGCCTTCGGACGTAAGACCCTGAGCAAGCCCAGCCCAGCCGTGAGCAAGATGCACAAGCCGGGTTGGCTGTTCCTGTTCGCGCCCGGCCTGCTCGCTGTTCTCGGTCTGGCCGCCGGCATTCTCTCGCCCCAGCTCGAGAAGCTGCTGACCCCGTACTCCACCACACTGGCCCCCGGACCTCACGCCGACTACCACCTCGCGCTGTGGCACGGATTCAACACTCCGCTGCTGCTCACCTGCATCGTCATCGCCGGCGGCATCGCGCTCTACATCGCGCAGCGTCAGATCAGCCGACTGCACTTCGAGCACCCGCCGCTCGGCAACGCCGACCGTATCTACGACGCGACCCTGCGCGGCATGGACACCATCTCGATGCGCCTGACCGGTGCCACTCAGCGTGGTTCGCTCCCCCGCACACAGTCGACGATTCTCGCGACGCTGGTCGTTGTGCCGCTGTTCCTGCTGATCATCGACACCGATGGCGGCGGAGTCGACCTTCGGATGTGGGATTCACCCATCCAGTTCACTATCGCGCTGATGATGATCTCGGCCGCCATCGCCGCGACGCTGATGCGCAACCGACTCGCCAGCGTCATCCTCGTCGGACTCACCGGCTACGGCTGCGGCGTGTTGTTCGCGCTGCACGGCGCACCCGACCTCGCGCTGACCCAGTTCCTCGTCGAGACACTGACACTGGTGATCTTCGTGCTCGTGCTCCGGAAGTTCCCCGCCGAAGTCGACGAGAGCAAGGCGATCGGCTTCAAGTGGCCGCGTGCCGCACTCGCTGTCGCCGTCGGTATCACCGTCACCACCATCGCGGCCTTCGCGACCAATGCCCGAAACACTCGTCCGATCTACGAGCTGCTTCCCGACGCTGCCTACGACCTGGGCAACGGCAAGAACGTCGTCAATGTCCTACTCGTCGACATCCGCGCATGGGACACCCTCGGTGAGATCTCGGTGCTGCTGGTCGCGGCAACTGGCGTCGCCAGCCTCGTCTTCCGCAACCGCCGGTTCGGTATCGCGCCGCGCGTCGCGGACGCCCCCTCCGTCATCGTCGACAAGGCAGCTGCCAACTCGGACACGACGTGGTTGCGCGGCGGAGACCTCATCGATCCTCGACACCGTTCGCTGGTTCTCGAGGTCACCACGAGGTTGATCTTCCCGACCATCATGGTGTTGTCGATCTACTTCTTCTTCTCCGGTCACAATGCCCCCGGTGGCGGTTTCGCCGGAGGCCTGACGGCGGGCCTGGCGCTGGTACTTCGGTACCTCGCCGGCGGACGCTACGAACTCGGTGAAGCCGTACCCATCGACGCGGGCAAGATTCTCGGCCTCGGTTTGGCGCTGGCCGCGGGCACCGCCCTGGTGTCGCTGTTCCTCGGCGCCCCGGCGCTCTCGTCCGCCGTATTCGAGTTCACACTCCCGCTCATCGGCCACGTCAAACTGGTCACCGCACTGTTCTTCGACCTGGGCGTCTACCTCATCGTGGTCGGCCTGGTCCTGGACGTACTCCGAAGTCTCGGCGCCCGCCTCGACGCAGAAATCGAGGTGAAAGCACCATGAGCGCAAACATCGGAATGCTGATCCTGATCGGCGTCCTCACGTCGGCCGGTGTCTACCTGCTGATCGAACGAAGCATCACTCGGATGCTGCTCGGTCTACTTCTATTCGGCAACGCCATCAACCTCTTGATCCTGACCGTCGGTGGATCGGACGGGAATCCGCCCATCGTCGGCCGAGATTCGGTCCACGAGGAAATAGCGGATCCGCTCGCCCAGGGCATGATCCTGACGGCGATCGTGATCACGATGGGTATCGCCGGCTTCGTTCTGGCACTGGCGTACCGGTCTTACAAGATCAACACCGCCGACGCCGTCGAGGACGATCCCGAGGACACCAAGGTTCTCAAGCGTCGCCTGCCTGCCGACGCTCCCGACCACGACCGCTCCGACGACCCGGTCACCGGTGCCCCGAGCATCGGCGGCGACGCATTCGACAAGGACGGCAACCCTATTCCCCTCGAACAACTGGTCAACCTCGAGGACATCGAATGCTACGACGACCTCCACGACGGCGACTTCGAGGACGAACCGGTACCCGACTGGGCCACCGACCTTGCTCGTAAGAAGGAATCCGAGAAGCGGCGCAAAGACGCTCGCCAGACCAAGATCGAGGGAGGTGGAGGCGCATGACCATCTCGGACAACCTGATGGGAGCCCTTGCGCCCCTGCCCGTCTTGATCCCGATGCTGGCCGCTGCTGCGACGCTGGTCGTCGGCCGACGTCCTCGTTTTCAGCGCGTGATCACACTGATCGCGCTCGTCGGCGTCGTCGCGGTGTCGGGCTTGCTGCTCTACCTCGCCGACCGCGACGGTACGACGGCCGTTCAGGTCGGCGGCTGGGACTCCCCCATCGGCATCACACTCGTGGTCGACCGTCTCTCGGCGATGTTGCTCGTGGTCTCGTCGGTGGTGTTGCTCGCCGTCATGATCTACGCGATCGGTCAGGGTATTCGCGACGGCAGCGAGGCCCAGCCGGTCTCGATCTTCCTGCCGACCTATCTCGCATTGACCGCCGGTATCTCCAACGCGTTCCTCGCCGGTGACCTCTTCAACCTCTACGTCGGGTTCGAGGTTCTGCTCGCCGCGAGTTTCGTGCTCCTGACGCTCGGTGCCAGCGCTGACCGCGTCCGGGCCGGTGTCTCGTACGTGATGGTCTCGATGGTGTCTTCGCTGATCTTCCTGGCGGGCATCGCTTTCGCCTACGCGGCGACCGGCACCCTCAACATGGCCGACATGGCCCTGCGCTTCGACAACATTCCGCCGGGCACACGAACCGCCATCTTCGCTGTCCTGCTCGTGGCGTTTGGCATCAAGGCCGCGGTCTTCCCGCTGTCTGCGTGGCTACCGGACTCGTATCCGACCGCGCCCGCACCGATCACCGCCGTCTTCGCCGGGTTGCTCACCAAGGTCGGTGTGTACGCGATCATCCGCGCGCATTCACTGCTGTTCCCGCAAGGGGAACTCGACAACGTACTGATGGTGTGCGGCCTGCTCACGATGGTGGTCGGCATCATGGGTGCCATCGCGCAGAGCGACATCAAACGTCTGCTCTCGTTCACACTGGTCAGCCATATCGGTTACATGATCTTCGGTATCGCTCTGTCCACGACGTCCGGGCTGTCCGGCGCGATCTACTACGTCGCCCACCACATCATCGTGCAGACGACGCTCTTCCTCGTCGTGGGCCTGATCGAACGACAAGCCGGGTCGTCGTCGCTGCGCCGTCTCGGCGGTCTGGCGGCGGCCAGCCCGATCCTCGCGATCGTCTTCCTGATCCCGGCGCTGAATCTCGGTGGTATCCCGCCGTTCTCGGGCTTCATCGGCAAGGTCGCGCTCCTTCAGGCCGGTGCGGCCGACGCCAGCGCGTTGGCTTGGATCCTCGTTGCCGGCGGCACGATCACCAGCTTGCTGACGCTCTACGCCGTCGCCCGCGTGTGGACCAAGGCTTTCTGGCGAGCCCGGGCCGACGCGCCCGAAGGTGACCTCGCCGACGTCAGCCCGTCAGCGTTGATCGACGAGTCCGAAGAGGACATCGCGTTCGTCGACCGCGAGGATGTCGGCAAGATTCCGCTCTTCATGCTGATTCCGACGGTCGGACTTGTCATCGTCGGTCTGGCACTGACGGTGTTCGCGGGCCGGATCATCGACATCAGCGACAGAGCGGCGAAGGACCTGCAGGACCGGTCCATCTACATCGACGCGGTTCTCGGCAACCACCGGCCCGTGCCGGTCGACGAAGCTCCCGTCGCTGCAGACGACCCTGCTGTAGCTCCCAGTACCGATGTCCCGAATACCGAGGCCCCGAACACCGAGGAGGCTCCGCGATGAAACGCGAACAGGTACTCCGCGTCGGGATCCTGCTGTGGCTGATGGTCGTATGGATCCTGTTGTGGGGCAACATCAGTTTCGGCAACATCTTCGGCGGACTCGCCGTCGGCCTGATCATCATGGTCCTGCTTCCCCTCCCCCGCGTACCGGTCGAGGGTCGGGTACATCTGCTGTCGATTCTGCGTCTGTTGTGGATGATCGTGTACTACGCGATCCAGTCGAGTATCCAGGTCGCGTGGCTGGCGATCCGCCCGTCGCCGCCCCCGGTCACCGGAGTTCTGCGGTACCAACTCGGGATCAAGTCCGACCTGGTTCTCACGCTGTGCATCGACGTTCTCAACCTGATCCCCGGCACGATGGTTCTCGAGATCGACCAGAACCGACGCATCGTCTACGTCCACGTGCTCGACGTCGGCTCGCAGAAAGCCGTCAGCGCGTTCTACCGCTCGGTGGAGGACCTCGAGCGGTTGTTCATCGCGTCGTTCGAACGTGATTCGGACTGGCAACCCAGCCCATGGCACCAGCGCGACTACGAATTCGATGCACCCCGGCAGGAGGACCAACCATGAACGGGTTCATCACCACGATCTTGATCATTTCCGGAGTGATTCTGCTGATCGCCGCCGTACTGACCACGTTCCGATTGCTCGACGGTCCGAGCTCACTCGACCGCCTCGTCGCCCTGGACACGATCATCGCGGTCTCGATGTGTGGACTCGCGGTCTGGGCCGCGTACAGCAAAGACACGACCATCGTTCCCGCGATCGTCGCGCTGGCGCTGGTCGGCTTCATCGGTTCGGTGTCCGTCGCGCGCTTCCGGGTGAGTGACCAGTGATCGGCAACATCCTCGACACGATCGGGGCCATCTCCATCTTCCTCGGCGCGCTGCTCGCGCTGACCGCCGCGGTGGGAATCGTTCGCTTCCCCGACACTCTGCGTCGTATGCACGCGGCCACGAAACCTCAGGTGGTCGGACTGATCTTGGTCCTGATGGGCGCCGTGTTCCTGCTTCGTGGGAGCGTCGACATCTGGATGTTGGTCCTGGTGGGCATCTTCACGCTGCTGACGGCGCCCGTGATCGCGCACAGCGTCGGCCGAGTCGCCTACCGCGAACAGCGCGAAGAGGACGACCTCATGAAGATCAACGAGCTGGAAGACCCGGACTCTCTCCTGTAACGGCATCCCACTCGCCGTCGCGCTCGCCCCACACCGCAAGAGCAGTGCCGGGGCGGGCGAAGAAGGTGGCGAAGTACGCCACCGACATCAGAACCAGGACAGCCATCAGCAGCGGCCCGAAGATCGCCGGGTACTCGGCCATCTGCACCGCAGCGAACCGGTACGAGAGCAACAATCCCGCCAGGAGTGCCGAGCCACCGATCAACAGACGCACTCGGAACCAACCCCAGCCGCGCTCCGGATCCCGTAGCGCCGCATCGAGGGTCAAGCACAGGACGGCACCGGCAATGAGGTCGACGCCGTAGTGGAATCCGAAACCGAGCGTCGCGGTCAGGGTCGCAACGAGCCAGAACGATCCCAGGCTGCGAATCCACCACGGCCCGCTGCGCGAGTGGATAAACAATGCGACCGCCCACGCGGTGTGCAGGCTCGGCATGCAGTTTCGCGGTGCGGCGTCGTCGAACGGCAGCGACGACGGTGATGCGAAGTCGAAGTTGGGCACGATGTTCGGCCAGTAGTCACCGATCTGGAATCCGAACCCACGCGGACCGAAGGCGAACACCGGGCCGACCACCGGGAACAGGACGTAGAAGATCGGGCCGATCAGCCCGATGAGCAGGAACGTGCGCAGCAGGTGATGCGACGGCCATCCCTTACGTACTTGATAGAGAGCAACCACGATCACCGCGACCGGCAGTTCGACGTAGATCCAGTCGAGGGCTGCGGCACCGACGGGGCCCATGGCGTCGACGATCTGGCCCATCACCCACGACGGATTCCCGAGAGCCTGGTCGGCGAGGAACACGTACTCGTCCCACACGTCGGTGCCGACGAGAATGGTGATCTCCAGCCACGTCTCGGCAACCTTGGCCGCGATGATGAGCAACGCGCCCAGCGCGACGCCGTGCAGAACGCTGAGTCGACGCTCACCGGACAACTTCCACACCGCGTACACCGCGATGGCCGTCAGCACCCAGGTGCCGCCGGTGCCCATCGTCAGCGGTCCACCCGAGAACCAGCGGATCGCGCCGACGACCACGTCGATCACGACGGCCGCGGATACCGCGTAGATGCGTTCTTTGTTGTTCAGTCCGACGAGCGCGAGAGCGAGGCCCACCCAAGGCATGGTCGCGGAGCGGGGAACGAGGAAGTAGTCACCGAACAGGCTTTCCACCGGACCGAGATAGCCCTTGTACGACGCGAACGCCTGCACGCCCAGGACCAGCACGGTCAATGCTGCTGTGCCGATCAGAAGGAGTCGGTGAGAACTCGACCACGAACGGTCCGACTGTCCGGGTGCGCCCCCTCGTTGGGACCAACTGTCTATCAACACCGGACAATAGTAAACGGCGTGTGAACTGAATATGGACACCCACTGGACAAACGGTTGGTATGCCCGGATTTCCAGTCCGCGAAACAGCCCTTCGCACTGTGAACCTGCTAGGTGCCCAACTCTGCGACCAAGGCGTCGACGACCGCAACCAGATCGCCGCCCGTCGCTTCCGCGACACGACGTTGCCGCTGGTAGGACGCGCCGCGACGGGGAATGTCCGCCACCGACGCCAACTCGTCCGCGCAGCCGAGCGAGACCGCGATCGGCGCCAAGTCGTCGAGTAGGCGATCCAGATCGTCAGTGACGAGGCACTCGTTTGCGTCGGAGTCGAGGATGATCTCGGCGTCCAGTCCGTATCTCGCTGCGCGCCACTTGTTTTCCTTGACGTGCCACGGCTGCATGTTCGGCAGAGTCTCACCGGCACTCAGTCTGCGGTCCAGATCGACGATGAGGCAGTGGACCAGAGCAACGAGGGCACCCAGTTCGGCGCGCGTCGAGACGCCGTCGAACACCCGGACCTCGATGGTTCCCCACTTCGGCGCGGGACGGATGTCCCAGTGCATGCCACCGATCTTGGTGATCACACCGGTCTTCATCTGGTCGTCGATGAACGACTCGTATTCGGCCCAGTTCTCGAACTGGTACGGAAGACCTGCGGTGGGGAGCTGCTGGAACATCAACGCTCGATTGGACGCATAGCCGGTGTCGACACCGGCCCACATCGGCGAGGATGCCGACAGCGCCAGCAAATGCGGATAGCGCTGCAGCAGTGCGTTGATGATGGGGAAAACGCGGTCCGCGGACGAGACACCCACGTGGACGTGCACGCCCCAGATCAGCATCTGCCGACCCCACCACTGCGTGCGTTCGATGAGCTCGTCGTAGTCGGGCGTCCGGGTGACCAACTGAGTCGACCATTGCGCGAACGGGTGCGTGCCCGCGCTGATGAGGTCGACGCCGAGCGGATTCGCGGCGCGACGCAGCAGATCCAGTGACCTGTCGAGATCACTCATCGCCTCGCCGACCGTCGAATGAATACCCGTAACGAGTTCGACGGTATTTCGCAGTAGTTCCTTGGTGATGTGCGGGGTTTCGGAGCCGGCAAGCTCTTCGACCGCCGAAAACACCTCGGCTGCTGTGTTGGAGAGATCTCTGGTCTTGCGATCGACCAGCGCGATCTCCCACTCCACGCCCAGCGTCGGGCGCGGCGAACCTGGAAATGGAACTACCACGCAGAGAATCCAATCACAGTGTCGGTAAAAACACCGTGCTGGCTACTGCGTGGTAGTCGCCGGAAGTGATGCAAAACTCAGGTGAGTTTGTCAGCTCTTGGTGATGACACCGCAAGCAACGCGTCCGCCTGCGTCACCGGTGTCGAGGGTCTGCTGATCCGGTGCCGGCGCGTAACGCGTCGGGATGTTGCCGAAGTTGTCCGCTCCGGCGTGGATCATGACGGATGTTCCACCGTTTGCGACCAGTTCGTCGACGGTGAATGCATCGGTCCTGGTGACCAGTGTGGCGGTGCCGTCTTCGAGGACCTGAACCGAAGTGAGGTCGCCGCTCGCCGGGTGGCCCGTGTGACCCTCGGCCTGGAAGTGTCCGCCTGCCGAGAGGAAGTTACCCGGCTCTCCGCCGCTGGGGGCAACGGAATTGGTCTCGCACTTGGCGACCTGGTGGACGTGGAATCCGTGGAAGCCGGGGGTGAGGCCCTTGGCGTCGAGGGTGACCTTGACGTCGCTACCTTCCTGCGCGAACGTAACCGTTCCGACCTTGGCGCCGTCGGTGCCGTTCAGCGTTGCGGTGACCGTTTCGGCAGAAGCGCCGGCGTGAGCCGTCTCGGAACCGTGGCCGCCCGCGCTTTCGTGCGCGCTGGGATCGGCTGCACCGGTCCACACCGGAGGAGTCGTGCCGGGGACGCTGCTGGGCTCTTCGCTGTTACTGCAAGCGGTCAAGCCGAAAGCGGCAATCGCGACTACAGGGGCAACGACGCGCCAGGACATACGCCGGGTGCTGCTGGGGGCCATCGAACCGCTCCTTTGAGGTGGCGAGAAAGTGCTTCTGATCATAACGGCGCGTGTAGTAGCTGGAACCGACGGGTCAGTTCCACCTTCACGACCGGTCAGTTGGAGGTCACGATCACGATCACGCCAGGTGACGCGTTCGCGATGCCGGCGAATCGAGGCTCTGCGGAGACTCCGAGTTCAGCCGCGATCTTCTGCGCCGCTGCCTTCTCCGCCGCGGACGATCCGTAATACACCGTCGTCGTACTGACGGTGCCCTCGCTGTAGTTACCCGTCTCCTCGACGTTCCAACCTGCTGCCGTCAATTCCTCGGCGGTGCCTGCTGCCAGACCGGAGACGGTGCTGTTGTTGAGAACTCGAACGCTGACATTCGACGTGTCGGTGCCGCTCGCGGAGCTGGAAGTCGTGGTCGTCGCAGTTCCCGAGGGTCGCGACGTGGTGGTGGTATCGCCCGAAGCGGGTTGTGTCGTCGCTGCCGGCTTGGTGGTGGCCGGCGCGGGGGCGCTCGTCGTGGCAGACGCCGAGGATTCGGTCTGCTCTGCTGCGGTGTTCTCGTCGCCCGATCCACCGTCGCTCGATCCACCCAGTGAGGCTGCTCCGAGACCGATGAACACGATCGCCAACGCGATCAACACCATGGCGATTGCGCGAAGCGGAGGTCCGGACGGCTGCTCTTTCGGGGTACTCACGATGTCGACCTTATCGCCAGTGTGTGGACAGCCCGATCATATGTACGCGTGATTCAGGTGACCTCGAAGCCGAGGCGGCGGGCGGCCCTGGCCTTCTGACGGCTGGCACGCAGACGACGCAGGCGCTTGACCAGCATGGGATCAGCCGCCAAGGATTCGGGGCGATCGACCAAGGCGTTGAGAACCTGGTAGTAGCGGGTTGCCGACATGTCGAACAACTCCTTGATGGCTTCTTCCTTCGCACCGGCGTACTTCCACCACTGGCGCTCGAAGGAGAGGATGTCGTGCTCCCGGCGGGTGAGGCCGTCTTCGCCCACCTCGTGCATGCCTGCTGTATCTACTACCGAATCGTCGGCGCCAGTGCCTTCGGACTGGTTCCGACTACGCGCGGTTGCGCCGTCCATGTCACTCCTCGACTGCTGTGCTCGGCGTCAGCGAGACTCGTATGCCCGGTGTTCTTTTTCCGACCGAATTCTCGCGGCCGTGAGTTTCCCGGTCCCCTGGCCCGAAGGTAACTCACAATTTCCCCCGCGGCCCACGTTCCGACCGAGCAACGAATTACATCGCTGTTCTTCAGCAACCATTGAACCATGATCGAGTGTGCGGGCCGTGATAACTACGCGGGCGCGCCGCACTATCCTTGTCCGCATGGCTATCCTCCCCATCCGAATCGTCGGCGACCCAGTACTGCACAAGGCGACAGAGCCGGTCACTCAGTCCCCGGCCGAGATCGCCGAACTGATCGCAGACATGTACGAGACGATGGACGCTGCCAACGGCGTCGGTCTGGCGGCCAATCAGGTCGGTGTTCCACTGCGAGTCTTCGTCTACGACTGCCCCGGTGACGACCGCAGCAGCGAGCGTCGACGCGGCGTCGTCGTGAACCCGGTACTCGAGACGTCCGAAATCCCCCAGACGATGCCCGACCCGGACGAAGACTTCGAGGGTTGCCTGTCCGTTCCCGGCGAGCAGTTCCCGACGGGTCGCGCCGATTGGGCGAAGGTCACCGGCACCGACGCCGACGGCAACCCGATCGAGGTCGAGGGCACCGGATTCTTCGCACGGATGCTCCAGCACGAGACCGGGCATCTCGACGGTTTCCTCTACACGGACGTACTGATCGGCCGCAACGCGCGCGCTGCCAAGAAGATCATCAAGCGTTCCGGTTGGGGCAAGCCCGGTCTGACCTGGACGCCGGGGACCGTCGACGATCCGTTCGGTCACGACGACGACGATTACGAAGACTGAGAATTCTGCTCTGAACGGCAACATTTCGATCGGTAGCCGGGTGGTTTTGCGATACAAGCTCCCACCCGGCTATTCGCATCCCATGACCGACGTCATCGGCATCCTCGAGGGCGCCGATCCCATCGCCGTTCGCGCCGGCGACGGTCGGCTGGTCCAGGTCTCCGCCGATCAGGTGATCGCGCTCAAGAGTCTCTCGGCCCGCCCGATTCGCATCGGCGAGATTAGAAACCTCGAAACGGCTGCTGCGGCGGCGTGGCCGGGGGTCGAGCAGGCGTGGATCGACGGTTGGTTGCTGCGCGCCGGTCACGGTGTCACCGGTCGCGCCAATTCCGCTTTGCCGCTCGGCGGTGCGGGGGCGGTTGCCGGCTTCGACGCGAGCACCATCGAGCGGATACGCCAGTGGTTCGGTGACCGCGGACTGCCGACCCTGCTGCTCCTCCCCGATCGACTCGGCACCGCTCCGGACGGGTGGACCAGCAAGAAGGAAACCATCGTGATGGCCGCCGATCTGGGCAATGTCACGCTGCCGCTCGGTCCTCCGGTCACCTCGTTCGCCGACCGCCCCGACCACAACTGGCTGTCGATGTACGACGCCCACGGCGATCCGGCGTACGTCGAGGCGGTCCTCACGGCTGTCGTGGGCACTGCAACTTTCGGCGCGATCGGAAACACCGACACGACGCTTGCCATCGGGCGCGCTGCGCTCACCGAGGCACCCGACCACAAACGCTGGGTAGGACTGACCGGCATTCACGTCGCCCCTGAACACCGTCGTCACGGAATCGGGTCGCTGATCTGCGGAGATCTACTCTCCTGGGGTCGTGAGAACGGTGCGACGCACGCGTACCTCCAGGTTTCGGCGGACAACTTCGCGGCGATCGCGCTCTACGAGCAACTCGGATTCGTCGAACACCACCGCTACCGATACGCCACCGATCCTGTCGGCGGCTGACGCTAGGCTTGCCCTCGTGCGCATCGCTACCTGGAACGTCAACTCCGTCCGTGCCCGTACCGACAGGATCATCGACTGGCTCGGTCGATCCGACGTCGACGTCCTGGCAATGCAGGAAACCAAGTGCAAGGACGAGCAGTTTCCGTACGAACGCTTCAAGGAAATCGGCTACGAGGTCGCCCACGTCGGGTTGAGCCAGTGGAACGGTGTCGCCATCGCTTCCCGCGTCGGCTTGGACGACGTGCAGATCGGATTCGAGGATCAGCCCGGGTTCGACAAGGATCCCGAGGCAGACCCGGTCCGCGAGGCACGTGCGATCGGTGCCACCTGCGGCGGTGTGCGGGTGTGGAGCCTGTACGTCCCCAACGGCCGTGAGCTGGAAGACCCGCATTACGCCTACAAGCTGGATTGGCTGGCCAAGCTGCGCGACGACGCGGAGGGCTGGCTCAAGCAGGATCCCGACGCGCAGATCGCCCTGGTCGGCGACTGGAACGTCGCTCCCACGGACGACGACGTGTGGGATCCCGCTTTCTTCGAGGGCAAGACCCACACGTCGCAGCCGGAACGAGCTGCGTTCACCGCCTTCACCGAGTCCGGGTTCGCGGACGTAGTTCGCCCGTACACACCCGGTCCCGGCGTGTACACGTACTGGGATTACACGCAGCTTCGCTTCCCGAAGAAGCAGGGTATGCGAATCGACTTCATCCTCGGCTCACCGGCATTCGCAGCACGCGTCGAGGCGGCCGAGATCGATCGAAACGAGCGAAAAGGCAAGGGCGCCAGCGATCACGCTCCGGTGATCGTGAATCTCGGGTGATCGTGAATCTCGGAGCCTGATCGTCTGTTTGCACCCTCGGGCTTCTAGTCCTCGACGAGCAGTTCCAGATACTCGGGATGCTCGCCGAGGTACCGCTGAACATAGGTACACACGGGCCGTACCGACCAATCACGTTCACGGGCGCAGTCCATTGCGAACTGCACGAGTACGGCTGCCAGTCCCTGCCCGCCGTACTCCTCTTTGACGACGGTATGCATGTACGCAACCACGTCGCCCGCTTCGGCTCCGCTCCCCGAAATCTCGTCTTCGTCGCGGTATCCGAGGATGCCGACCAACTCGTCGTCGGAGAGCAGTTCGAATCGTTCGTGCGACGGATTGTCCACGAGCGTGACTTCCGGTGAGGTTCCGGTTTTCGAATTTTCGATGTCGTTCATTGCGGCGACCTCCACGGCACGATGTGCACCTGCGCGATCGGCGACAGCTGCGTTCGCACGCTCTCCATAACTGTGATCCATGCCACTCATAGAATCAGCTACCGACGACGCTGTCCCGGGTTCGACCAATTTTTGCACCGGGAACGACCGGATCGCAATCGCAGTTCGCGCCGTCGTTCCCGCGAGAGGTGGGACCGAGCTGCCGTTTCCCCAGGTCCGATCGGTAGGCTCGTCGTCGTGAAGCTGCTGCCCCTAACCCCCGCCGGACAGACCCCGATTCGGGCATTGACCATCGCCGGAACCGACTCCGGTGGCGGAGCCGGCATTCAAGCCGATTCCCGCACGATGGCGATGTGCGGAGTGCACGCCTGCGTGGCCGTCGCCGCAGTGACGGTCCAGAATTCGGTGGGAGTCAGCGGATTCCACGAGATTCCGCCGGAGATCGTCGCCGACCAGGTGCGCGTCGTGGTCTCGGACATCGGCGTCGGTGCGGCGAAGACGGGAATGCTCGCGTCGACGACAATCATTGAAGCGGTGGCCGCGGTTGCCGCCGAGGTTGGGATCGGCCGCGACCGTCCGATTCCGCTCGTGGTCGACCCGGTGTGCGCGTCGATGCACGGCGATCCGCTGTTGCACGAAGAAGCTCTCGACGCGGTCCGCAACACCTTGATTCCGGCAGCCACGGTGGTCACTCCGAACCTTGACGAGGTTCGGTTGATCACCGGTATCGAGGTCGTCGACGACAAGAGCGCCCGCCAAGCGGCAGAAGCGCTGCATGCGCTCGGCGCTCAATGGTCCATCGTCAAGGGTGGCCACCTTCGTACTTCGGAGTTGTCCACCGACCTGTTGTTCGACGGCGACCGTTTCCTCGAATTCAGCAGTGCCCGGATCGACACCGGCAACGATCACGGCGGCGGAGACACGCTGGCTGCTGCGATCACTTGCGCTCTCGCACACGGCTATTCCGTTCCGGACGCGGTGGCGTTCGGCAAAGAGTGGGTGACCAAGTGTCTCGAGGCGTCGTACGACCTCGGCGCGGGACATGGTCCGGTGTCCCCGCTCTGGCGGCTCCAGGTTTAGTGCGCTAGTTCCGGCGCACGCGCCAGATTCCCAGGTCGACGGGAACTCCGTTGGGCGTGGTCGCGAAAAACCCTCGCCGCCATGGCCGGATCGTGAGATCGAGATCCTCCAGGGTGCCGGCTTCGAGTTCCTCGAGAGTTGTCGCCGACATCATGACGTTGCCGTCGCCGCCCAAGCCCATCATCCGGGCGGCGATGGTCACGTCGACGCCGAGCCAGTCGTCACCGATCTGACGCGGGGTACCCGTGTGTAGGCCGACGCGCATGCGCGGGGTGTATCCGTCGAGATCGACTTCCGCGAGCGCGTCCTGCGCGGTGAACACCGCCTTCAAAGCCGCATCCGGGCGAATGAACACTGCCATCAGACCGTCGCCCATCCGTTTGACGACGTGTCCGCCGTTGTCGGTGATCGGAGTTTCCACGGCCTGCGCCACCGCACGCAGAAGGGTCAGCGTCGCGCCGTCACCGGCTGCGAGCGACCAGGTGGAGAAGCCCACCAGATCGGTGAAGACGATGGTCAGTTCTTGATCGCCACGTCCGCGGCCCATCTTTTCCAGCGCTGCCTGCCACACCTGCAGTGCTCCGAGGCTCACTTCGCGAGTGGCTGCCGGCTTCTGATCGAGCAATCTGTCAGCGACGCGCGCGACGGCGCGCGCACCGCCGGGGCCGGCGAGCGAGAGCGGATCCCCAAACCCTGGATCACCGGGTAGTGCCCGCCTGAGGCGTCGTAGCGCGTCGATGAGCTGCTGCCGACGGTTAAGTTCTGCCGCAGAGTTCAAGACGACGTCGACGACGCCTCGAACCGAGGAGGAAGAAGCACCTGCCGTGTCGGTGTTCTCCGGGGACAGATCAGCCATAACTCAAGCGTAACTCAGAGTTACAGACAGTGTGCTGCCGCCGTTCTCGCACAGTGGCCTCCTGGTCGCTCGCACAGTCGATCATTCGGTCAGTCGATCATTCGGTCAGTCGATCATTCGGTTCTGGCCTGTGTCCGGGCATCGCCGACGGGAACTCCGTTCGGCCCGCTCAAATCCTGGGCATACGTCGCAACTCCGAAGGCTACTGCAGAAGCGTTGGCAGCGAGCGCTTCGCGATCGATGTTCGCGAGGTTGTCCTGGGCACTGTGGTAGTTCGGGTCGAAGGTCTCCTCCGCTTCTCCGCCCCACTTCTCGGCCTGTGCCGGCGTCTTGCGCTCGTCCGCGCCGCTGAACACGCCACCCGCCGGGATCCCGATCTCGATGAACGGGCCGTAGTCGGAGCGCCCGTCGAAGTCCGTTCCGTCCGCCGCAATCCCTCGCCCGGCGAGAAAATCGACGAAGGTGCGCTCGATGCCCGCCGACCCCTCGGGCCCGGGCCCCTCCCCGACGGCATCCGAGTTGTCGCCGTCGTAAGCCAGGTATCCGGCGTTGGGCGAACCGAGCATGTCGAAATTCAGGTACAGGGCGATGTCGGCCCGTTCCTGATCGCTCAGACCCTCGACGTAGCGGGTGGAGCCGACCAATCCCACTTCTTCCGCTCCCCAGAAAGCGAAACGCACGGCATTTTCGATGCTCGGTGAGCTTCCCATCTGCAGCGCGGTTTCCAGTACGGCTGCGGTACCGCTTCCGTTGTCGTTGATTCCGGGACCTTCCGGCACACTGTCCAGGTGGGCGCCCACGACAACCACGTTGTCGGTCGCGCCGGTCTTGGTCTGCGCAATCACGTTGCGCGACTTCGTCGTTTCCGTCGACGTGTCGAGAATCAGCGTGAGGTCTCCGGGCGCTGCGGCAAGAGCCTCGCCCGACGCCTTACTCACCCCGCCGGTCGGAATGCGGGCGTCTTCGGGTTCACCCAAGGTAGCCCCGCCCAGCATTGCGTCCTCGTTGTTGGCAACCAGCAACGCCGCCGCGCCGCGATCAGCGGCGATCTTCTGCTTGTCGCCGAACGGGCACACTCCGCGGGTGACCAGCACGATTGCACCGTTCACGTCGCGGCCGTCGTAGTCGGTGGCCTCGCAACCGGGGGTCTCGTCGGCGGGAATCGCCACCAGACGCGCCGTGATTCCGGTCGGTCCCGTGGAGGTGGAATATGTCAGCGCCCGCACCGGAACATCGGAGCCGTCAGCGGCTTTCAGGGATTCGGTGCCGGGATCGAAGGAGCTGAAGTCGAATTCCGGGGTGCTGACCTCGAAACCCTTGTCTTCGAGCAGGTTTGCCACGTAGTCGACACTGGCGTCGTAGCCGGGGGTACCGGCCGATCGATTGCCCTCGTTGTTGGCGGCGATCTTCTCGAGTTGCTCCAGATGCCCGGTCACGGCGTCGACCGTGACGGTCTCGGAGAATGCAACCGGGTCTGTCGGGACGGCCGCTTCACTTCCCGACGAGCATCCACTCACCACGAGTGCTCCAGCCATTGCGACCACAACCACACCGAAGAGTCTCATCTTCGGAGGATATCGGCCGAAGCACAGGAAAGGGACCCAGTACGAATGGTTTTTCGTACTGGGTCCCTACTCTGCTGTCACTCCTGGTTCTCGGTAGGTCTCCCGACAACACCTACCGAGGGAGCGACAAGATCAGGCGTCGCGACGATTCACGATGACGATACTTGCTCCGAAAATCACCAGAACGAAGGCCGCGAAGTAGATCAGGCTGCCCCAGGGTCCCCAGTGGAAGTCGACGCCACCGCTGCTCGCACTGAGGAAGTGGTTTGCATTCGCGAACGGCAGGAACGGGGTGATCTTCTCGCCGAAGCTGCCGAACAGTCCGAACAGGCTCTCGATGAGCAGCGGCCAGAGCAGGAGCAACGCAATTGCGCCGGCCGACTGGCGAATGATCGATCCGACGCCGACAGCGAGAATCACGCACAGGAAGGCGTAGATCGGGATGCCGTAGATCGCGCGCCAGTCACTGCCGCTCGACAGGGTCAATCCGGCACTCGCCTCGGTACCGGCGATGGCCTTGGCCATGGCGTACGCGCCGAAGGCGAGAACAAATGTCAGTACAGCACCGAAAGCACCGATGAGGCCGGCTTTGGCGATCAGAACCGAGGCACGGTTCGGAACGGCCTGGAAGGTGGTGCGGATGGTCCCGAAGCGGTACTCACTGGTGACCGCGAGGGCCGCCATGATCATGAGAACCATGATTCCGAAACCCGAGATGCCGGCCGTGGCAACGGCGGTGTCGAGGTCCGGTGCTCCCTGGACGTCGGAGGACGTCAGAGCCGACTTGGCAACCGCGCCCATGATGGCCGCGAAGCCGAGCGCGAGCACGACGATGATGACCGAGCACCACAGCGGCGACTTGGTCGTGGTGATCTTGATACGTTCAGCACTGAGAACAGCCATTACAGTGCACCTCCCATAGCCTGCTGCGTGTTTGCCT